>NZ_OY762276.1:590000-931000 GCF_963665445.1 uncultured Desulfobulbus sp. | reverse complement strand
GTGATCACGTTGGGATAGACCCCGTAGCCCCAGACCTTGGCCTTGGAAGGGTCGAAGGTCTGAAAGCCCAGGGCCATGACCACCGAGCCCACCTGAATGATGTGCTCGCGTTCCCGGTCGTTGAAGTCGATCGCCCCGGGCGGGCAGATTTCGGCGCAGGCACCGCATTTGCCCGGATTCTTCAGGTGGATACAGGCCTGGGCATCGATCTGGTACTTGAGCGGCACCGCCTGCGGGTACTTGATGTAGATCGCCTTTCTTTTGGCGATGTTGGAGTTGAACGAGTCGTCCACGCTCTTGGGGCAGACGCCGGTGCACTGCCCGCAGGCGATGCACTTGTTCATATCCACATAGCGGGGATGCTCGATCACCCGTACGGTGAAGTTGCCGGCGGTCCCGGTCACGTCCTGCACCGTGGACAGGGTCATGATGCGAATATTGGGATGGCGGCCGCATTCAACCAGCTTGGGCGCGATGATGCACATCGAGCAGTCGTTGGTGGGAAAAACCTTGTTGAACTGGGGCATGGAACCGCCGATGGCCCCGGATTTCTCCACCAGATAGACAAAAAATCCCGAGTCGGCCAGGTCAAGCGCGGCCTGCATACCTGAGATCCCGCCGCCCACCACCAGGACCGAGCCGTTCATGGACTGATCAGCCATGCTGCACCTCTCCGACGATACGCTTGGGCATAATCAGTGATTTCGCCACCAGCTCCCATAAAAACATGACCTCTATGTTGAGGTTGAATTCGCGTGCCAGCGACACCTGCAGTTGATCGCGGCAGTTCTGACAGGCGGTGACCACCACCTTTGCCCCGGAGGCACTGATCTGGCGTGCCTTCATCCGTCCGTGAAAGACCCGTTCCGCACCAAAGGGGGAGGCCCAGGCACCGCCGCCGGCACCGCAGCAGTAATTTTCCTCCCGATCGGGAATCAGATCCACATAGTTGGCACAACAGGCCCGGGTCAGGGTACGGGCCTCGTCAAAATAGCCATGACCAAAGGTTTTCAACGATTTACGGCCGTAATTGCAGGAGTCGTGAAAGGTGGTCAGCTTGCTGTTGCGGGAGGGATCGAGAATGATCCGCCGCTGGTTGATATACTCCAGCAGCAGGTCAAAGACGGTGTAGACCTTGAATTGCTGCAGGGATTCGGGAAACCAACGTTCCAGGGCAAAACGGGTGGCGTAGTAGGCATGGCCGCATTCCGGCAGGAGCAGGGCCTTGCAGTTGAGCCGCTCGATATTGTCGATGATACGCTTGACGATGGTGCGCATCGCGTTGTAATCGCCTGAATGCAGGGCCCAATTGACGCCTTCCCAATACTCTGAAGAGATGGTCCAGGATTCGCCGGCGGCGTAAAAAATCTTCCACCACCAGGTCAGGGTGTCCGGCTCGGCAAAGGGCAGCTTGGAGTTGATCGTCACCAGCATGCGGGCACCGCGGACATCGATCGGGGTGACGAAGCCGGGGCAGCAGTCGTCGGAGAGTTCCTGGCCGAGGTCCTTGACCAGGCCGAGGAAATCATCCTTGGGAATGCCGAGGTTGTTGCCCTTTTCCAGACAGGTGATCACCCCCTTCTGAATGGCGGCCGGCACCTTGTCGCGGTCGCGGCGGGCACGGATGCGGCGTATCAGCTGGAGGATCTCCACATTCATCGGGCAGACCACTTCACACTTGCCGCACATGGTGCACTTCCAGGGCCAGTCGCTCTCCACCAGCTCCTCTTCCATGCCGAAAAAGGCCATGCGGATGATCTTGCGCGGGTCAAGGTCATCGACCCCGGAGATGGGGCAGGCCCCGGCGCAGGAACCGCAGGTGAGGCAGATATCAGCCAGCAGGGGGGCGGTATAGAGCGGGTTGTGCTTTTGCTCCAGGCGCACCGCATTGGGTGCATTGACCGCCGCGGGTTGGGCGGTCTCGCCGGCAACACCCGGATCCGGTGAGATCCGCGGCTCCCGTCCGTACTTGTCGCACAGCCGTTTGTAGTCCTCCCACTGGATCAGGTATCGGCGCCCGGGCCCCTCCTGGGCCGGTAGAACACCGGAGTTGATCCAGTTACGGATGGTATTGCGATGGACACCGAATTCATCGGCCAAATCATTGACCTTGGCCTCATATATCATGAAACACACTCCGCGGCGGCATCATCCGTGCCGGTGGAAAAAGGGGTGACATCTTGCTCAATTCGTTGCAGTATCATCTCGGTGGCCGTCTCCACGGCACGAATCATCACCGGGGTAAGCCCCGGTGCGATCGCCTCGGGCAGGGTGGCGGCCTGGGCCAAAACCAAGACAACCTCGATGGCAGTTTCCGCCTCCAGCTCCGCCAGCAAATTGACCGTGGGAAACTGGTGCAGGGAAAAGTCGTGCACCTTGCACAGGGGCAGATCGGCCGGCCGGCAGAGCAGGAGTTCTCCCGGCTGCAATCCTTCGCGGTAGGCGGCATCCGCCACCACCAGGTGGGAGGGGCGAAGCTCGGGCGCCATGAGGCAATCCAACAGGTATTCACGGACCGAAGTGCCGACATCAATGGCCTGCACCGTACCGGGCAATCCATGTTGCAGCAGCCGTTCGATCACTGCCGGGCCAAAGCCGTCGTCCCCCAAAAGGACATTGCCGCAGCCAAGGATGACCGTATTCGGCCGATCGCCTGCACCGTTCATTTTGTGCGAGATATGCATAATGTGGCAACATGCCATTGTTTGCCCGGTTTTGGCAAGGGCAAAATGCACTGATGATTCGGATTGTGCACGCTGAAGGATCAAGACGACCAAGGGGAACAAAAAAAACGGAGTGCGCATGGCAGCTGATGCGATGTACAGGGTGATTGTCGACTCACTTTCAACCCATGTGGCCGTTCTCGACGAAAACGGGATCATTGTCGAAACCAACCGCGCCTGGCAGGAATTCGCGCGGGAAAACGGCATGCCCGAACCGGTGAACTGCGTGGGACTCAACTATCTGGCCACCTGCGAGACCGGGACCTGCGACGGGGGAGAGGCGCACCTCATCAGCCGTGCCATCCGCCAGGTGATCGCCGGAGAAATTGCCGAATTCCTTACCCAATACCCCTGCCATTCGGCCGAGGAGAAACGGTGGTACAGCCTACGCGTGGTGCCCTACCGCGACAGCCAGGCCAGACGGGTCATCGTCACCCACGAAAACATCACCCCGATCATGCTCGCCCAGGAAAAACTACGCCGCCAGGAAGAAGAACTGCAGCAGAAGACGGAAAAACTGGAGGAAACCAATATTGCCCTGAAGGTGTTGCTCGAACAGCGGCAACGGGACAAGGAGCAGATGGAAGAGCGAATCGTGGCCAATATACGCGAACTGGCCGTTCCTGCCCTGGAAAAACTCCAACAGAGCTCCCTGGACCAGCGACAGCTGACGCTGGTGGATATCATTCAAAACCACCTCAGCGAGGTGGTCTCGCCCTTTCTCAACCGGCTCTCCACCACCAACCTCCTTCTCACCCCGCAGGAGATCGAGGTGGCTGCCCTGGTGCGCCAGGGCAAAAGCAGTCAGGAGATTGCCGATGTGCTGGGGGTGTCCCTGGCCACGATCAGTTTTCACCGCAAAAAGCTGCGGGGCAAACTCGGGCTCAGCAAAAAGAACATCAACCTCCGCACCTACCTGCTCAGTCTGCAGTAGTCGCCCTCAACATTTTCTGGCCGCCCGCCCCTCAACGCATCAAGCCGTGTGCGGGAGGCGGGAAGTGTCACTCACCAAAGGGTGAATCCGCTGCAAAATCAGGATTGTAATGGCCGGCGCTGGCAAAGTCCTGGCCCCACCCATTGTCAAAGCCGAGCCGGACCATCTCCTCCACCACCTGGGTATATTCTTCCGGCAAAAGATGACGCCCCAAAGGATCCAAGGCAGCCACCTCGGTGATAGGCTGGTACTGGCTCATCAGGGAAAGGGTCAGTTTGCTGGAGATCTCCCCAGCAAGAAATCGAAGCACGCCCAGGCTGTTGTCCACCGCCCCGGGCAGGACCAGATGGCGGACGATCATCCCGCGCAGTGCCAACCCCTGATCGTCGAGGTGGAGCAGGTTGCCCTTCTGGCGGTACATCTCCTTGAGGGCCCGGCTGGCGACCTCGGGATAGTCTGCCGCCCCCGACCACTGGCCAGCCAGATGCGGATCGCTGTATTTACAATCCGGCAGGTAGACATCAACCCACTCCTCCAGGGCCCGCAGGGTCTCCACCCGATCGTAGCCGTTGGAGTTGTAGACCACGACCGGGTGATACCCCCGCTGATGCAGCCCTCGGATGATGGCCACCATCTGCGGGACCATGTGCGAGGGGGAAACAAACCCCAGCCGTTCGACCCCGGTTTCGAGCATCGCAATAATCGCCTGGATAATGCGGTCAAGCGTCCAATCGCCGCACTTGACCGGGCTCTCGTTGCGGGAGATCTGCACGTTCTGGCAGTAGAGGCAGCGCAGGTTGCAGTGGCCGAAAAAAACATTGCAGACCCCCTTGGTCCCACTGAGCACCGGCTCCTCGCCCCGGTGGAGGGTGATGGAGGCTATGCCGAAACCATCCCCCATACGGCAAAATCCGCTGCCTCCTCCACTTCGATCGACCCCGCATTGACGTGGGCAGAGCCTGCAGGACGCCATCCGGTCAGGACACAGCAAGGAAGTCATCAGCCACGCCCCATCGGCATCGTAGGTTCCATAAGCGGTTCTCCTCTCTGTTACGGCTGCTGGTTGCGCGGGTCGTCCGGGGTCCGCCCGTGACGGCGCTGCTGAGGCTGGTCATCGCGGTTTCTCGACTCCTGCCGCTCATGCGCTGGCCGGTCAACGTTGCGGCGCTGTTGTTCCCGGCCCTGTCCCGGCTCCATTTCCTGCCGCCGCTGCTGAGGTTGCTGCTCCTGGCGCATCTGTTGCCGCTCGAAAGGTTCGCGCATCTCTCCCTGACGGCGGACATCACCCTCCGGCGTGGATTGCTGCCGCATCTGCAGTCGTTGCCCATCGCGCTCGCCGCTTCGCCCTCCCTGCTCCATCGCTCTTGGCTCCCGTGATCCCTGTCGGGTCTCCTCCTGTCGTGGCCGCAACTGCTCGGAGCGTTCCTCCTGATTGAACGAACGCTCCCGGCGCAATTCCCGGGTCTCCTCTCCACGGGTGCCCTGCACTGCCCCCGAGGATTTGGCAGGTGTGCGTTGCTCTCTAATCCACGACGAATCCCCCTGCTCATCCATGCGGTTTCGCGGTTGATTGGGCCGAGTTGGCGCCTGCGGCGAGAGGCCGCGCTGTTGGTCCAGATGGTCCATATGGCGCAGTGCCTCCCCACCCTGGCGAGGCTCATTCCGTCTTGCGTCGGCCCCTTCCCGGCCCCCCTGCCCCTCGTCCACGGCAGGCCGCGCCTCGCCGCGCTGAGCTCGACGGAGATCCTGTTCAATACGTTGCCGATCATGACGTCCACCGGCCTGGGATCGTTGCTGGTTGTGACGCACCCGATCAAGGTTCACGGTCTCCGGTCTCTGCACCGGGCCACGCACCTGCGCATCAACGCGGCGCCGCTCCGTTTTGAATGCGCTCCAGTCGGTTATCGGCTGGAACTGAACAAAGGCCTGGTTATGGTGCAAATCCCGGCGAATACCAGGGGAGAACCGATGCTGGCGATAAAACTGGTCCCGACCGACCACAGAGGCATGGCCCAGGTAGCGGTAACGGGCAAGATTGATCATCGGCACATGGCGGCTGATCACCTTGGTGCGGTATCCCCAGTGGCGATACCCGTAATAATATTCATTGGGCGCAAGCGGGATCCAACCGATCTCGGTTCCGCGGCTGAACCAGGCAACCCGTCCCGGATACCAGGAAAAGCCGAGGAGAAAACCCGAGGTTGAACCAGAGGCCCGGACCGTCGGCGGCATCCAGTACCAACTCCGTACGGTATCGACATAGACCCAGGATCCGTAGTGGTGGGTCAGGTAGCCAAAGGATTCCGCGGGAATCCAGCAGTTATCGCCGTAATACTCCACCCAGCTGCCCACGGTATAGGGCTGCCAGCCGCCGGCGACCCGGGTGGGACGCCACATGTCGCGATAGCCGCCATTGTAGTAGACCCGCTCCCAACGTCCGTTTTCTTCCAGGGTGTAGGCCTGATAACGAAGCGGCTCCGGCAGGAGATTGGCATAGGCATCCTGCGAACGCATCCGCCCGTCCCAGAGTGCCTCGCGCTGGCTGTTCCACGCATCCCAACCCGGCTCCGGGGTGCCACTGCCAGCCCTGACGGTCTGAGGATCGGCAACGAGCGCACTCTCCCCCTCGCGCAGGGAATACCGTTGCCCTGTTCCCTGGTGGACAAATTCGATCGCCCCCCGCAGCGGGAACACGACCAGCGACTCGTCGTTCACCAGGAGATCAAAGACGGCGTCTGCAGAGGCCACCACCGCTCCAAAGGGGGTGGTCGCCTTGATGATGGCGGTACGGCTTCTGTTGTACAGTCGCGCCTGCCCCGAGGCCAGGTCGACGGTGGTGGCATCGCTGACGAGGTCGACCATCTGCACCTGGGTGTTGGCGCCGATACGCATCCAGGTGTTGTTGGGAAAAATGAACTCGGCCCTGGAGCCCTCACCGCTGTATAGGGCATCTTCCAGGCCAAAGGGGGCATCAACGCTGGTCTGGACCCAATTTTTTCCCTCCGGAAGATAGCGGAGCAGCTCTCCCTCGACAGCAGTGATGCGGCCAACGAGAATCTCTCCCCCATCATCCAGGGACCAGGCCGGTGCGGCAAGGGCGAGCAGCCCAGAGCCGGCAGCCAAAAACAGACAGAAAAACTGGAGCGCACGATGCATGAAAGTCTCCCTAGGTTGTCTTTATCGTTGAAAGCCGGGAAGGTAAAATTCCAGGCTTCTCATCACAGAGTTTGTCGAGGCCTGCCCCAGTTACGCCCTGCAGGGCCCATCACCGTTTGACGGATCCCGGGAAAGCGGGGTATAAAACCGATCAAACGGTGAGAATCTACGATTGTCCGCCATGAATTTCAACGGCTTTCGCATCTATTTCACCCCCATGCCGACTACCCCAGCCCCGAAACCTATGGCCGCAATGACTGGTGGCAGGAGGGAGCAACGCCTCCTTGCCGATAAACAGACCAAGGATATCCTGCTCACCTCCATTCATAAGATCAGCACCCTGCTGACCCGGCCGCTCTCCCTTGACCGCATCCTCACCTCGATCGTCAAGGAGACCTGCCAGGTCTTTGGCTTTACCCGCATGGCGATCTTCCTCACCGACAAAGACCGGGACCTGCTCGAGTGCACCCATATCCACGGCTTCAGCAGCCAGGCCTCCAAACGGGCGGCGCGCTATCCCTACCGGCTGTTCGACCAGGACTGCGTCGAAACCCGGGTGGCCCGTTTCGGGCGCACCATCTATGTGCGCGATTACCGCACCGACAAGGACTTGACTCCGATCGACCTCAGGGTGAGCAAGCTGATGGAGCGTGTCTCCACCATTGCCGTGCCGCTGAAGATCAAAAAGGATGTGATAGGCCTGGTTGCCGCGGACAAGGATACCCTCCCCCTCAAGCTGAGCCGCAAGGATATCAACGCCTTCACCACCTTTGTCAACCAGGCGAGCATCATCATTGAAAACGCCCGATTGCAGGAGCAAAACAAGCAGAAAATCAGCCAGCTCCTCACCCTGCAGGAGATCAGCCACCAGACCAGTTCCACCTTTCACCTGGGTAAACTGCTGCAGATGATCTGCAGCAGCGCACTCAATCTGACCCAAGGAACCAGCGCCCGCCTCTTTCTTGTCGATGAGGAAGGGGGCGAGCTGGTGCTCTCCGCACAACAGGGAAAAAATTCCCGCAACAACAGCTGGATGCGATTTAAAATCGGTGACGGGGTCGTGGGCTGGGTGGCTGCGGAGGCTCGATCGCTACTCCTCCATACGGCTGCAGCGGCCGAACCCTATCCTTTCTGCGCGGAGATTGTCGGACCTGTGCTCGCTGTGCCGCTGATCAATGAAAAAAAGGTCCTGGGTGTGCTGCAGGTCGACAGCGAGCAAAGCACGGCTTTCAGCGAGGACGATCTGAAACTGCTGACCATTTATGCCGGTCACAGCGCCGGACTGATCCGTAACCTGCGCCTCTACGACCAGGTGATGACCGAACGCAACTTTCGCGAAAACATCCTGGAGAGTTCTCCCAACTCCATGATCTCGATCAACCTCAGACAGGAGATCACCTCGCTCAACCGCCGCACCGAAGAAATCTTTTCCATCCGCCGCGACCAGGCCATAGGGAGCCAGGTGGGCCCGGTGTTCGGCGAGGAAATGCAGCGCATCGCCAGACTCGCCCTGGAGGATCTGGCCGTGGTCAACCGCAAGGAGATCCGCTGGCCTGGAAAAGAGACGGATAACGGCGTACTGGGCATCACCTCATCGCTTTTGCGCAACCATCAGGGGGCGCTCATCGGCGCCATGCTCATCGTCCGCGACCTGACCGAAGAGAAAAAAAACGAACTCCTGATGCGGCGCATCGACCGGCTGACCTCCCTGGGACAGCTTTCCGCCGGTGTCGCCCACGAGATTCGCAACCCCCTGGCCTCCATCTATTTCAACGTGCAGCTCCTGGCCAAAAAATTGCCCGAGTCCGATCCGGCCCGCAGGCTGACCAACGATATCCAGCAGGGGGTCAACCGCATCCGCACCCTGGTCAAGGGGATGCTTGATTTTGCCAAGCCCTCGCACCCACAGCTCAAGCCCAATCCCCTGGCCGCCATTGTTCAGGAATCCATGGCCCTGATCGATTCCCAGCTCAAGAAAAACAGGGTCGAGGTGTGCTGCGACCTGGCAGACGACCTGCCGCCGGTCATCTGCGATGCCCACCAGATCCAACAGGTGGTGGTCAACCTGCTGCTCAACGCGATGGAGGCCATGCCCGACGGCGGCATCATCGATCTGAGCGCCAGCCGCAACCGATCCGATGACACGTCCATGGTGGTGTTGCATTGTCGGGACCATGGCGTGGGGATCCAGGCCGATCACCTCGCCACCATCTTCAACCCCTTTTTCACCACCAAGGCAGACGGCACCGGCCTGGGGCTTTCCATTGTCCACAAAATTCTCGAACAACATCGGGCCCAGGTGGAGGTGAGCAGCAAGGAAGGCAGCGGCACCACCTTTACCCTCAGGTTTCCGATCTCTCCAGCCACGGAGTCCCCATGAACCGTTACACCATCCTGATCGTCGACGACGACAGCCTGCTCCAGACCGCGCTCGACAACATCCTCAGTGAGCAGTATCAAACCCTCATTGCCGGAAGCGGCGAAGAGGCGCTGGAGATCATTGGCCATAACGCGGTGGATCTGGTCCTGCTCGATATACGCCTGCCCGGCATGGATGGCATCAAGACCCTGCAGGCGATCAAAGAACAACAAAAGAGTCTGTTGGTGATCATGATGACCGCCTACGAGGATATCCAGACCGTGATCACCTCCATGCGCCAGGGGGCTTATGATTACCTGGTCAAGCCGCTTGAGATGGAGATGCTCGAGTTGGTGGTGGCCAAGGCCCTGGAAACGGTCTGGCTGAAAAAGGAGGTCGAAAAGCTGCGCCAGGGCGTCCTTGGTCAGTTTCATCTCCAGGAGGTGGTGGCCGAGAGCGAAGCGATCAAGGCTGTGTTTACCTTTGCCGCCAAGGTGGCCAAGAGCGATGACACCACGGTCCTGATCGAAGGCCAGAGCGGTGTGGGCAAGGAGGTGGTGGCGCGGACCATTCACCACCAGTCGCGCCGCTTCGACAAACCCTTTGTCGGCATCAACTGTGGGGCGATCAACAGAGAACTGCTGGAAAGCGAACTGTTCGGCTACGGCAAGGGCGCCTTTACCGGCTCCCTGGCCGAGGGCAAGCAGGGCAAGATCGAACTGGCCGACGGCGGCACCCTGCTGCTGGATGAGATCGGCGAGCTGCTGCCCGAGGCCCAGGTCAAACTGCTGCGCTTTCTCGAGGAGCGCGAATTTTATCCGGTGGGCGATTCCCGCAAAATCAGGGTAGATGTGCGCATCATCGCCGCCACCAACAAACGCCTCGAGACCCTGGTGGAGAAGGGGGCCTTTCGCGAGGATCTCTACTACCGGCTCAACGTGGCCAAGGTGACCGTGCCGCCGCTTGCACAACGAAGGGCGGACATCATTCCCCTGGCCCTGGTCTTCATGCATGCCTTCAACCAAAAATTCGGCAAGCACTTCCGCAGCATTGACCTGCAGGCACGCAACATGCTCATCGAATACAGCTGGCGCGGCAATATCCGCGAGTTGAAAAACGCGATTGAACGGGTGGTGCTCATGGAAGAGGGCGAGAGCATACGTGCCGAACATCTCGCCTTCTTGGGTGCGGTGCTCCATGCGCCCCTGTCGCACTATCCCCTGCAGCAGATCAACCTTCCCCCCGAGGGCATTGACCTTGAACGACTCAACCGCCACCTGGTTGCACAGGCCCTGGAGCACAGCAAGGGCAATAAAAGCAAGGCGGCAAAACTGCTGAATATTTCCAGGCCGACCCTCATCTACCGCATCGACAAATACAAGCTCTAAGCCCTCCCCCTGGCGACCCTGGCCCCGTTTTTCATCGATATGCTCTCTTTTGCCCGGCCTGAGTGAAGCATTTGCTTCATAGCAGCCAACCCACCGAAAAAACATCTTTTCCGGGCCACCTCCTCCCTTTCCGCTTCCAAATCGACCTCCCAATAAAGCATTTGCTCTACATCGCCCATCCAGGCAACGCGCAATAACACCTCATTACAAACGAAATATCAGCACGATAAAGCAACAACTCTTTATTGGCACAGCATATGCTCAACAACTGCGACCCAATGACTTGGCAGCGCAGCCCGGCCACCCCACCTGTTGTCTTTCCTACGGCCACTGCTTGCCCTGAGCACGGGGCATGGAGGCGGGTTTCCTGCCTCCTCAGCCATTCCTTTCCCGGTTGAACACACAAGGAGAACACCATGCGAGAAGCAGTGATTGTCAGTGCGGTGCGAACGCCCCTGGGCAGTTTTAATGGATCCCTTTCCACCATGGGCGCCACCACCCTCGGTGGGCTGATCATCGATGAGGCCATTCGCCGCGCAGGCATTGCCAAGGTAGAAGTAAACGAAGCCATCATGGGCATGGTCCTGCCCTGCGGGTATGGCCAGAACCCGGCGAAACAGGCGGCGATCAAGGCCGGTCTCCCCTGGGAGGTCGAGGCGATTACGATCAACAAGGTCTGCGGCTCGGGCCTCAAGGCGGTGATGCTGGCGGCCCAGGCGATTCAACTCGGCGATGCCGAGGTGGTCGTGGCCGGCGGGATGGAGAACATGTCCATGGCACCCTTTTACCTGGACAAGGCCCGATTCGGCTATCGCATGGGCGATGCGACGATGCACGATCACATGGTCCACGACGGTCTGTGGGATATCGTCAATGACTTCCACATGGGCATCTCCAACGAACTCTGCTCCGAACGGTATGAGGTCACTCGTGAAGAGCAGGATCGTTATGCGGCCGAGTCCTACCGCCGCACGCTCGCCGCCCAGGCCGCAGGCAAATTCGATGACGAGATCATGGCAGTGGAAATCCCGCAGCGGAAGGGCGATCCCAAGGTGTTCTGGAAGGACGAATGCCCCCAGAAAACCGGATACGAGCAACTCGCGAAAATGAAGCCCGCCTTTCAAGAGGGTGGCGTCACCACCGCCGGCAACGCCTCGATCATCTCCGACGGCGCGGCTGCGGTGGTGGTCATGAGCCGGGAAAAAGCCGAGGCCCTTGGCTGTACCATCATGGCCACCATCGGCGCCCAGGCCTCCTGCGGGATCGATATGAAGTATGTGTTGGTCGCTCCCATCTGGGCGGTGCCCAAGTGCCTGGCCAAGGAAGGACTTTCCCGAGACGCGATCGACCTCTACGAGATCAACGAGGCCTTCAGCGGCTCCACCGTGGCCGCGCTCAAGACCCTTGAACTCGATCCGGCCAAAGTCAACGTCAACGGCGGCTCGGTCGCCCTGGGCCACCCCATCGGCGCCAGCGGCTGCCGCCTGCTGGTGACCCTGCTGCATGAGATGGTGCGCCAAAACAAGAAAAACGGCCTGGTTTCGCTCTGCCTCGGCGGCGGCGAGGCCGTGGCCATGATCGTGAAGAGGTAAGTCCCGGCAGCAACTTCGTCACCCCCCTGCCGCTGTGAACCGGCGGTCTGTGAACCGGAACCCAACGGGAAACTTGGCCGGTTCGATGCTGTTTGTCAGCCCCCCTCGGCTCGATCTGCGAGCCGATTGTCCGGAAGAGCTATGCAAATGGAATGTGTGATCGATTGAGCGCAACAAGGAGCAATGCGATGAATCTCGACTTAAACGAAGAACAAAAATTGATCCAGGAAACCGCCCGTGACTTTGCCAAGACCGAACTCGAACCGGTGGCGGCCAAGCTCGATGCGGAAAAGGACCGGACCACCCTGCTCGCCAATCTGAAAAAACTGGCCGAGCTCGGCTTCATGGGCCTCAATATCAAGGAAGAGTACGGAGGATCCGAGGCCGGCGTGGTGGCCTTCAGCGTGGCCATGACCGAAATCGCCCGGGCCTGCGCCTCCACTGCGGTCACCGTGTCGGTGAACAACATGGTCTGCGAGGTGATCCAGGCCATCGGCTCTGAGGAGCAGAAACAGGCCTACATTCCCAAGATCTGCTCCGGCGAATATGCAGCGGGCAGCTTTGGCCTGACCGAAAACTGCGCCGGCTCCGATCCCTCCGGTATGGTCACCACCGCGATCAAGGACGGTGACTCCTATGTGATCAACGGCTCCAAGATCTTCATCACCAGCGCCCCCTATGCCGGGGTGTTCGTGGTCTGGGCGGTGACCGACAAGGAGGCGCCCAAGGGAAAGGGCATCAGCTGTTTTTTGATCGAGGCCGGAACACCGGGGCTCACCATCGGCAAGGAAGAGCACAAGATGGGCCAGCACGCCTCGGCCACCAACGAACTGATCTTCGACAACTGCCGCGTGCCCGCCGAAGCCATGATGGGCAAGCCCAACGACGGCTTCCGCATTGCCGTGGGCGAGTTGGCGGGGGGGCGCATCGGCATCGGCTCCCTGGGTCTGGGCCTCGGCCTGGCCGCCATGGACCATGCCACCAAATATGCCAACGACCGGCAACAGTTCGGGCAGAAGATCAGCAACTTTCAGGCAATCCAGTGGATGATCGCCGACTCCTACACCGAACTCGAGGCTGCCCGCCTGCTGCTGATGAACGCCGCCTTCCGCAAGGAACAGGGCCGCTCCTATGCCAAGGAGGCCTCCATGGCCAAGGTCTATGCCACCGAGAGCGCCAACCGCGCCTGCTACAACGCCCTGCAGATGCTCGGCGGCTACGGCTACACCACCGATTTTCCCATTGAACGTTTTGCCCGGGATGCCCGCATTACCACCATCTACGAGGGGACCAGTGAAATTCAGCGGCTGATCATCTCCCGCGAGATCCTGCGCGGGCTTGCAGCCTGAGCATATCAAGGAGAACGCTATGCGCACCGATAAACGCATCACCCTGCAGCAGGCAGCCGAGATCGTCAAAAACGGCTCGAGCCTGACCTTTTCCGGCTTCACCATCTGGCGGCGGCCCTTTGCCCTGGTCTACGAACTGATCCGCCAGAAGCGGCGAGGTCTACATCTGATCGAGGTCAACGGCGGCCCGCAGACCGAATTTCTGGTCGGCGCAGGCTGTGTCGACATCTGGGAATCGTGCTGGGTCGGTCATGAACTTTACGGCAAGTACGGGGCGAACCTCTCGCGTAAGGTAGGCACAAAAGAGATCATCGTCGAGGATTACAGTCATGCGGAAATGATGTTCCGTTTTGCCGCCGCTGCCCAGGGCGCACCCTACGCGGTCACCCAGACCTCACTCGGAACCGACATCCACAACCCGGAGTTCGACATGCTCGGTCGGGCCGGCAAACGCGACGGCAAGCGGATCGCCAAACAGAAATACATCTTTGCCGACGACCCCTTCTTCGATGCCGGTTCCCAGGTGCTGATCCCGGCGGTCAAGGTCGATGTGGCCGTGCTCTGCGTACAGCAGGTGGGTGAGGAGGGCACGGTGCGGGTGGCAGGGCAGCTCTATTCCGATCCCGAGGCCTGCCGCGCTGCCGACATCACCATCGCCATTGCCGAGGAAATCGTGCCTGAGGAATATCTCCGCCGCGATGCCTTTCACAACACCATTGCCAGTTTCGAGGTCGACTATATCCTCGAATGCCCCTATGGAGCCCATCCCACCGGCATGTTCGGTAAATACGACGTGGACGGCGCCTTTCTCAAGGATTTCTATTCCAGAACCCGCACCCAGGAAGGCTTCAACGCCTTTGCCGAGGAGTGGATCTTCGGCATGGACCACATCAGCTATCTGGAGAAACTCGGCTGGCCGCGGATGCTGAACCTGAAGGCCAATACCGCGCTGAACTACAAACCCCGCCATTGAGAGGGAGAGAATCATGAGCAATTACGCATCGCCCGAAGAATATAATCTGGCGGACCTGCTGTGCTGCGCTGCCTCACGCGAGGTGCAGGACAATGAGATTGTTTTCGCCGGGACCGGCCTGCCCATGGTGGCCATCATGCTGGCGCAGAAGACCCATGCCCCGAACCTGAAACTGATCTTCGAGGCCGGGACCCTGGACGGACGCCCGCCGGAACTGCCGACCTCGGTGGGCGATGCCCGCTGCGAATCCGGCGCCTCACGATCCTCGGGTCTCTACGACGCTTTTTCCATTGCCCAACGCGGCTATGTGGATCTAGGATACCTGGGCGGAGCCGAGGTGGATCAGTACGGTAACGTCAACACCACCTGCATCGGCAACTATCTCGATCCCGAGTTGCGCCTCACCGGCAGCGGCGGCAACCCTGACATCAACTCCTTTGCCCGGCGCACGGTGTTCATCATGGTGCATGAAAAGCGGCGGTTCGTCGAGCAGGTGAGCTATATCACCAGTCCCGGCTGGCGGGTGAAGCGATGGCCGGGCGGCGAGTGGGTCCACCGGCGGGAGCTCTACGGGGCCGCCTTCCGCGGCGGCCCCTCGGCCATCATCAGTACGGCCGGGGTGTTCCGCTTCGATGCACACGACGGCCACATGTACCTGGACACCTGCCATCCCGGCAAGACCGTAGCGGAAATCAGGGATCTCTGCCAGTTCGACCTCGACGTCTCCCGGGTGAACGGGGACACCCTTCCCCCAACCCGCGAGGAGTTACACTTCATTCATGACGTGCTCGACCCTGACGCAATCTTTATCCCCAAAGTGAAGCAAGGGTAAAGGAAGCGCCTCCACGGAAAAAGGCGCTGCAGTGAGACTGCAGCGCCTTTTCTTTACCCGTAACCCGGAAAAATCTATTTGCCTGAAAAAATCGCAAAAATCCTTCAGTTCGGCCAGACCAGGGTTTTGTGAACCCATCCGTTCAACTGGGGATGGCTGACCTTGATCCAATCACCCTTTTCTTCCACCTTTTTAAAGATGACATCCTTGGTGACGTTGCCGACCACTGCATCCTTGGTGCTGGGGCCGCTGCGGACGTTGCCCTCCTTGGTCTTGACCACGACGTAGGGTGTCTTGCTCAAGAGACTCTCGATGACATAGCCTTTATCGCCTTCATAATCCATCACCTTGATCCACTGGCCTTCACGGCCGATGACTTCAAGCGGGTATCCCAGCGGCAGTTCAAAAAGCACATCCGAGTTGGTTCCTGGACCGGAACGAATGTTGATGCCATCGCGGGCAACGCTCATATACTCGGCCGCCCACAGCGTTGGGACCAGCAAAAGCGACCCCGCCAATGTCCATAAAATTTTTCTCAGCAACAAACCCGTCATTCCTTCCGTCTCCTATTCCCCGATGTTCATTTCATCTGGCTCCCCAGCCGTCATCCCGGTGAGGAGCATAAAAAATTCTTGGTTGCCCTTGGTGCCGCGGACGCATGAAGGCACTATCCTGGCGCAGTGCAATCCCAACTCGTGCCCAAACCCCTCCACCATGGCCAGGGCCTGTCGATGGAGCTGTGCATCGGTCACCACGCCCCCTCGTTCAATCAGTTCACGGGGGAGTTGAAACTGCGGCTTGACCAGGGCGAGAATACGCACCGGATGCTCCCCAAAAAGTGGAATCAGCGGCGGCAGCAGGGGTTCAAGAGAGATAAACGAGGCATCGATCACGGCCAGATCAATCGGTGTCGGAATATGTTCCCGGCTCAGGTACCGGGCATTGGTCCGTTCAATGACCACCACCCGCGCATCACTACGCAGTTTCCAGTCGAGCAGCCCGTAGCCGACGTCGACGCAGTACAGTTTTTGCGCCCCATGCTGGAGCAGACAGTCACTGAACCCGCCGGTGGAACTGCCAATATCGGCACAGATCAGACCGGTGGGGTCAAGGGGCAGTGCCGTGAGCGCAGATTCCAGCTTATCCCCACCCCGGCTCACATAGCGCCGTCCGGTCTTCACCTTGATGGTGGCATCAGCGGCTACCTGCGCGCCGACCTTGTCATTGACCATCTCATTGATCAGCACCACACCGGCCCCAATCAGTCTGCGCGCGGTCTCGATGTCCTCGGCCAGACCGCGCCTCACCAGGAGCGCGTCCAGCCGTTGCTTTTTAACGGCGGCCAAGAGGACTGCTTACAATTTTTTCAACCGGTCTTTGGCCTGCGAGGCTTCGGTGCTGCCGGGATGATCGTTGATCAGCTTCTTATAAATGATCTTGGCGGTCTCGTTGTCGGTCAGCTTTTCAAAAGCCATCCCCTGTTTCAGCAGTGCACTCGGGGTGTGAGAATCCTTGCTGTGATTGGAAATAACCTTCTGATAATCAAGGATGGCAAGATCATATTCCCCTTGATTGTAGAGAGATTCTCCCATGTAATAGAGGATTTTCCCGGCCTGGGATCCGGTGGGGTCGGAGGACAACGACTGCTCAAAGGATTTATAGGCGGCCTTGTAGTTCTTGCCTTTATACTCGTTCATCCCCTTGGAAAAGGGATCTGCGCCGGAGGTAGCGCTCGACTTTTCTGGAACGCTTGCCTTTTCAGGGGCAGGGGCCCTGCTGGTTGCCACGGTTTTGACCGGTGCACTGGCTTCAACCGGGGGTTCGGTGGAGGCCGCACTGACCTTTCGTGTCGAGGGAACCTCTTCACTCTTCGGGACCGCTATTCGGGTCTTTTTTCCCGAAGGGCTCACACGGACCATGCTCCCGGCCCCCTGGCTGGATGGGGTTGATTGCGGTGTAACTCTGGTCACGGTACTGGCGGCCGCAGCCCGCTGTTTTGCAGCCTCGGCCCTCTCCGCGGCGGCCTTGGCCTTGCGTTCGGCATCGGCGATCCGGTCCTGCTGGATCCTGGTGAAATTCTGCACCACCGTGGCCAGTTTTTCCTCAAGCACGCTGACGCGCTGATTGAGTTCGGAAACTTTGGCATCCGATTCTTTGCGGTTGTTGTCCACTGCAGCCTGCAGGTTGGCGATATTCTGGTTGACCTGTTCGCGAAACTGCATGGTTTGCGAGGAATTCTCCTCCAGGCTGGAACGAATACGCATGGCCTCGTCTTCCATCTGGTCAATTTTGCTGACCGAACTGGCCTGACGCTGCTGCATCTGGTTGACCGTGGTACTCTTCACATTTTCCAGCTTCTGGTTGACCGCCCGAAGCTGGTATTGCAAACTCTGTACATCATCTTGAGAAGCGCATTGGGTCAGCAGAACGAGCGAACATCCGGCCAGCGCAAGGGTGCCAAGTGTCTTCATAGGGTAACCTCCTCTCTACGCAATGCGGATGCCGAAAATCGAGCACCCGCGCACACTGATAAGGGCATGGTCCAGTCTCCGGGGCAAAGGCGGTCAGGGAAGACGCCCCGACCACTGGGGGTAGGACTGGTTGCCCCGCAGGGGAAACAGCACACGAACATCCTTGCCGTTTTTACTGACAACACAGAGCTCGGAACTGCTGCCCCCTTTCCGGGTCACAGCCAGCAGCCGTCCATCGGGCGCCCAGGTCGGGGATTCGAAATTTCCGCCACCGTTGGTTATCTGACGAACGTTGCCGCCGTTGGTATCCATGACAAACAACTGATACTGCCCGCCGATGAGTCCGGTGAAGGCAATCTCATCCCCCTTGGGCGACCAAGCAGGCTCGCTGTTTTCCGAACACTTGAAGGTGAGCCGCTTGGCCGAGCCGCCACCGGCGGACATGACATATACGTTGGGCTTGCCGCTGCGGTCGGAGACAAAGGCGATTGATCGACCATCCGGTGAAAAAGAGGCGGAAACGTTAATGCCGCTGCCCGAAGTCAGCTGCCCCAATATAGTACCATTCATATCCATGGCAAAAAGATCGGGATTGCCGTCTTTACTCAAGGTGATGATCATCCTGCCGCCATTGGGGGAAAAGGCCGGCGCCAGATTCAGCCCCTTGCGCCGGGAAATCGCCCGGGTTGCCTGACTCTGACGAAGATCGGTGATGTACAGGTCCTGATTGCCACGATGATAGCTGGAATAGGTCAGATGGTTGCCATCGGGCGTAAACCGGGGGGCGACGCAAAGGGCGCGATGCCTGGTGATTTGTCGCGGATGCATTCCCAGAATATCGCTGACATAGACTTCCTTGCGCCCGGTCCCATCGGAGATAAAGGCGATACGGGTGCGGGCCACGCCAGGTTCTCCCGTGAAATCCTGAATCAACGCGTCGCACAGACGCAGGGTCATATCCTCGAGCTGGGCGGCTGAACCGCGGTAGCGGCGCCCCGCCAGGAGTTTGTTGCTGGCCACATCAAGAATCTGCCCCTCGATCATAACGCCGGCAGGGTCGGCATTCACCTGGCCGAGCACCACATAGTCCGCACCGACAGTCTTCCAGTCCGCCTCGCGGTTGCCGCCGTAGCGACTGGGATCGACCACCCCGATAAAGCCATGCAGGTCAAGCCCTTTACTCAGCAGTTTGGCCACGGCCGATCCCTGGCTGCCGCTCCCGGCAAAGGTGGGCACGGCAAGCATGATCTTCCGTACATCCGAGGCGGAAATGTCGTAGTAGGTTTGCCCCTCCGCCCGGCTGGATTGAGGCAGCAGAAAACTGAGCAGGACACCTGCCAGCAAAACGACCAAGGAAATGTTTTGTTTGCGCATCATAGGGCTCTCAACAATTGGAGACGGTTTGTTGTGTTATCAAATCAACGCAGAAAAGGCGGGTAATCTTTTCTGCCTATCTACAAATACATGCAGGGTACAGGTTGTGCGACTGTATCCTATTGGATCTTCTTGTGCATTGAAAGAGTTATCTTAGCGCATCTTTGCCAGTTCGCGCACGTTGAAATTTCCGCCGACCTCAACCGTATCCCCGGTCATCAAGGCCGGGAAGGCCGGCATGGGGATGGCCCGATGGATGGTTTTTTCCACCATCTGGTCAAATTGGGGATCGCCGGAGCGACGATCAAACCTGATACTGACCAACCCACCCTGCCGGTTGAGGGTGATCACCACATTGGCATAGAGACTGGAATCCCATAGGCGCGTGTCCGGAAGTTTCCAATACCCCTTGATGCGGGCAAGTACCGAGTTGATATAACTCTGGCCGACAATATTCTGCGCTGCGGCGCGACCGCCGGAGCCGGACTTGTTCAGCGCCCCTTCCATGGCGGCGTTCTGACGACCAACAGCCTCCCGGGCAGAGGCCAGGGCGGCAGCGGCGGCATTGGCCTGGGCAGCAAGCTCTCGAGCCTCGGCAGCGGCGGCACGGGCCTCGTTTTCAGCCCGTATCTGATCGAGGCGGGCCTTGGTCTGCGCCTTTTTCCGTTCCGCTTCCCTTTTGCGCTCCTCGAGCTTCTTTTGCAACTCCTGCTCTTCCAGTTTGCGTGCGTCGGCAAGACGCTTGCGTTCCTCGATCTTTTTCTGCAGCTCCTGCTCTTCCTTCTTTCGCTGGGCCAGCTCTTCTTTGTTACGCTGCTCCTGCTCCTCCTGCTTACGGATCTTGACCTTTTCTTCGTCCAGACGCGTATCCTGGGCCTTTTTGACCTTGCGTTTGGTCGGAGCCAGGGAAATCGGATTTTTGGCCTGGATCGGCTCGGCAATGGACACCGGTTCCGGTGCAGGTTCTGGCGCAGGCTCCGGTTTCACCGCGACCTTCTCCTTGGGGGTCGGCGGAGGCGAAACCGGCTCGGGCGGAGCCACAGGTTTCGGCGGCTCCACGGCCTTGGGAGGCGGTGGCGGTGACGAGGGTTGGGTCGCGGCAGGTTTGGCGGGTTTCGCAGGTTTGGCCGCAGCCGGCGGGGACGGTGCTCCGCCACTGCCACCTGCCTCGGGCAAGGTCACCAGGCTCACCGAAACCACCTCTTCGACGATGGGTTTGGTCGTGAACAGCGAGGGCGAGAAAAACAGGGTGAGAACAATGGCCAGATGAACACAGACCGCCAGGCCGATGGCCAGGCCCCAGCGACCATCCTCCTCCTGTTGATGGAGCAGAAATTCAATTTCCGTGTAGCGCACGATTGCCGCCTTAGCCCCTCTTACTTCTCTTTTTCAGCAGGGACGGTGATCATCCCCAGCTTGTCGAAACCGGCAGCATGAATATCGGCCATGGTCGAGGTGACCACGCCGTAGGCAATACTCTTATCCGCCCGCAGGAAGATCCCTTCCTTTTTCACTTCCGCAGGCATGGCCGAAAGCCGTTCCTGGAGCAGTTCCGGTGTCATCTTCTCCTTTTTGAGAAAGACCTCCCCCTCTTTGGTGATGGTGACCACCAGGGGTTCCTCCTGCTGCTCCAGGGCCTTGGTGGTCGCCTCGGGCAATTCCACCTCAAGCCCCTGGGTCATCATCGGCGCGGTGACCATGAAGATGATCAGCAGAACAAGCATGACGTCGACCAACGGGGTCACGTTGATATCCGCCATAACCCTCCGGCCGCCCTGTCTGTTTCCTATCGGTCCCATAGATCAGCCCCTGGTAAGGATATCACGCTCGATCAGGTTGATGAAATCGGTACTGAAGCTCTCGACATTGGACTCGAACTCAGCAACCCGGTTGGAAAAATAGTTGTAGAAAATAACCGCGGGGATGGCGACCGCCAGACCGGCCGCTGTGGCGATCAGCGCCTCGGAGATACCCGGGGCGACGACCGCAAGCGATGCGGAACCGCGCTCGCCGATATTCTGAAACGAGGCCATGATACCCCAGACCGTTCCAAACAGTCCGATAAAGGGGGTAGCGCTGCCGGTGGTGGCGAGGACGCCCAGCGAGCTCGCCAGCCGGTCGGACTCCAGGACCTGTGCCTTGCGTACCGCCCGCTTGAGATTCTCCATGGTGGCCAACTGCCCTTCCAGGGTCGGCGGCGTTTGCCCGGTGCTGCGCGCGGCGGAGATCTTCTTGAGTTCGGTATACCCGGCGACAAACACCGTGGCCTCGGGGCTCAGGGAATATTCCTTCGCCGCCTCATAGGCCTCGTTGAGGGTTTTGCTGTCCCAAAAGGCGTCAAGAAAATCCAGCGAGGCATTCTGCGCCCGTCGGCACATAATAAACTTCATGATCACGATGGACCAGGAGCCGATGGAGAAAATGAGCAGGATCCCCATGATCAGCTTGCCCATTATCCCGGCATGCATCATTATTTTGAGAATAGATAAATCCACGACGTTCCTTTAAGTTGAATTAACCGATTTCGCCCCTCTAAAGCCGAGGGCAACAATGCCGAGTGCACTGCGTACAAAGTAAAAACGTATTTGGAATTGGGGCCCTTGTGAAGACTGCTGGCGGCCGGTTTCGGCAAAATGTGCAGTCGGGCCGAAGACATGGTTATACCATAGCGATTTACCCGTGGATGCAGGAATGCACCGTTCGGAGTGAATGAACACAATGACCCAAAATTATATACGAATTTCATAAATCTGTCGACCTCGATCTCGAGATATTGTACAAATCTTTTGAGTTCGTTTTGCAAACCAAGAAAAACAGAAGAGTACGCTTTCACCACAACCAAGGAGTCACAAATGTCTGGACAGTTGTATGACGTGGTCATTATCGGAGTTGGCCCGGCGGGTATTCAGGCCGCCATCCACGCCTCCCGAAAAAAGACCTCCGTACTGGTCCTCGGTCGTATTGAAAATTCCGCCCTCTATGGGGCTCATATCGAAAACTATGCCTTTGTCGCCGGCATTACCCAGGGAGCGGACCTGCTCAACACCGGTTTGATGCAGGCACAATCCTTTGGCGCCGAATGGTCGCCGGAGGATGTCTTGAAGGTGGGCCAGGAGGGGGATCTTTTTGAACTGGAGTTGGAGAGCGGCCGCAGCGTGCAGGCGCGGGCGATGATCTTCTCCATGGGCGTCTCCAAGAAAAAACTCGGGGTGCCCGGGGAAAAGGATCTGACCGGCCGAGGCGTCTCCTACTGTGTTGACTGCGATGCCAACTTCTACCGTGGCGCCACCGTCACTGTCACCGGCGACCGGAGTGCCGCCGTCGATGGTGCACTGACCCTTCTTGATTATGCGGCCAAAGTCTATCTGGTGGCCGAGGATTTGAATGTCTCCCAGGAGCTGTTGGACCGGCTGACGGCAAGCAAGGTGGAGTGGATCAAAAGCTCGGTTGAACAAATCGAAGGAGATCGGGTGGTCACCTCACTCAAGCTCGTTGACGGTTCGAGCATGGAGACCGAAGGGATCTTCATCGAACTCGGTTCCAAGGGAGCGCTGGAGCTGGCCACGCAGGTCGGGGTCCAACTCGACAACGAAACCTTTAAATATATCCAGGCGAACCGGAAACAGGAAACCAACATCCCCGGCATCTATGCCGCCGGCGATATCGTCGGCCCCCCTTACCAGATGGCCAAGGCCGTGGGCGAAGGCTGCGTTGCCGGCATGGAAGCCGCCACCTATGCCCGCAAACTGAAAAAGGCAGGAGAGTGATCCTGCCTCGTTCTACCCCACACCTTCAAGCTGACCACACTCTTACATATCGCGGTTTCGCTGCCTCAACTCCTGCATGGATTTGAGGTAGCGAAATATCTCCCGGCTGTGGCGGGGATTTCTCGTGCGGGCAAACAGAGCGGAGAGGCGTGTGAGGGTCATGGCATCGATCTCCGGAAATTCCGCCTGCAGTTCGTCGACGATTTCGCTCTCCCAGTCCTCGGTCAGCTCCTCGTTATACTCATCCAGCTCCTGCTGCACCTCCAGGGCCTCGTTGATCAGGGCATCGCGAAAAAACTCGATGGTGCGCTGCCGCTTTTTCTCGGTCAGCTTTTTGCCCCGGTACTGACCGACCAGTGCGTAGAGCGGTTCAAGGGGCATGGCTGCAACGAACTTGGTGAGATACTTCACCTGCCGCTGGCGAATCGAGCCCTCCATCGCCGCGGCCTCCACCAGCAGGTCGCGAATTTCATCGAGTCCCTCCAGGGTTCCCAGAGCCTGGGCGGGCAACTTCACCAGTTCGCCCACCAACTGCTCGACTTCTTTAAAACGTCTTTTTTGCTCGGAACGGCTTATCTGCATAAAAGCGGTCGTCTGTTAAGGCCACAAGGGCTGATCACGTACAAAGAGCAAGCACCGCATCCAGAATGCGGTTTGCGGTCTCTTCCTTGCTGAGCAGCGGAAGCTCCTGACTACCTCCGCGATTGATGAGGGTGACCTGGTTGGTTTCCACATCAAAGCCGGTCCGACTGCCGAGGATATCGTTGACCACGATCATGTCCAGGTTCTTCTCCCTCAGCTTGCGCTGGCCTTCCTCGACATGGTTGTGGCTTTCCGCGGCGAATCCGATCAAGAGCTGACCGGGTGTTTTTTGTTTGCCCAACTCAAACAGGATATCGATATTTTTCACCAGATCAAGGTGCAGCCCCTGGGGACTCTTCTTGATCTTCAGCGACTCACAGCTCACCGGCTTGAAATCGGCCACAGCCGCGGACTTGATGATAATATCCATCTCAGAACTGCGGGAGAGCACGGCCGACGCCATATCCTCTGCGGTGGTCACCTTCACCAGTTCCACCCCTGGCGGCGGTGCAAGGGAAACCGGACCGGAAACCAGGACGACGCTCGCCCCCCGCCGGCGGGCGGTCCGCGCCAGGGCATAGCCCATCTTGCCGCTTGAACGGTTGCTGAGAAAACGGACCGGGTCGAGAGGCTCCCGAGTCGGCCCGGCAGTGATCAGCAGCTTCCTGCCGACCAGATCTCTCGGCTGAAGCACGCTCAGCAGGGTTTCCCGCGCGCACTCCCACTCGGCCAACCGCCCGTCGCCCGTTTCACCGCAGGCCATCTCACCGCAACCGGGCTCAACAATGTGATAGCCCAGCTCTCGTAAACGACGAAGGTTGCCTTGGGTTGCCTGATGGGTGTACATCGCCGTATTCATGGCCGGGCAGATCACCACCGGAACCTTTGCCGCGAGGACGGCGGTGGTCAACAGGTTGTCGGCCATGCCGCAGGCGAGCTTTGCAATGGTCTGCGCGGTGGCCGGGGCAACGAGCAACAGATCGGCTTCGCGGGAAAGGTCGATATGGGCCATCACCCCCTCGGGATCGGCGGCAAACATATCCCGATGCACCTGGTTGCCGGACAATGCGGCAAAGGTCAGCGGGGCAACAAACTGTTCCGCTGTTCCAGTCGTTACCACACTCACCAGCGCCTCCTCCTTGATCAGTTCACGCACCCAAAAAGCCGCCTTGTAAGCGGCTATGGATCCGGTCACCCCGAAAAGAATGCGTTTGCCCTGTAGGCCTGACATATATTGCCCCATCAACGGGAGAAGGAACTCTCAAAGCTGTTGTTCTGCGGTGCGAAGGAATTCTGGTTACCGTAGGAGGTCGTCCCTGTGCCGCCGGTTTTATCGATGGCGATATACAGTTTCATGTCCGTCTTGCCTAACATCCCCTCGGAAATGACCATCATGCAGGTTTTATTGGGTTTAACAAAAGCAAGCATGATATTTTTCGAGGCAGTTTCTCCAACCAGACGCCATTTGTTGTCCTTCATCGAGGCAACCATGTAATCTTTGAGCGACATAACCTCGGCCCTGCCCTTGTAGCTGAAAACACCGCCTCGGAAAGACTCGGTCTTGATAGCCATGGAATCCTTACGGTCCCAAACCAACTCAACCGGCAAGGTAATATCCTTGATATCATCGGCAAAGTTGGAAAGTTGCGGCAAACCGGAGGCATCGGATCCGATAACGTTGGATTTTTTGGTACAGCCGATGGATGACAACAAAAAGACCACACCGATCACAGCCAACATCTTCTTTGCACATTCTCGAGTCATGTTCATTCTCCTTCAGTTCGCTCGCAAGAGGAAGTTATTTGCCATTTTGGAAGCTCGATTCTGGGCCCTTGGTGTAAAGATAAACCCCGCTCTGGGGGACTCACCCCCGGAAGGCCTTTGCCAGTCGGTTTCAGCCATGCTGATGAAAAAGGTCTTAAGCTCCGCAAAGACAACTCGTTGTAAAAAAATAAGGTTTTAATGTCAATAAATATTCACGTCCGCAACTATCTTAAATTGCTTACTATTTGGAGCCCCTTTTCTTTTCCGGAAACAATTTGGAAACATCGGTTTCCATTAACTCCCGCTGACGGTTCAAGTCCACGGACACATATTTATAGACCGATTCAATTTTTGCATGCTGGCTAATCATCTGCACCTCGGCAAGTCCCAGGTGCTTTTCGTTGACAAACTGACTCATGCTTGAATGTTTAAGACCGGCATAAAGCCCGATGTTCTCCCCTACTTCCACGCAAGCCTTGGCCCATATTCGGCTTAAAACGCCTTCCGTATATCTCTTGCCACGGTTGACAAAGAGAAAGGGAGAGCCTTTATCTGATTCAACAAGCCTTTCGATATCCGAAATCATTGCCCGGTGACAAGGTACGATGTGCTCAGCGCGTGTCTTAGTAGATGTTACCAGTTTACCGCCAGACACGCCCCTTCTAATATGAAAAGCTTTATTAAAGCGATCATAATCAGTTTTATGCAAAGCCATAGCTTCCGCCGGTCGCCTGATATGGTATTTAAGAAAAAGGAATATAAGCCGATGTTTTTCGGGGATAGCATTGATAATGGCCATTTGACGGGTTTCAGGCAGCCATTTAATTTTTGGCTCGTTTATACCATACTCGCCTTTTTTGGGAAACGGGGGAACTTCCGGAATCCGTTTTGACCTCCATGCATAATCCAAGAAGGCCCGAAAAATAGACATGCAAAGATGTTTCGAAGAACTTGCCAACTTGATAGAGGCAATCAGCTGATCAAGCGTATCAAGCTGAATTTCGTGGAGTTGAATTGGATGCTCTTCAAAAAATGGTCTTATGTGGTTATCAAAGAGTGAACGATAAAGGCGGAGGGTGCCGGGCTTTTTTTCAGTTTTCGTCTCAAGCCAATTTTCAAAATAAGGGATAACGTCCGTGTATCTCTTACCGGTGTATTTCTCAATACGAAAGACATTGTTTTCAACGTCGCCCTGCATCTGCGCCAAAAGTCGGCAGGCATCGATATACCCCTGATCCTTTTTTTTATTGGGATGCGTTTGCGTCATCAATCGGCCTTTGTACCGGCTGATCTGATAACGCTTACCTTGCCAATTCCAGGCAACCACCCACTGACGGCGATCTGTTTTAAAATGCACTGACCCAGCCATATAATGCTCTCCCCATACAATGGGTGCATTAGTGGCAAGTTGTTTGACTGGTGTCAATGGCATAATAAGGGCAGGTATATATAATTAGAAGCCCGGCAAACGCTGCTGCCGTTTGTCGGTTGGTTGTTTTTCTTCGCGGATCGCGGCCCTCATGCGCCGGGCACGTTCCGAAATTTCCGGCATGTACTCTGCGCCGAGAGGCTTCTTGCCCATCAGGCCGCGCCGGGGTGTGGTGAAGATAGAGGCTTTCATTTTCAGAACGGCTTTTCGTTGAGGTATTTCAGGCTGTAGATGATCCCGAGAAGATGGTTTTCCATCATCTGATGGAGGGCATAGAGGGGAATGCCTTTTTCTTCCAGCAGAGATTCGATTTCGTTGAATTGTCCGGAGCGGAAAGCAAAGAAAACGGCCCCAGGGCGATCATGGGAGCATGGACGATAGTAGGGCAAACCGGTGATCAGCCAATGAAGGTCAACGCCCAGGTGGGCTAAGCGTTCGAGGACTGTGGCGTCCGGCGCTACCCTACTGTCTTCATACCGCTGCAAGGTACTTAGGCTGACGGACAGTTTTTCAGCCATTGCTTTTTGGGTCAGTTTTAATTCCTTCCGGATCTGGCGGAACCGATCATGGAAGCTATTGTTTAGGGATGGGTAGGTCATTCCCTCGCCGGGTTTTCCTTCAGTTATGACAAGCATTGGTTTCCTCATTTCATGTTGAAAAATAGGAAGGCTAATTTCCAAATAGGTATTGGATACGGGAAATGGGAACGCGATGAGAGAGCCCCAGGACGGCATATTCATCTTGGATTCCGAACTGACTACCCTTATACAGGCAGGTAATACGATAATAGAGAACGCGACCGGAGTATTTGCGATCAATTGGAGACCACTCTTTCAATGCGAGATAATCTCCAACACCGAACCCTCGATCATTCTTCCGAATTTCGAATAATTTTTTACCGGTCCTGCTCAGTTCAAAATGCTCAGGCCAAGTTTTTAAGGAATGAAGAGCCATTGTTTCCTCTTGATAAGGTTCAGTGGTTGTTCGTTACACCGCTTGGGGGGGGGCTTCGCATGCGCCCCCAACGAGGATGTCTTTCCTGTTGGGTGATCCATCCAGGCCGCAGGGTAATAAACCATGACCTGGGCACTGTGCCCCTGTTGCGCGCTTAACGGCCCCGCTCAGTACGTTGAGGGCGTGGTGGTTACGGGTTCAGCGGTTTTTCGCTGAGAGATTGTACCGGCGCGCTTCGCCCCCTGGTTACCTGCTGCGCAGAACTGCAGAGAGCGCGAAGTTGTTCCAGGGGGAAGCGGGAATCTATCCCGCGAGCGTTGCCCTGAATTCGTTGCGCTTGGTTTCCATCTTCTTGATGAAAGCCTGTTCATCTTCAAAGAAGGCGTGCAAGTCTTCCTCAATCATGCCTTGGCAGAGGAAGACGATTTTATCGATGTCGTTGGGCTGCACTTCCAGGGAGGCACAGACAGACATGAGAATTCCCCGGGCCTGCTTGCGGAGCATCACAATATCTTTGTGTTTGGCTGGATGCATTCGGACGTAGCCGAAAACGCCCGTCCAAACCACTGCCTGGACCTGTTGCCAGAACTCGGAAACTTTGGCTTTTGTCTGGTTGTGGTTGCGGTTCACCGGGCTGTCGGCATGGCGGGTCCATTCGTTTGTCAGGTAGGCCCAGAGGGATTTAAGACTGTTTACCAGGTCAACGACTGTGTTAATCTGCCTGCCTTTCAGTTCGGAGATGTGGAACTGACGTTCACCATCCACGAACTCTACATGGCTCATGTCGGCAAATTCCCGGAGTCGCGGCCGCCGGATCTGGTATTCGATACGGGTCACTGGCAGTTCGTCGTATTTGTCGACACCCCAGATTTCGGCAAAGACCTGCTGTTTGTTGGTGGCGCGTTTTCTTTTAAGCTCCATGACCTTGTCATAGGCCCGAAACATCATGTCACCGCTGCCGATGGTGATGCCGGAGAATTTGCGGTTGGTGTAGTGGCTATTGAACTCAACTTCATCGGGTTCTGGTTCGGGTGTACGCTTGGTTACCTTGAGGCCGCCGTAAAAATCGTTGTCGCGGGCAAGGGCGATCCAATGGGTACGGTCCTCCAGGTCGGTGGTTTTGATATCCGTGCCGACGAAGTCAGCGGCGAGGTGCACCTCAGAGACGATTTCCTTAAAGACTTTGCCGCCATGAATGGCGAGAAAGGCTTTCACCCGCTCATAGATTTCGTAAAAGCCAGGTGACCAGCAGGAAAGGGAGCCGATTTCCAAGCGGCAGTTGGGTATTTTCTGATCATGCGAGCGGCGGTTGAACAGCAGGGTGATGTCGCCGGATTTGATGCGGTAGGTATAGTACCGGATGCCGGTCCGGTAGAGGTTCCAGTCGAAGCCATGTTCCTTGAAGACTGGGATGCACTCGAGTTCGGTATCCTGGACCTGCTTTTTCATGAAGTCGAGAATCGGAAGGAGGTCACTTTCCTGTCCATCCCATTGCACATGCAAAGACACTTTCAAAAAATCTACACATCGCTTGACCCTCAACCCTGGCAACTCCGATACTACTGGTAAACCACTTGTTAATCGGGCTTGTGGATCGGAGCCGGTGGGCTGCTCCTTGGTGGTGCGGACATTGATCGCGGCGGCATCCCGGTGGACGAAGAGCGGGTAGCCGTGATCGAACCGGTAATCCTGCAGGGGAATGTCTTTAAGATGATCGGGAAAGGGTTCCCAGAAGGTAGGGACGTTGGAGAGGTCGACTTGTTGACCACGCATGGCAGCGCGGACCTTTTGGGAAAGAGGATCTTGGGAGATACGTGAACGGGACATGGTTACCTCTGATCAAATAAGTGAGAAAAAGTTTTGCTGGGAATGCGGTTTGATAAAACGCAGCATTCTGCGGGATACCTTGCCTTTATAAAAAGGCTTGAGTTTATCCTCGGTAGAAAAACGGTTTTCTAGATCGAGAACGGTTTTGTAGCCGGAAAAACCCCGATTAGGACTGGGAATTTGGGCATCCATCTTGAGGAGCTGGGCCCAAAGCAGAGGACGATATTTACGAAGCGATCGTAGATCGGGAAGGGATTGCAGCGGACAACACCAGCATGATACTCGGTTGAAAATATCGTAGAGCCCGCCCCAGGTGTAACCAAGCTTGCGGCAGTATTCGAGGGCTTGCTTTTCAGTGATACCGTATTCAATGAGTGGGTAGCGTTGCGGGCCGGGTTTGCAACGGTGTAACTCATCGACGGCGTAACCGATGCACGGCAAACAATTTTCGACAGTCTTTTGATAACGAGTAATGCAATTCACTTTCTCACGGGTACACCAACGGCGGGATGGAGATGGCCAACCGTTACCGATCCTGAAGACATCCCCTTTCTTGTGGGTCTGGTTGCCTTCATTATCGAATTGATCCTTTTTGGTGCGTACCTTCCGTCTATTGAGCCAGTACGCAAATCCTTGGGGATGGGTAAGACGAACAATTTCGATTCCTGTTTTCTGTTCCACCAAGTCGATATGCCTGTGCATCTCCGGAAATTCCCAGCCAGTGTCAAAGAAAACAACAGAGTGGATCGGTTCTCCACGCTCAAGCATCATGTGCAGCATGGCGGTGGAGTCTTTTCCACCGGAGAGAGAAAGAACATTGTTCATTTATGGGTTGTCCTGTTAAAATTTGACAATTTCCTATACCCCTTATAGGCTGTATTGAAGTCGAGCCTATCGACTCCCCTGGCCCCTGCTGTCTGCCTCCACAAACCGGCAGCGGGGGCATTTATTCTCAGCATAATGTCTTGGTCTCACGAAAATTTGATGGTTGGCTAATCAAATCCAATCACAGCTAGATTTATATGGACCCGTTCTTCACGTTCTCATTGAATAAGAACGCTCCTGCCTCAGGACCCCTTTGCCGGTTTCTCCCACCCTCTTTTGCGGCAAAGGGGTCATTCTTTTTTTCCCAAGCCATTCTTTGCCTGGCGACTTTGCTTTCACACCGGCCACAAAGGCCAAATCCCGGATCATAGATTGACATGAACGTTTCCCGGCCACAGTCGGCGCAGGAGAAGTGCGCCTGCGGCGTTGGTTGTCGGGGGATGTTGTGCATTGCTTTATTCATGTGCTGGTTGCCCTGGTTGGAGGTTGGTTTCGATCTTGGCTACTGGTTCGTCGCAGGCGGCGGGACGAAAAACGGGACGCTCCATTAGAGGGGTCGCTTCCCCCGTTTTCCGTTGGGGAAATCCCCGTCAATTTCCAGCGTCAATCACGCTGAACTGCAGACAACTGCAACGCGCCATTCCGGCCGCCGCGTCGCGGCCGTGATCTTACATCGGGGTTTTCTCTGCCTGTTTATCGGTAATGAGCCGGTCAGCTGTGGACTTTGGCAGGAGTGCATACCAGTGGCCGGAATCGTAACGGACCGGGTAAGGGAACTTCTCCAGCGGGTAGATGGTCGCTCCCAGAAGAAGAAACACACCCCGGCTGGATCGGGCAGAGTTGAGCAGAACCGGTGTCTTCGGTTCCTCGGGCTGTTCGATGGTGAACAGGGATTGCTGATCGTTAGTGGATTTGAGCAGCAGGCCCGAGGCGGTGATGGTCGCCTTGAAGGAATCGAATAGGGTATCCTTGCTCAGATTGGATTCCACCCAGGTAATGGGCTTTGCTTCGTTGCCGGAGAGAACAAATCCCTTGCCGGTCTGGGTGGTGATGAACTGCGCCACCTCGGAGAGCGGCACGTTGTTGAAGTCCACCGAGATCGGCAGGTTTGCCGGGACCGGGGGGAGTGGAGCCGGTTCAGCCTTGGCGGCCTGATGAACTGCTACGGGTTTCTTTTCCTGGTGGGGCGTACAGGCGGAGATCCCGAAAAGGATGGAGGTAACCAGGAGGAAGGAAGCGAGGAAGAGGAAAAGTGAAAAGGCTTTCATGGTCATGATCCTTGACGGTTGGTGAACACGAGTTGGCCATTACGGACCACGGGGGTAATGGTGCCGGTTGCTGCAGGGAGGGAAGTATGCTCGTTTTTCTTGGAATGGGTGGTCATGACCTTTTTGGAGCCGAAGAGGTCACCGCTGGCCAGGCTTGATTGGCTGAACAGCATGTAAAGGGTAAAGGCGAGGACAAGCGGGATTGCAAAGAACACCGGATGCTTCAACACGTTGACGTGCTGCATGATGGAGAGTTCCTTCACGTCCTTGGCCACGTAAGACTTGTAGCAGTGAAAAATTTTCTCGTTATAGGTCCGGGTATTCGTTGAGAGGGGCTTGCCGCCGGTATCATCGCCGCCGTAGGCATAGCAGAGGTACTTCTTTTTGATCGCACCGCCGAAGAAGTTGACCTTGCGAAAAACATAGGTCCATTCCAAGAGGGAACGAACGGCAGAGTCCACACGTTCCACGGCCTGGGTGATCAGCACCACGTCAAAGCCGTTGTGGCGGTGAGTGGAGGCCCAGGAGGCAAATTGATTGTTCTTTGCAGTTTGCCATTCGCGGGAAGAGAAGACTTTCTGAACCTCATCAAGAACCACCAGGCAGCCGGGCTCTATGTGCATCCAGAAATCGGCCAATTGGTGGTCTTCAAGGAAATGAAGTTGCTTGCAGAGTGCCAGATCGGAGAGGCCGCAGTAGCTCTTGATCATTTCCAGGCACTCCGGATCTGCCATGCCGTCTATATTGGTATAGACAACCCGGCCCATCTGCAGGTTGTCGGTGATCTTCTTCACCGCTTCGTACGTCTTGCCCGAACCGGGCGTACCAGCAAATCCAATGATCATGATTACACCCGGGTAAAGATAGAGGGGATGAGGTTGAGTGTCAGCCGCAGCAGGTAGGCAGCGCCGAGGATGGTGAAGCATTGCGGCAGACCGACAGCATTGATCAGCCATACCAGCTGGTCCGGCAGGTTGGACCAGGCTGCCGCATAGTTGAAGACCACGGCGGCAAGGTCAATTGCCGCCAGGGTGGTTTCAATTACGGTTAACAGCCCATCGAAGATGGTGAAGAACACGAACTGAACCAGGAGAATGAAGCCGTCGAGAACCCAGGTGAAGCCAACGACGCACCAGGTCCAGAAGGCGCGGCACCAATCGATGAGGACAGCGAAGAAAGACATGGTTTTACCTCTTCATGATAACGGCCCGGATCGACAGGAAGCCGAAACAGGCAAGAAGGATAGCCTTGAGCACAGCCAGGCCTGGAGACAAGGTATCGTTCAAGTCGACGGTATGGGTGCCGTACTGTCCGGCCTCGATGGTATAGGTGGAGGTTCCCCCTCCAGGGAGGGAATCGAAGAAGGCTGAAGAGAACGAAAACAGGCCCGAGCCTTTGACATTGGCCAGAAAGGTCGTGAACCTGTTCGGTATATCGAATTCACCAGGATTATAGGCCGAGGTGAAGGGATTGTTGTTGATGGGGGAATAGGTATCCTCGGACTCTTTATTAGCATCCTCCTCCTGGGCCTTGGCCGTTTCTGCCGCAGCCTGGGCAACTTCGTTGGTCACGTCCCCTTGATTGGTCACGTTATTCGTGACGGTTTCCAAGTATTGGTTATAGACGTTGGTGGTATTGTCCGCGAAAAAGTTCTGAATCTGGTTGTTCGTGATCGGAGAAGGCGAGGTTGAGGGAACAGAAGAAGGTTCCGGGTTGCTGGACGTTATCTTCTGATCTGCAGGCATATCGGCAATAGCCTGCTCCAATTGTTCCTGGGTGGCTGCATCGATATTGGCTTGCTCAAACTCCTGCTTGAGACTGGTGAAATCCGGAATAGCCGTATCATTGAGGACAATGGTCGCAGTATCGGTTGTGGTTGCTACCTGAATGGATTCGAGCATACCATAGCCGGAGGTGGTGACGTAGCCGGGAGTCCAGCGGTACAGCTTGCTCGAGTAATAGCTGATGTATGAGAGCCCCACGTCATATTTGTTTTCAGTCGCAAACCATGATTGATAAAGGGAATTGAAACGGGTTGTGTTTTGATAATAGCCAACCCAACCCCAGGTCCCGGTAATCCGCATATTGCCGCTTGGCGTGGTGATAATGCTACCAACTGACCAGGCCGTATTCTCAGGGACGGAGTCGTAACTAGTAGGAGTATGGTCTGCAATAAGCTGCTTGAGGTTATCGTAGAGACCAGAGGCGGAATTGTTGACAAAATCGATCAGGTCGCCAATGGTCGCGCCCACAGATCCTTCAACACCGACATACTGGGCAGCACTTGCGGGATAGCTTTCCGGACTGACAAAGTTGGCTTTGAATGCTTGATAGGCAGGAACAAAGATGGCATCCGCAGCCGAAGCGACGGCGTTGGCTGCAGCATAGACCGGATCTTGGCCGGTGCGTTCATAGTAGGCAATGCCAGCGATACCGGCGGCACCGGCAACCAGGCCTGAAAGGGCAGCTGTTGAGGATACCTCGGCAGAGGTCACAAGGGTTTTGCCGATTTTATTTCCATCCAGGACCTTGAGCTTGGTTTTGCTTCCGGTGTAGTAATCATCGGCAGCGGCACCAATGACGGAAACATCCTCGACGGTTAGAACGCTGGCAAAAGCTGGTCCGCTGACCTGGAAGCAGACAAGAAGGATTGCAAAGCACTTGCGCATCATTGCTTGGTCTCCACCGGCTTTTCTTCCTTCACCTGGACGGGTTCAGCCTGCTCTTTTTGGGCGTAGCGTTGCTGATACTGGAGATCATCCGCGCACTGGCAACGGAAATGGTCCTGGTACGGCTGGAACTCCTGACCTATGCACTGGAACTTGAACATGGAGCCCCGGTACTCGCAGGAACGCTCGCAGATGGAGAGGTATTGCTTGCAGGATTTCGGCTCCCTTTTACGAAGCGGTGCAGAGGTGGAAGAGGTCCGGGGAACCACGTACTCTTTGGGGAAGCCTTGACCCGGATTAACGCTGTAGGAGGCGTTCGGCCCTGCGGGTAATCCCGGTACTTCTTCCCCATGGGCCAGGTAGAGGCCAGTGGTGATGAAGGTCACATAGAGACCGGTGGCGTAAATAAGAATCTTGGTGATGTCGTTCATGCGAGAATCCTTTTCATCAGGCCAAGGAAGAAGCAGACACCGAAGAAGGAAATCCACAGTGCATAGCGCCGGATCTTGGGGAATGAGGGCAAATAGGTCATTTGGGTGCGTTCCTCAGCATGTTTTGAATCAGGTAGCCGCAGCCGATCAGGAAGGCGATGCCGGCAAAGGGCGCGGCCAGGTGAAAGAGCTCGGTGAATAAAGCGGCAGCATCGAAGCCATCAGGGAGTTGAATCACTTGCGGCCTCCTTCTCTATTGCGGAAGGTGTGCAGAAACGGTCCAGGAAGTAGGTCACTATTTCGAGGATACAGTTGAACGCCAGATAGGCAGCCCAGAGAAGAAACCCGTGGCTCATACCGAAGAGATAATAAAGGGCGTTGCTGAACTCCCGAGTGGAAGCGTCGGCGAAAAGTATGTAGCGGTGGGTTATCTCGTCGAAAATTGACAGATAAATGGGAGCCGCGATAACCAGAAGGACGATACGTTGCGCTAAATTGATCATGGTCACCACTCCATCTTGGATGCGATCACAAAGGCGATGCCGGTAAGGCCGCCAAGGCCGAAGCTCATGATGTCGCCCAATTGGGAAACGATCTGGTTGAGGATGTCGGTCAGTTCTGCTGCGGTCATCCGATGCGCCCCACGTTGCGGCTGATCGAAAAGACGTAGCTGACGACCAAACCGGCTATCCAGCCGACAAGAACCAAGCCAAGGCCCATGCCATAGGCGATCAAATTCAGGGTCATGTCATCCTCTCAGGCGTTCGGTGTGGGAATGCACCAGGTCATAGGCTTCATCATCGGACAGGCGGTTGTTCATGCGGTCCTGATAGATGGCCTCATCCATGGCGGTTTCCAAGGCGGCATAGCGGTCTTCCGACAGTTCCACGCCGTCACGTTCCCAATGATTATTGGCATAGGTTGCATCCGGTCCTGGCTCCAGACTGCCGAAGGTGTCCAGGTCGCGTTCCCGTAAGGGCGAAATCTCGATATCGCTCCGTGATGGCCGGTACGAGGGAGTATCACTGGAAACAGCGCTGCTTATTCTCCGGTTGATCTGGTGGGTCCGGTAGGAGCCGATCGGGTCAGCCAGGAACGAGGCGGCGGACTGGAGCGCCGGGAGCAGGATCAAATCTTTGAGCAGATCAAAGGCCATAAGGATAAAAGCACAGACCACGAGCCCGAGAATCAAGGTCTGCATATCCTTGATCAGACCACCGGTGAGGATGGACAGGGCTTCCATGAGGTATTGTGTTGGGTCGACTTTCGGCATGGCGTGTCAGGAGAGTTGGGGAGGGTTGCCCCTCCCCGGGGGGTGATGTTTACGCGCCTTTGCCAACACGCATGGTGCGTTTGACATAGGCGTAGCCAAGGAACAGCAGGCCGATGCCGATAAAGCCGACCATAAGAGTACTGACGTTGGTGCTGATTCCGGTGATGTCTACTGCGTCGAAAAGGTCTTGCATGTGGGTTCCTCCATGAGGATAGGGTTAAAAAATCTGGTCATCTGCCAACGGTACGCATGAGCATGACCAGGCCAAAAATGATGAGCGCCAAGCCGAGGATTCCGCCGACGGCGGTAAGCATGTCGGTCCGGACGCCATCAAAAAAAGTTGATTCGATTAAGGGGGTCCATTCCATGATCTATTCTCCACGATTGGAAAGAGGACGTTGCCAATCTGCCGGGCCTGCTCGTGATTGATGATGCCTTGATCAACGCTTTGACAAAGAGCCTGGCCGATTTCGCTGTAAGTCAGGGAGTATGATTGTCGGAGGCCCCCGGCTTCGTGGGCAAATCCAGGAAACCACGATCCTTGCCAGTTCAGCCCGGCACCGGCAGACGCCGGAAGCCGGGCAGCCCTGCCAAGGTCCGGGGATATCCCAAGATCCGCATGGTGAGGACACGTCATTGCATCAGCCAGAGATCGTGGGTGAATCTCCGGATCTTGGAAACAACGCCGGTACGTTCGTCCACCTGCTCCACCAGATAGGACCGGCAACGGACCTCGGTTTTGATGTTGTTGACGATGTCGCCCTGTTTGCCGAAACGGATATTTGAGGTAACGGCCCACTGTGGCGGGTTGGTGTACTCGTCCGGATCCTTGCCTTTGATCAGGGTATTGAAGATAGGGAGGTTGTCCCGGCTGACGGCGACCTGGTCGGAGGACTCGATGCGGCCAGAGATCGGGAAAAAGGGGCTGTTGTTTCCTGCGCTGATGGTGTCTTTCTCGTTGGGCATGATGGTTACTCCTGGTTTTTGATTGGATTTTTGGGTGGTTGGTGGTCTATATCTTCAGTTGAGGTAGTGGTTAAAGAAGAGCGGTCCTTCATAATCTTCTCAACGAGCTTAAGGACTGCTTCGGAGGATTTGCCTTTGCCTGGGGTACCTGAGAAACCAGTGATCATGGCGACACCTAAAATGGTTGGGGGGTGTTCGCTGCTGGGGGTGTTTTTGGCTTATGGGAATGCAGTGGGATGCGCATAACTTTCCGCCCCGGTGTGCTGGTGAAGCAGTGCCAGCACTGGAGATAGTCTTGGTAGTGGCCGTCTGAGGTTTCCACGGTGGTCACTTCAAGCGGTCTGCCGCAGAGGTGGCAGGTGATTTCTGAGGTGTTGGGACGGTTGGTGGTGTTCATTCGTCGATGCTGGCAATGTTCAGTTGATACTGCAGGACATCGGCGGCGAGGTTGCGGAACGCCTCGGCAAATTCGGGTTCTATTTCGATGTCGCCGTAATTGGTATGGATGGTGAACCCACGCAGCATGTCGGGGACTTGTTTGGAAAGAGCGTATTTGAGCTTTTGGGTTTCGGTGGTGGTGTGTGGCATGGTCGATTCCTGGTAGCTGTGTGGTATAATGGACAAAGAATATCTGTATATTGATTTTATATATCTGGAAACTGAGGATGTCAAATAAAATAAATTTGAAAACAGATAATATCGGGTTGAGACTTCTATCCTACCGGCAGGATAAAGGTCTAACAGGAAAGCAATTTGCTGAAATTATAGGGATTTCTCAGGGGTCACTTTCTGAATTAGAAAATGGGAAAAGAGATCCTTCGGGTAAGGTTTTTCAGGGACTGGTTGAGAATACTGATATCGACATCAGTTGGCTAATAACCGGAAAACAAACAGAAAAACTTAGAATTGAATCGTCAAAAATAGGAAAATTTGAAATTCTGAACCAAGTTGAAGAGTGGTTAAGTGAAATAGTGAAAGAAAATCCGAAAAAGGAAGTTTGGTTTGAAGTTGAATTCGAAGAAAAATTTCAAGAATTCAAAAAATGGAAGGAAGAAAAGGAAAATCAAGCGATTGAAAGAGACTACGCTACGAATCGTAAGGTTGCATAAGGTATGCAACCTAAATAAGAAATGATAATAAATATTAAAATGAATAGAAAAATGAAGGATTTGTTTAAGGAAAAATATAGAAAATCAAAGATTGGAAAATAAAGTAAATCTAATGAAAATAGCTATATAGATTGAAAGATTTTGCTGTTTTCCGGCTTTTAACGCCGAGGTGATAGGAGGCAGGCAATGCTTTTTTTGTTGATGGTATACCATATGTATCCCGATATACCCAAAAAGCCTTGAGCTGTACGAAAAGTGGCGGGCTCGACTCTCTGTTTCAATATATTGGAAGTATACGTAACAAAACCTGTTTTCTCTATTTATATTAGGCAATTGCCTGATATTAGTTTCTCTTTTGGCTCCCGAGAAGTCAAGCATTTTCCGAGAGGGAGCCACGCCAAGGGCCGGGTGCGAGAATGGGCCCCTACTTATTGCTCGTCGGAGCACCCGGCCCTTGGCGTGGCGGGTTAATTCTCCGCATTCTCTGCGGGTGTGCTTTTGCTTTTTTCTATTATTCTGTCAACGGCCCTATAATAATCACGCTGTGCTTTCATATTGGAAAGATGACAATACCTCATGGTCGTTTTGATTCTTGTATGGCCGAGCAAATATTGAATGGTGACCAAATCTGCATCAGCATTGAGGAGTTGGGTTGCCATGGTATGCCGCAATTGGTGGCAGGAAACGGCTATCCCACTTTTCTTTGAATAGTACTCAATTCGTTTTTGGATGCCTCGAACCGATATGGGCTTTCCTTTAAGGGGGCCTTTCTCAACTAAAAAGACTTTCTGTTCATTCGTGTGAAACCTTATCCGCAAATACGCTGCCAGTGCGTCTGTGGCATCGTTGCTGATAAAAACGACCCTGTCCTTACCTCCTTTACCCGATTTGACCAGGATCCGGTTTCGTTGATAATCAATGGCATCGAGTGTGAGATCTGCCACCTCTTCAACTCTAAGGCCACAACGTAACATAAGCATAAATATTGCCTGATCCCGACTTCTGGTGACCACCTCAAAAAATCGCGGAATATCAACGTCCCTCAAATGCCGGGGTAACGGCTTGGCAACCCGTAGCAATAAACCTTTACCAACTGGATTATCCACCTTTATCTCTCCTTCGTCCTTCAGGAATTCGTAAAACATCCTGATAACGACAAGGTGTCCATTGATAGTCTGGGCAGAAATTTGATGTTGTAGTAGAAAATCGATATACCATTTTACATTCTCCCGTCTTGCTGCCTCGAGAGGAACCGGGAGCCATGCGAAGAACCTTTGCAGCCTATGCAGATAATTTTTTACGGTGTGAGGTGAATAATTTTTTCTCTTCAAATACCGCCTGTAATTGAGTACTGATTCTGTGAGATGCATTTTGCCCTCCTTTTTCAATAACGGTCATAGCACGGAGATATTCATTTTCACGTGTAGCATCTGATAGCCTTGCATAGCGTAAGGTCATTTCGATTGATTGGTGACCAAGGATTTGTTGTAAGACCTCTATCCGTAATCCGGCGTTGAGCATGTCTGTGGCAAAAGTGTGGCGCAGGCAATGGAAGCTGTACCCATAGTGGGATAAATCGGCCCTTTTGAGAATTTGAACAAATGCCTTTCTCGCTGCCGCATATGATATTTTCTCATTTCGCGGACTGTAGAAAAGATAGTCCTTTTGCAGGTCCCTTCTTTTCAGCCATTCGCGAAGGGCAGAGTCAGCATCTGAGCTGAAGTAAACCACACGACCCTGGTCATTTTTTTCTGCCAGGTAAATCAAGATCTTCCTTTCCGGGAGAACGATGTCTGAGATTTTCACATTGAGCAATTCGCCAATTCTCAGGCCTGTCCGCAGTAAAAGAAGGACCAAGGCGTGATTTCGAGGGTTGCCGGTGGCTGAAAGCAAAAGGTCGACATGTTCCGACGGAATAGCTCTGGGTAAAGAGTCAGGTGGCTTCAGTCGAATCTTTTTAGATAGAACTGCCAGTGGAAGAATCTTTCGTTCAACCAGGAAGATAAGAAACGTGTACACACTTCTTAAATTGCATATTACCGAGTTTGCCTTCAACCCACGATCCTGCCCATGCTCGACGAAGGCACAGATATCTTGACGGGTAACGCTGAAAATATTGGCACCTGTTTTGTCCAAGAACTGCAGGAAGGATAAGACTACATAGGCGGCCTGTTTTATGGTGAAAATCGAGTTGTTTTTACGATATTTTTCTCGAAGATAGGTCACGGCGAGGTCAGCTCCGATCAGACCAGTACCTGTGAGCCGAGAACAAAGATGATCGACTTCTTGATGTTTTTTGCTGGTGCATCCGTCAGGTGGTGACCAGTCTGATTGAGGTGGAGAGCTTGGAGGGGATCTTAGGAATCTTGCTTCGTCTGGGGCGTCTAAAGGAAAATTGACGGAGCTGTATTTTTCCTGCAGAACAGCGGCCCACTCGCTGGAGTGATAATTGGCAGGTATCCAATGTTGTTCGGCCATGATAACCTCCTTTTTCTTTTGTAGAAAAAACAGGTTGTTATTGACCGAATTATACCATTTATCCGGCTGCTATTTTGTTACGTATAAATTGGAATTATCTTTACCGGGCCCATCCCCAAAAAATGAATCAGGAATAACCTCAAATTTTGCCCATGCAAACCAGATTGAGACTGCCAGTGATCACCTATTTTTATCGTGCCCCCTGGTAACAGTTGTAAAATCTACTAAAAGATGCAAAATCAGCTTATTAATAGACATATTATATATTTATATGAAACAAAAAATAACATTAGCTATGATTATTGTTCTTCTATTTGCAAACAGTTCTTTTGCTGGTAGCAAAGAAGAAAGGCTTAATAATTGCCGACATACAATAAAAGCATTCAAAAAGACCAGTTCAATGGCAGAAGTAATTTTATGGGAAATAAGCTGGTATGATGGAAACAGGCATGAAGAGACACATTCATTCAAAGAATTGAACGAATTTGAGAAATTCTTTGTTGACCAGAATTTTCCTAAAAGTACTAGAATAACAATTTATGGAATATGGAAGAAAGAGTCAAATAGTGACAGGATTGACGATGATATTAACAATAATATATTATCTTTTATAAGAAGTAATGGATATGAAGAATCAATGTTTGCATTAATAAAAAGAAAGTATCCAAATGGTATTTATAATTGCTATCGGTTCCCTAGGGATAATACGATACATTGGAATGGATCATTAATAGTAAACAACAGGATAAAAACAATCGAAAGGAGACGAGCAAATTTTGAAGAATTTAAACAATATTTCAACCCTGCAACGGTAAATATTAATGCAGAATTAATTGTGGGCTACGATGGACCAGCAGAGCAAATTGAAAAAGAAATGTATCAATACCTTAAAGGTCAGGGATTCAAGTCTGTGTTGTTAGATGAATATTCGGACCCAGATCCATAACTATTCAATAATCAGCTATCAGGTCGTTTCGCCGGACTCGCTGAAGCCCTTCGGTGAACTTCACAATAATCTTACCATTTCAAAGGTCTTTTCATCCTGGCAACGTCCCAATTTTAGGCTACTACCGTGAATGTCAGATTTCCGAGTCAAGGTTTCTCCTGTCACTATTGACTTATTGGAAAAGGTAATGATTAGGGTTGATTGTCAACAACGTTAGAATTTTAAGTGCTCCAGGATTTCATCTGGCCACATTTATTGATATATCCTTGATTCGAAAAGGTTTAAATTTGGATTGTACACTTGGGAGCGCTGAAGCATTGTGAAGAAAGTGTTTTCTCTGATGACGACTGTCGCACTGACGTGCCTGTCTCTAATGCCGGCACAAGCACAATACGAAATTTCAACGCCTTATTTGCCCTCCATCAGCAATTTTCGGGATTTGGCGGGAATTTCAGTGACCTTTGGCGGAACCGGTTATTCCAATGTGACCAGCTACGGCGGGGTTATGCGCCCGGGGGTGTTTTACCGCTCCACGGAACTGGGTGCTATCCTGGCCGACGATCTCTCGACCCTCACAACTCTTGGCATAACCAAGGTTATAGATCTGCGAACGCCTTCTGAAGTTGTTGCCTTACCCGATATAACGCCAACCGGCGCCGACGAGGTCTATCACAACATCTACAGCACCCACTCTCCTGCATCGCCGATCATTGATCCCTTTGCCTCTGTTGATACCAATGTTGCCAATGTAAAATCTTATAGTTATGCCCTTTATCGAGATTTTGTCATCAACCCGATTAATCCTGTGGAGCAGGAGACCTTGCGCGCGATATTGCTCGAATTGGCAACCACCCAAGGTCCGGTACTTTACCATTGCTCCGGCGGGAAAGACCGCACAGGGTGGGTCAGCACCATACTTAGCACCATTGCAGGTGTTTCACCTGCAACCATTACGCTCGATTACATGGCAACCAATGCGTACACGGCGGATTGGATCAATAGCCAACTGGCCTTGATCCCACACGCAGACTGGCCTATTTATCAGCCGCTTCTGGGGGTTGAAGCTGACTTTCTACAAGCCGGGCTCGACCAGATGATGTCCACCTATGGTTCAATGTATGCTTATCTAGCCCAGGGTTTGGGATTATCCCAGGCTGACATCTATGTTCTACGAGCAAAAATGGTCTACTACCCAACCTTACCCGGGCAAATGGAGATGTCCGGCAATGCCGCTGCCGGTGCAGCCCTGCTCACCTCCTTACAAAACTCTCCGCTTTCGGGGCACTACACGGCCTTCAATTTTTATCTCCAATCGGCAATCGATGCCGGCACACTGGATGGTATGGAAACCAGAATCGGCGGTCAGGTGCATGCCGATGCCGCTGCATATCTAATGCGCCAGCCCCAGGTAATTGACAATGCCTTGCGGCCGTATTCCCTAGGCCGTACGGGCATTGACGGCGGATTTGATGTGTGGGCAACTACTATTGTTGAACATCAGGAGGCTTCGGGGCGAGCGGGCATTGTGGGCAGCGACGATCACCGTACAGGTGTGATTATTGGTGGAACGCGCCGTAACAACGATCATGTGAGCGCTTATCTGGGTGCCGGATTTCTTGCCGATAATGTCGAAAGTGCCGATGCCGACGCAGACGTTGACAGCTTGTTGATGATCTTTGGCGGTCGCTACGCCCTTTCAACGCTTTCCACAGGCCCCTTTGTGGATTGCCAGTTTAGTTTCGGTTTGGTTGATTATCGCAGTACTCGTCCCATGGGGGATGAGTTTGGAACAGCATCAGGCTCAACCGACGGTATAACCGCAAACGGTCGCCTCAATCTGGGCACGGTTGTTGATATGGGTACCTTCACCCTCATACCGCAAGTGGGTGTACTCGTCGCCCACACCTCGCTCGACGGATTTACTGAACGTGGCAGCGAACTAACCCTGAACATCAACAGCTTCGCTCTGACAACCCCCAGCGCTATCGCCGAACTGTATCTCGATCTTAATGAACGTCAACTTGGTGGTTGGCGGTTCCGGCCCTGGGGAATGGTCGGTTATGAACATGTGTTGGATTCAGCCGGAGCCACCAGCACAGGTTCGCTGTACGGCTATTCCTTGAGCCAAGAGTCGGCTTTTGACTGTCAAGATCTCACTAAGATGGGGGCGGGGATTAGCGCCCTGTACGGCGCTTTCACCCTGCAAGTGGGCGCGCAGACTACTTTCGGAGAAGATAGCCGGAGCACTGCCGGGGCGCATTTCAACCTTGTCTACAATTTTTAACCTATTCGCCGCAATTGGCGGCTACTTCGCCATCCAGTAATGACGTCAGGGTTATTCCGTTACTAATTATTCTATCAGGAGTTCACATTCCCCTGTCAATCAGGACTTGCTGGAAAATTAATGAAAGCAAAATCCCACATTTTGTTATTTGATCGTTACCTAGACCCAATAAAGTTATGAGTATGACATATTCAGATCTTTTTGAAACTCTCAAGAAGATTCCCATTGGGGCAAGAATTCCAGGGTTAACAAGTGGAAAAATTTACTCTTTTGTAAGTGTTCAGAAATATGGATCAAAAGGGAAACACGCTTATCTCACCGGAAACGATGTGGTTATTCTTCACTCAGAAAAAAGAAAAAATAGAAGAATAATACTTTTTATTCACCCTCTATTATTACTAGTAAATGCAACTGAGACAGAATTATCTTATGGCAACCTGCCATATTCATACATTGAAAAATATCGAAGCGGGGGCACAACAGGTCTGCCAAATCTCCACGAATATGAGTCACATTACAAATCTTTAGCACGGTACATTCAACGACAAACCACAATGTGATCGAATTAGTATATTACTTTGCTCTTTCGCATTCGCTCTAGAAAAAATCTTTAAATCTTTTCGGTGCCAGTAACGATGTCTCCTGTTTATCTGGACTGCATGGATAACCGGAGACGGTATCCCGCATGTATCCCGGTATCCCCGGAAAGCTCCTCATCCTCATCGCAAGGTGGGCGATGGGTTCAACTCACCAGGCTCAAATCCAGGGTAACGATAGCAGGAAAAACCACTGTTTTTTATTGAGCCGTGGGAATATAGTGGTTACACTTTTTTTATGATCAAAAGTTTTGCCCATAAAGGATTGAAAAAATTCTTTCTCACAGGAAACAAAGCCGGGATTCAACCTAAACACGCGGACAGGTTGCGGCTTATCCTTGCTCAGCTCAACCAAGCAAGGGTCATTGAGGATATGCAAATTCCGTCTTTATGCCTGCATGAACTCAAAGGTGAACGGAAGGCGATATGGGCAGTCACTGTTCAAGCGAATTGGCGAATCACTTTCAAATTCGAAAATGGTGATGCCGAAATCGTAAATTATGAAGATTACCACTAGGTATAATTATGCGGATGCATAACCCGCCACATCCTGGAGAGATTTTAAGCGAACTCTGGTTAAAGCCTATGGGGCTGTCAGTGAGTCAAGCCGCAAATGCTCTTGGTATAAGCAGGAAAACTTTGTCAAAAATCGTGAATGGCAAGTCTGGTATTTCGCCAGAAATGGCTTTTCGTTTATCTATAGCTTTTGGAGGAAGCCCAGAAAGCTGGATGGGCCACCAAACAGCCTTTGATTTATGGAAAATCGAACAAAAGAAATCGACGTTAAATGTAACGCCTCTATTGGCTCATTGATGGGATAGAGGGGGCGAGGTAATTGAATCTCTATGGGGACCCCGGATTCGGGGGGAGATGGTACTAAATCACATTAAATACATTCTGAAGGCAAGCCGCAGCTATTTCAGTTCCACGCACAAACCCAGAATTTTGGAAACAAATTGGAAACGCAATAGATAGAAAAGCAACTCTATTTCATGTTGAAATTATTGAACATTATCAAATTAATAGTTTTAATGTCAATAAACATTCACTATGATAGAGGCTCACCGATCAACTACCTCCCGCCGACTTAGCTCACCAGCCGTGCGTCAACAGTTTTATCATTTCAAGAGTATAGAGTTTCATGAAATCACCGCCCCCCTTGCCCCATTTGAACGGTCCCGCTCAACTTATCGATACCCACTGCCATCTTGATATGGAAGATTATGGCCACGACCTTGACCAGGTTATCGCTACAGCTGGCCAACATGGCGTGACCCGCATCATCACCATCGGCATCGATGTGCCCAGTTCCGAGGCAGCACTTCGCCTGGCGACCCAACACGCCAACGTCTTTGCTACGGTCGGTATTCACCCCCACGATGCACAACAGGCCACGCCCCAGTCCCTCGAGCGACTGCGACGACTGGCTGGTCATGCCAAGGTGGTCGGTTATGGTGAAATCGGCCTTGATTACTTCAAGGACTACTCACCGCGCCCCACCCAGATCGAGGCGTTTTATCGCCAGTTGATCTTGGCCAAGGAGCTTGATTTACCGGTCGTCATTCACGATCGCGACGCCCATGAGGACACCCTGCGCCTGCTGCAAGAGAACGGACCTTTTCCGCGCAAGGGGGTCATGCACTGCTTTTCAGGGGATATCCGGCTGGCAGAGGCGACCCTTGAGCTCGGGTTTCTGCTCTCGATTCCGGGGGTGGTCACCTTTGCCAATGCCCAAACCCTGAGGGAAGTGATCCGGGCAGTGGACCTGGACGCTCTCCTGGTGGAGACGGATGGGCCTTTTCTCGCGCCGGTTCCGTATCGGGGAAAACGCAACGAACCCAAATACGTCCTCTATACCGCACAGATGATCGCCGAGTTGAAAAACATTTCCCTGGAAGAGGTGGCACGGGTAACCACGGCCAATGCAACCCGCCTCTTTCATCTGCCGGAGGCCAGATATGATCAGTGACAACCTTACCCAGATACAGTCCAACATAGCTGAAGCCGCCCGTAAAGCTGGACGAGGTCCGAAATCCATCAAACTGGTGGCCGTGAGCAAATTTGTTGCCGTTGAACGCATCCAAGAGGCGATCAACTGCGGCCAGACCCTGTTCGGCGAAAATTATCTGCAGGAGGCTGCCGACAAGATTACCGTTTTGGGCGAAAGCGCCAGGTGGCATTTCATCGGGCATCTGCAGAGCAACAAGGCCAAGCAGGCCGCGTCCCTGTTTGACATGGTGGAAACCGTTGATCGGTTAAAAATCGCCAAGGCCCTGGATGCCCAGGCACAACAGCTGGGCAAGACGCTCTCCGTGCTTGTGCAGGTGAATATCGGACGCGAGCCGCAAAAATCAGGCATCCTTCCTGAGGATGCCCATACCTTGCTGCGGGCCATCGCCCAGGAGACGAATCTGCGGGTCTGCGGCCTGATGACCATGCCCCCGTTTTTTGACCAGCCGGAAAGAAGCCGCCCCTACTTTCGCGAAATGCGGCAACTGGCGGAGCAACTTGCCGAACAGCAGCTTTTCACCGACACGACCAAGATCGAACTTTCCATGGGCATGTCCGGAGACTACGAGGTCGCCATCGAGGAGGGGGCCACGATCGTCCGGGTCGGCACCGCCCTGTTTGGCAGCAGAAACTAAGACCGCATCGCCGTTTTACATCCCTGTATGCGGACAAAAAAACACCCCTTCAGGGATGATCCTTGAAGGGGTGGTCTATGCCGGTTTCGTAAAAAAACTGAAAAAGCCTTTGATTTTCGCGCCATTCCCATTGGCAGGAACTGCACGATTTCGCTTTTTTACAATACCATCATTTGCGGCGAGTCCTACCGCAAAGGGAAAACTTACTTCCGTTTGGATGCGCGCTTGGCAGCCTTCAGCGGGTTCACGCGAATCTTCACGATCTTCACCTCGGGTTTGGCATGGGTTGCGAAGTTGCATATGCCCATGCGCCATTTGGCAGCCGGGTTCATGTACGAATTGCAGTATTTATTGCCTTCTGCCTCCACAATTCGATCACACCCTTCGCATTTTTCAATTACCGGGAGAAACGCACCCTCGCTAAACTTTGCCATGTTGTCTGTCTGCATATCGCCAACTCCTGAAAAAATATAAACTTTTTCTTGAATCAGAAAAAAATCTTCCATACAATTACTGAGGCGATACGAATGAGCATGCCTCTCACTTAAAAATTGACTTTTATATAAGCAAAAGCACGGTCTGTCAAGACTTACTCGCCGTTGCTGAGTATGAAAATCAGGAATCCGTTCGGAGATTTTGTATGCCGATCTATGTCTGGAGTGGAAAAAACAGCTACGGCGAAAAACGTAAGGGTGAACTGGAAGCCATTGATGAAGCCGGAGCACGGGCTCAACTCAGACGCCTGCGCATCGACAATCCCAAGGTCAAGGAAAAGCCAAAGGATATTTTTGAAAACATAGCGTTTTTCCAACCAAAGGTCACCGGTAAGGATCTGGTCATATTTACCCGCCAGCTCTCCACCATGATCGATGCCGGCCTGCCCCTGGTGCAGTGCCTGCAGATCCTGGGGAAACAGCAATCCAACAGCACCTTTAAAAAAGTGCTCATCACTATTCAAAACGATGTCGAGACCGGGACGACCCTGGCCGATTCGATGCGCAAACATCCCAAGGTGTTTGACAGCCTCTACTGCAACATGATCGAAGCCGGCGAACTGGGCGGTATTCTTGACACCATCCTTGGACGGCTGGCAGCCTTCAAGGAAAAGGCCATGGCCTTGCAGAAGAAGATCAAGGGCGCCATGACCTACCCGGTGATCTGCCTGGCGATCTCCATTCTCATCCTGGTAGTTATTCTCGTGTTCGTCATTCCGGTTTTCGTGGAGATGTTTGCCAGTATGGACTCCGCCCTGCCTGCGATTACCCAACTGGTTGTGGACATGAGCGATTTCGTCAAAGGCAATATCATCTACCTCCTCATGGCCGGAATCGCGGTCTTCTACGGCATCAAAAAAATTTACGGCACGGAAAAGGGGCGTATCAAAATCGACGCCTTTGTGCTGAAGGCACCGGTGGTGGGCCAACTCACCCGCAAGGTGGCGGTCTCCAAGTTCACGCGAACCCTCAGCACCATGCTGCAGAGTGGCGTCCCTATTCTTGATGCCCTGCAGGTTGTGGCCAGAACAGCGGGCAACAAGATTATCGAGCGGGCCGTGTTTCGCGTTTCCGAGAGCATTGCCGAGGGACGGCCGATTGCCGAGCCCCTGGAGGAGTCCGGCGTGTTCCCCAACATGGTGGTTCAGATGATCAATGTCGGCGAGTCGGTCGGCGCCCTGGATACCATGCTGGAAAAAATCGCTGATTTTTATGATGAAGAGGTCGATCAGGCCGTCGAGAATCTCACTTCCATGATAGAACCGTTCATGATGGTTTTTCTTGGTGGCATGATTGGCGGACTTGTAGTAGCAATGTACCTCCCAATTTTCCAGATGGCAGGAAACATCTAAGGCATCTTGAACAATTCCTTTTTTCATACCGGGTGAAACACACCGGGCAACTGCCAGGAAAATATTTTTTCAGGATGCCCTGTAAATGACTCAATCAGTTTCAGGAGAAAAACGCATATGAGCGAAATTATCGGCGTCATCGCCAGAGAGATACTCGACTCCCGTGGCAACCCAACCGTTGAAGTTGAGGTGCAGCTCGAATCCGGTGCCATCGGTCGGGCTGCCGTTCCTTCAGGAGCCTCCACCGGAACCCGCGAAGCGCTGGAATTGCGGGACAAGGAAAACAAACGCTACGGCGGCAAGGGCGTGCTCACCGCAGTGGCCAATGTCAACGATACCATCACCCCTGCCATTCTCGGTTTTGAATCGGCACAGCAGGTCATCATCGACAAAACCATGCTTGAGCTGGACGGCACCGCCAACAAGGAAAAACTCGGTGCCAATGCCATCCTCGGCGTGTCCATGGCCGTGGCCAAGGCAACCGCCATGGAGCTCGAACTGCCGCTCTACAACTACCTCGGCGGGGTCAACGCCAAGGTCCTTCCAGTCCCGATGATGAACATCCTCAACGGTGGCGCCCATGCGGACAACAACGTTGATATCCAGGAGTTCATGATCCTGCCGGCCGGCGCTTCCTCGTTCAGAGAGGCACTACGGATGGGGGCCGAGACCTTCCACGCCTTGAAATCGGTCCTGAAAAAACGCGGCTTACAGACTGCCGGCGGTGATGAGGGCGGTTTTGCCCCCAACCTGCGTTCCAACGAAGAGGCTATGGAGGCCATCCTCGAGGGGATTGTTCAGGCCGGTTATGCTCCGGGCAAGGATATCTTCATCGGTATCGACGCCGCCTCCAGCGAGTTCTATTCCGCCGAGGAGAAACTCTATGTGCTCAACGCGGAAAAGAGCCCGAAAAAGAGCGCTGCGCAGATGATCGAATTCTACAGTGACTGGGTCAACAAATATCCATTGATCTCCATTGAAGATGGACTGGATGAGTCGGACTGGGATGGCTGGAAACTGCTGACCCAGGCGCTGGGCAACAAGATCCAGCTGGTGGGCGACGATATCTTCGTGACCAACACCAGCATTCTCAAAGAGGGCATCGCCAAAAATATTGCCAACTCTATCCTGATCAAACTCAATCAGATAGGCTCACTCACCGAAACCATCGATGCCGTGGACATGGCCCATCGCGCCTCCTACACCGCGGTCATCTCCCATCGTTCCGGGGAAACCGAAGATGCGACCATTGCCGATCTGGCGGTGGCCTTGAACAGCGGACAGATCAAGACCGGCGCACCATCGCGCAGTGACCGTGTGGCCAAGTACAATCAGTTGCTGAGAATCGAGGAAGAGCTGGGTGCAGCAGCCCGTTTTGCCGGTCTGTCCGCCTTTGGATTTCTTGCATGAGCCATATTGACAACCCGCTGTATTACTTCCTATAATTAAGGAAATATTCTACAGGTCGATTCTCACGATGTGTGATGCCCCCCTGGAGGTGAACGATGACTTTGACGAAGGCAGATTTAGTACAGCAGGTGTACAAAACTCATCCTCATTTAACAAAATCCCAATCCACTGACTCGGTAGAAACTTTTCTCACCTTGTCCAAGACCTCGCTGATCACTGGTGAGGACTTGCTCCTCAGTGGTTTTGGCAAATTCAACATAAAGGATAAAAAAGCCCGCCGGGGCCGTAATCCGCAAACAGGCAACGAACTCACCCTTGACGCCCGTCGGGTGGTGACCTTCAAACCCTCGGGTATCTTGCGGTCCCGGATTAATTCCGACTAAAATCACCTTCTCCTTGCAGGGGTATCAAGGGGCGCCGGCCTTTCGGCGCCCTTTTCTTTTTTGTCATCACAGGCAGGCCACCTATGCAACCTCAAAAGCCCTCCCCCTCGTTCACGCCGCTCAGGGCAGTTCCCCTAACCGAGCTTGATTTTCCGGATACCTTTATCGCTTCGCTCTATCAGCAGGCCGATAGCGCCCTGCAGCATCAGATCGAACAGTTTGGCCTTTTCCAACCGTTGCCGGTCAAGCGGCTTGGTGATAACGTTTTTGGCCTGATAGCCGGGTATGCATATCTCCCTGCGTTGCGACAGTTGGGGTACAACGATGTTCCCTGCCAGGTCTGTGAAGAGGACACGGCGTCATTATTCTCCTTTGCACGCCAGATCCATCATAGCCTCTCTTCGGTCAATGCAAGCCCCATCCTCCAGGCCCACCTTATCCGCACGGCTTCACAACAACTGAGCCAAGAGGAAGTCTTCACGCTTTTACCGCTCATGGGTTTCAAGCCGCAAGGCTACAAAATCCAGGAACTGATGGCCCTGCTTGCGCTCTCACCTGACTCCATCCGTGCCCTGCACCAAGGATATCTCGCTGCCAAAACCGGAAAGCTGCTGGCACGACTTCACCGTTATGACCAAGACTTCCTGGTGGCCCTGATCGAGAAATATCGGCCTGGTGGCTCCAAGCAACACAAACTGGTGGAGTTGCTGATTGAACTCTCTTTACGCCTCAACGCGCCGATTCAGACCATCATCGCGCCCTGGACCCAATCGCGCCCATCCGACGATCCGGCAAATCTGCCCCAACAGTTGCAGGGATTGTTGCGCTATCTCCAGGAGCAATCCTCTCCCCATCTGACAGCAACCGAGAAACGCTTCCAGCAGCTGGTCCGGGAACTGGACTTGCCGGCCAACGTGCAACTGCACCACAGCACCTCCTTTGAAGACGAGAGTGTGGAGTGGCGCATATCCTGTGAGGATATCGACCGGGCCCGTCAGCTCTGGCCTGCCATTGAACGGTTGCTCTCCGCTGGCAACGCTCGTTAAGCTCCACAGCTTTACATTTTCACCAATTCATAAAAAAAGCGGCCCAAGTGGCCGCTTTTTTTATCGGAAAATCAGTCAGCATCGTCCTCGCAGTCATTTCGAGCACGACAAAGAGAAATTCTTGGTCTTGCAAGGCCCTTACACGAGTAATTCCAGGCCGGAGAAGAAGTAGCCGATCTCAAAAGCCGCGGTTTCCGGGGCATCCGAACCATGGGTGGCATTGGCCTCGAGCGAATCGCCGAACTCACGGCGCAGCGTCCCCTCTGCAGCATTGGCGGGATTGGTCGCGCCCATCAGGTCACGCCATTTCTTTATGGCATTCTCAGCCTCAAGCACCATGACAATGCAGGGACCGCTGGACATGAAGTCGGTCAGCTCGCCAAAAAATGGGCGTTCTTTGTGCACATAGTAAAAGCCTTCGGCTTCCAGCTTGCTCATGTAGAGTTTCTTCAGGCCGACCACGGTGAAGCCCTCGGCATAGATCCGAGCAAGAATTTTGCCAGCATTGCCGGCGGTGAAGGCATTGGGTTTGATGATCGCAAATGTACGTTCCATAGTCGCGGGTCTCCTTGGCTGTTGTCTCAGAGTATGGGGTTTCGCTTGGTGGAAGGACCTCCACAAAGCGCATTGTACGGAAGTGCGCCTCCTATAACATGAACCCAGAGGAACGGCAAGAGATCGCCTGTCTTATGCCCAGGCTTGGCCCAACAAAAAAAGGGGCCCGACCACAAGGCCGATCCCCCTTTGCGACCACCAGGGATATTTACCTGATCAATGCTCCAACAAGACAAACTGCCCGTCTTTGACGGTCAGCATGGCAAAGGCATCCAGCCCCAAGCCACTGTGATCGGTAGCGGAGAAATTAAAGGTGCCAGCGGTGCCAATCAGATCATGAATATTCTCGATGGCGACGCGAACTTTCTCCCGGTCAGCCCCGCCCATCTCAATGGCTTTGGCAAGGATGGTCATTGCGTCGTAGGTATGCCCGCCAAAGGTAGAAACCTTCTCTTTGAATTTGGATTCATAGGACGTTTTATACTTCATAAGCACATCTTTCTGCGGACCTGCGGGCAGGGCCTCGGCTACCAATAACCGGCTGGCCGGAAAGATGATCCCTTCCGCAGCTGCCCCGGCTGCCTCGGCATATTTGATATTGGCAAAACCGTGGCTCTGGTAGATCGGCACCTGCCATCCGGCCTGACGAATATTTTTTGCGAGAATGGATTGGGCCGGTACGATCGACCAGTTGACCACGGCCTGAATTGAACCGTTTGCCTTCAACTTGGCAACGATGGCGGTCAAGTCGGTGGCATGTTTGTCATAGACCTCTTCCGCAGCGATGGTTATGCCGAATCGAGACGCAAGTTTAGCCAGCTGCTCTTTCCCTGCCTTGCCGAACCCGTCGTTCCCTGCAAGAACGGCGATCTTGCTGACTCCCCTTTTCTGCATGGTCATGAAGATCTGCTGGGCGGCATAGCTGTCACTGGGAGCGGTCTTGAACACGTGCTTGGCAACGGGGTTGACGATCAGCTCCGCGGCTGAGCATGAAATCATGATGGTTTTTCCGTCTTCCGCGATCTTTTTGATATTGAGGCTCTCACCACTGGTCGACGGCCCTATGATGGCAAAGACCTTTTCCTCTTCGATCAGCTGTTTTGCAAAGGAGACGGCCTTCTCCGGGCTCCCGCCGGAATCCTTGATGATAAGTTCGATCTTGTTGCCGTTGACGCCTCCCTTGGCATTCATCTCATCGACCAGCATCTCCAGTGACCGGGCCTCGGGACCGCCGAGAAACGAGGCCGGACCGGTCACCGCCAAAATGGCGCCGACCTTGAGCGTCGCCGCAAACGCAGACGACGTGATCATGGCCAGACTCAACACACACAGTCCCCCCAGACGAACCAATCGCCGGGAAAAATTTCCTTTGTTCATCCTCTCCTCCTCTGTGATTGCAATGGACTTCCGCGCTCAAAAAATGACAGCGTTGTTATGACAAATCGTCCCATGATAGTCAACGACTACCTTGGCAAAGCGAAACCTCGGCTATGGGGAATGGAGTTGAGCAGTTCACGCTCCTGGACCAATGCGCCTCAGGGGGCTTTCAGCCCCGGCTCCAATCCCAGGGACGGAAACGATTGCATCGGTCGCTATAGCTTTTGAATGTGAGTTGTGAGGCCAAGCCCTTTTGCTGGCGCAAAGCGATTACAACTCGTAGAGTTTTTCATCGTGGATGGGCGGCCTTTTCCCTCCGGACTGGACTTTTTTCTTCATGGTCTCAAGGCTGAAGGGCTCCTCCCCCTCCATCAGATCGCCCATCTCCTGTTCGATCTGATCCGGATCCTCGCCAGCCTCCATGCGGGCAATGGCCTCTTCCATGGAGTCGCCGAGATTGATCCCGGTCTTGGCGGCAAACTTGCGCATCAGTTGCGCCACCTGCCGCGGGTCATCCTCGTTGACCCCTTCCGCCTCGTGCATCAGCCCGGCCAGGGCCTGCTCCATTTTAGATTCATCCAGACCGGCAAAGGGATCGTCTCCGTCGCTCTCCTTGGCCTTGCCGATGGTGGCAAAAGAAGACATCATCTTCTGCAGCTCAGGTTTGCCGCATTTGGGGCAGTCAGGGCGTTTTTCCGTATTGGGACGACGGGAAAAAAAGTTGAAGACCGTGTTGCAGTCTGCGCAAAAAAATTCATATATAGGCATACTCTTCTCTCTGGGTGTACAAAGACGAAACCATTACGCCACGTTACCAGCCAGCACCGCATCAATGTCCTCCCCATCGACCTGGTCGGTGATGCGGACCCGTCCGAGGATTTCGGGCAGGACAAAAAACACCCGCCCGCCGACCGTCTTTTTGTCGGTCTGCAGGTAAGCCCGCAATGTCTCCGGCGCATACTCTCCAGGTATGGCAACCGGCAACTCGTAGGCTGTCAGCAGGGACCTGATCGCTACGGCCAGATCAGGGGCGGCCACTCCTCCACGCACGGCCAGATCGGCCACCGCCTGCATGCCGATGGCCACGGCAAAACCGTGAATAAGACTGTAGCCCGAAGCCGCCTCAACAGCATGCCCGATGGTATGGCCAAAATTGAGGATACGACGGAGGCCGCCTTCGCGTTCGTCCTGTTCGACCACTTCAGCCTTCATTTCGCAACAGCGACGGACCATATACACGATGCATTCGGGATCAAGGGCAAGAATAGCCATACGTTTTTCGCCAAGCCACTGAAAAAAATCCGCATCAATGGAGGCGCCGTATTTGATCACCTCGGCCATACCCCCTAAAAACTCTTCACGGGGCAAGGTGGCCAGGACATCGGTGTCGATAAAGACCGCTTTGGGTTGGTAGAAGGAACCAATCAAATTTTTCCCCTCAGGGATATCGACCCCGGTCTTACCGCCGACCGAGCTGTCGACCTGGGCCAGGAGGGAGGTCGGCACCTGCACAAAGGGAATGCCACGCATGTAGATGGCGGCAACGAATCCAGTGATATCGCCGGTCACTCCGCCTCCCAGGGCGATGAGGGCATCTTTGCGGTCAAAACCACAGGTCGCCAGGGTGCTCGCCAGCTGACCGACAGTCGAGAGATTTTTGCTGGCCTCTCCCTGGGGAAAAGTGATCAGTTCGCAGGCAAGACCGGCATCGGCCAGCGACTGCCGGAGTTGTTGACCGTACAGCGCGGCCACCCGGTCGTCGCTGATGATGCCGTAGCGTTTCCCCACCGCATTTTTCTGCAGCTGCGAACCGACCTGCGCCAAGACGCCGGTCCCGATGCGAATAGGATAACTCCGTTCCCCCAATCCAACCTGTATTGTTTGCTCCATCGAATCCTCTTTGCTTGCTTCAATACGCCTTCCTGAGCCGTCCGTACCGTAGAGTGCGCAACTTTGCAATAAAAAAGGAGATGCCGCCCAAGGCGACATCTCCTTTCAACAAAACGCTTGCTCGAGTCGAGCAGGTCTTACATTGCAGCGCCGGAAGCAGCACCCTGCATTTTAACTTCAACCTTCTCGGTCAGGCCGGCATAGTATGCGCGCAGGCGTACCAGAACCTCTTCGCGACCGAAGTGGTCAACAACCGGAGCGCCCTCGGAAAGAGCCTTGCGCAGCTTGGTACCGGAAAGGATAACACGATCATCTTTGGTATGCGGGCAGGTACGCAGAGAAGCCATACCATCGCATTTGTGGCAGTAGAAGGTCCAGTCGATCTTCATCGGCTTGCAGAGCAGGTCTTTGGAAGCATCGCCAGTGTAGGGGATGCGATCGAAGATCTGCTGAGCCTCGAACAGACCGTAGAAGTCACCTACACCAGCATGGTCACGACCGATCAGCATGTTGTTCACGCCGTAGTTCTGACGGAAGGTGGCATGGAGCAGGCCTTCGCGAGGACCGGCATAACGCATGTCAAGCGGGTAACCAGCGTTGATGACGTTCTCTTTGACAAAGTAGTGGTCAATGAGGATTTTGATAGCCTCAACGCGAACGTCTGCAGGGATGTCACCGGGTTTCAGGTTACCAACCAAGCTGTGGATCAGAACGCCGTCACAGACCTCGATGGCGATCTTGGCCAGGAACTCATGGGAACGATGCATCGGGTTACGCAGCTGCAGGGCGGCGACGTTGGCCCAACCACGCTCTTCGAACATAGCGCGGGTCTCGGCAGGTTTCAGGTAAACGCCTGCATACTCTTTAGGATACTCGCCCTCGGAGAGAACTTTAACCGGACCGGCCAGGTTGAACTCTTTCTGGCCCATAACCATGATAACGCCAGGATGATCTTTTGGAGCGATCTCCCAGAATTTGTCATCGGCAGACTCTTCGCCTTCGCCTTTGAATACTTTCTCGCACTCCCAACGTTTGTCGGCTTCGGTCATCTCGAATTTCTCGGTGACCTTCATGGTAGCAAAGGTCTCGCCTTTGCGAACCAAGGCGATCTCGTCGCCTTCTTTGATAGCTGCAGCGTCGGCAGCGGAAACATCCAGGGTGATCGGTACCGGCCAGAAGGTTCCGTCAGCCATGGTGAAATTCTCGCATACGCCTTTCCAGTCAGCCTTGGTCATGAAACCGGAGAGCGGAGAAAAGCCACCAATACCCATCATGATCAGGTCGCCCTTAGCGCGAGCGGTGATCTCTACTTGCTTCAAGCCAGCGGCTTTTTTCAGTTCTGCTTCACGCTCGGCACCTTCAAGCAGGGCACATACAAGACCTTTACCGCCATGGGGCGCAACCAATTTTGAACTCATAACTTTTCCCTCTCTGGTTTTATTCGTGTGAGAAAATTAACCTACAAAATTCCGACCAATTTTGCCGGATTCACTTCCGAGTTAAAAACTGAACCAGCATTCAGTCACGATGAGTATTTATTAGGAGGAACGGGGAAAGTCAAGAAAAAAACTCATGAAAACGATCAGGAAAAATGATGATAATCCGTTCTGGCATCGGCAAAAAGACACCCCACCTTACCAAAGAGCTGGCAGGACCACAAATTATTAGTATTTTTCACAGGGAGCTTCAAATGCCTCCCCAAACAGGTTCAAAGCAACCGTTTTCCTTCTCGGACCGAAAACCACCCTTCTGACACGTTAGATGCTAAGCGCATAACCAGAAAAAACAACCTGGGGGAGGACGGAGTATATCCTTTCAACGCAGGTCATTTTCCCGGCCCTCATTCATGCATCCCCAAGGGTAAAAATTTACGCCACCTTGTTGAAACACGGCTCAGACAGTATCCTTTTGACCCACAAGACCTCACGATTTGTGTCACCCTGACCCAAATCGCACTTCGCTTCCCCTCCCGTTCATGGTAATATCAACCATACTTCCATCCTAGAGCTGCATCTCATCCCAACCAACAGGGTCATTTGTACCCGCTTCGATCTCTTTTGGTCCATTACCCAAGGTATCCCAGAGGAACTCGGCATGAAAGATGCATTATCCACACTGTTATCCAAGGATGTTTCTATCGCAAAACCACGGTTTCAGTACTACGGCACAGGAGATACCGCCAAGGCATCGGATTCACCAGATGCTGATCCAGGCGCGTGCCCCACAAATGACATCCTTGATTTATCCCATATTTTCAGCATAATCGATCATAAGCAATCCCTACAATCTAGTTACATGGATATTACAAAATTTGCCATTCCCGAAATAATCTTTGGTCGTGGGAGCCTTAACTATGCCGGCCAATGCGCCCTTCGTCTTGGCGCCAAAAAAGTCTTCCTCGTCAGCGACGATGGCATCGAAGAGGCTGGGTGGCTGCAGCGCCTGATGGATATCCTTGAGAAAGAAGGCATCAAATGGGTCTATTATCCCGGCGTGACCTCGAATCCGCGTGATTTCCAGATTGAGCAGGGTGCTGAATTTTATTCAAAAAACGGCACGGACGTTATTATCGCCATCGGTGGCGGCAGCGCCATGGACACAGCCAAGGGCATCGCCATTATCGCCAGCAACGGCGGGAGAATCCGTGATTACGAAGGTGCCAACCGCGTTCAACGCCCACTGCCGCCGATGCTTTTCATCACCACCACCGCAGGAAGCGGGTCAGATATCAGTCAGTTTTGTATCATTACCGACATGAAACGCGGGGTCAAAATGTCCATCATCACACGGACACTGGTCCCCAATATCTCCATTGTCGATCCGCTGATCCTCCGCACCAAAACCGAATCACTCATTATTCAGTCTGCAGTTGACGCCCTGGCCCATGCCATCGAAGCCTATGTCTCGCGTATAGCCTCGCCCTTTACCGAAATTCATTCACTGCGGGCGATCGACCTCATTCTCAACAACCTGCAGCGCGCCGTGGCCACACGCTCCCTTGATTCCCTTGAACAACTGAGTATCGCATCGGTTTCCGCATCCATGGCCTTCAGCAACGCTGGCCTCGGCGCCGAACACGCACTGGCCCATGCCTTGGGGGGGCATTTCGATATGCGTCACGGGGTGGTCCATCCCATTCTTTTAACCAGCGTGATGCGCTACAACATGGAGATCAGCACCCAGCGCATGGCTGATATAGGTCGCCTGATCATGAAACGGCAGGTCGGCACTGATCGCGATACCGCCCTTGCCGGGATCGAAAAAATCGATGAGTTTTTTGCCTCTTTTGACGTAGCCCTCCGGCTGAGCCAGCTCATACCTGAGAGCGAACGCCACCATCTCGAAGCCCTGTGCAAAATGGCTGTTCACGATGCCTGCAACCTCACCAATCCGCGACCGGCAACCTGGGAGGAGTTCTACCAGATCTGTGAGGAGGTGTGGTAATGCCACACTATACGACCTTAGAAGATCTCGTCGGCATCGAACACTGCAAGCTGGGATTTTATCAGGAACTGCAGCAGAAGGTTGAACAGCTCAAAGGGTCTAACTTAGAACTTGAAAAAAAACGGAAAGAAATCCAGGCACTCCTCGACGGCATCACCGACCTGATGGTGGTGCTGAACGAGGATCTGAGCATTCAACGGGTCAACCATGTGTTCACCGACTGGTTTCCCGGCATCGATCCCATCGGCCGATTCTGCTATGAGATCTTCCGAGGCCATGACGGCCGATGCGAAAACTGCCCTGCGCTGCGTGCGCTCGATCGCGACGAAATCATCAAGGACCTGTGCATCTACAAAGTCAACGATGACTACAAGCACTACGAGATCATTGCCTCGCCTCTGAAAACAAGTGCTACCGGCGAACGCCAGGTACTGCTGTTCAAACGGGACGTGACCCTGGAAAAAGAATTTCAGGCCCAGTTCTACCAGGCGGAAAAGATGGCCACGGTGGGTGCCCTTGCGGCCGGTGTGGCGCACGAGATCAACAATCCCCTGACCGCGATCAACGGTTTTGCCCAGGGATTGAAGCGACGCATCAATCGTCTGCAGGGCCAGATTGACGATGATCTCTTTGGTGACTTCAAGGAATACACCGAGACCATCATCAAGGAATGTCTTCGCTGCCGGGACATCGTCCAGACCCTGCTCACCTTCAGCCGGCCGACCGCTTCAAGCCTTGCCCACATCGATCTCAATCAGTGCGTCACCGACACCCTCTTTATCCTCAAACATCACTTCAAAGAACAGCACGACCTGATGGTCAAAACCGAGTTGCAGGAGGACCTGCCTGCAATTATGGGGGATGAATCCCAGTTGAAACAGGTCATTATCAATCTGTTGACCAACGCACTGGATGCCACCAGTAACGGTGGCCTGATTGAGATCAAAACCCACAGTAATGAATCCGGTGGCGCGACCCTTGTCATCGAGGACTCGGGATGCGGAATCCCCCTTGAATATCAGGACAAACTGTTTGAGCCGTTTTTCACCACCAAGCCGGTGGGCAAGGGAATCGGCATTGGTTTGTCGACCTGTTATTCAATCGTTAAAAATCATCACGGAGAAATCAATGTCACCAGTGCCGTCGGCGTTGGCTCGGCATTTCGCGTTTCTCTTCCCGGAATTAAGGAAGAATGGACAGAGAAAAATATTCCATCCTTGTCGTAGACGACGAGGAGTCAATCAGACGCCTGCTGCAAAAAGAGCTGGCCAACAGCCGCAGAGAGATCCTCACCGCCGCGGACGGCAACGAAGCCTTGGCCATGATCCGCAGCCACTGGTTTGATGTCATCATCATGGACCTGTGGCTGCCCGATGTGCAGGACCTTGAACTGCTGATCAAGGTGCGCGAATCGATCCCCCACATCGAGGTCATCATGATTACCGGCCATGGCGACGTCGATATCGCCGTTGAGGCGATGAAACTGGGCGCCTGCGATTTCATCCGCAAACCGTTCAACCTGGATCGGCTCGATCTTATCGTGGAGAAGGCCCATCAACGCGTCCTCCTCTCCCGGGAGAACGCCATGCTTCGCCACAGCACCGGCCAGGAGCAAAACAAGGTGCGCTTTATCGGCAACTCCCAGTCCATGCGCGATATTCAATTTCTCATCGAGAAGGTCGCTCCCGCTAAAATTCCAGTGCTGATCACCGGTGAATCGGGTGCGGGCAAGGATGTGGTTGCCCGCCTTATCCATCAGCGCTCACCACTGGCGGCCAATCCCATGATCGTCAAGAACTGCGCGACCCTGCAAAAAGAGCTCGCCAGAAGCGAGTTGTTCGGACACATCAAAGGGTCCTTCACCGGTGCCAACGAATCCCGCGAGGGGTTGCTCTCCTTTGCCCATGACAGCACGCTCTTTCTCGATGAGATCGGCGAACTCCCCCTTGAGGTGCAGGCCTCCCTGCTGCGGGTGTTGGAAACCGGGACGTATCGTCGTGTCGGCGAGAAGGAGGAACGCAAGGTCAATATCCGCTTTCTCTTTGCGACAAACCGCCATCTGGCAGAGGAAGTGGAAAAAGAGCGGTTCAACGAGGCATTCTTCCACCGCATCAATGCCTTCAGCATCCAGATTCCCTCGCTCAAGGATCGCAAGGAAGATCTGCCCTTGCTGGTCGATTACTTTCTCACCACCCTCAGCCCGGACAACACCAGCTACCGGATCGTCGAGCGGGCCATGGCCTGCATCCTCAAATACAACTGGCCGGGCAATATTCGCGAGTTGCGAAACGTTATCGAGCGTTCGATCATCCTGGCTGAAAACGGCATCATCACCGAACGGTGTCTGCCCAGGGAGCTGGTGGAGTCTTCGGAAAGCAATGGGGCGGCTCTGTCCCTTGAATCGGTGGAGAAAGAGCACATTCTCAAGATGCTCGATTTCTACGGCGGCAACCGCCAGAAAACAGCGGACACCCTGGGCATCAGCCGCAAGACCCTGTACCGCAAACTGACCCAGTATGCCATAGAGTGACAACAAAACCTCGCTTCTGTGCCCCCCAGGGGGGCCAGAAAAGACGAATGGCCTGCCGCATTTTTCTCATGCGGCAGGCCATTTTATTTAGGTAGGTTAAAATGAAGAAGTGACGATCAGTTACCGGGCGACTTTCGCACGCAGCACAAAATCGCCGTCACTTTGCCTGAGAGAGACCTGGCGAAGAGGGGAACGTGTTGGTTGTTCCTCAAGAGCAAACCCGCTCATTAGGGATATCCCCTGGTCGCCGATGAAAAAGGGGGCATAGAAGAGCTGCAGTTCATCCACCAACCCCTGTTTCCAGAAGGCTCCATGAACCGCTGCCCCACCTTCGACCAAGACCGAGGTCAGCTGCTGCTCGCCGAGAAAAGCCAAAATGCGCGCGAGATCCAGACGACCATCACCATCTGGCTGCATCCGCTGGACAACTGCACCTGCCTGGACCAGGGTCTGTTCACGCTTGATATCCGCCGTCTCGCTGCAAAAGATCCAGGTGGGGGCTGTGGATTGCTGACAGAGCATTTTGGCCTGCGGCGAAAACCGCAGATTGGTATCGAGGACGATACGCAGCGGATCGCGGCTGTCCACCTTGCCAGGGATTCTGGTCGTCAAGCTGGGATTGTCGACAAGCGCAGTGTCCACCCCAATGAGGATGGCGTCCACCTGGTCACGCAGCATATGCACCATCTGCCTGGTTGCAGCCCCGGTTATGGCCCCTCCCCTGCCCCTCTCATAGGCAATTTTGCCATCCAGACTGAGCCCGGCCTTCAAGATGACCCATGGGGTTCCCGAGCTGTTGTGCTTGACAAAAAAACGGATCAGATCGATGCACTGTTCCTCAAGCACGCCGCTGAGAACATCGATCCCCTGCTGACGAAGGAAGGCCGCGCCCCCTCCAACTACCTTGGGATTGGGGTCCATGGCGCCGATCACGACCCGGCGAATGCCCGCCTCGAGAATCGCCCTGGTGCAGGGCGGTGTGCGACCGGTATGATTACAGGGTTCCAAGGTCACGTAAATGGTGCCGCCTCGAGCCGAGCCTCCAGCATCCTGGATGGCATTGACCTCAGCATGCGCGGTGCCGGCTTTTTGATGATAACCACGGCCGACGACCGCGTCCCCGTTGACGATTACAGCACCGACAGCCGGGTTGGGGGCCGTTCTCCCGAGCCCTCTTACGGCCTCGTCCAAGGCCAACTGCATGTATTCCTGGTCGTTCACAACAGTCCTCTTCGACGTGAGTTGAGCGCAGGTGATGCGCACATTGCGGCGCACCATTTCTCCGATAGACTACAAGGATAAAACTCCCTGTTAGTGTTTGCCCCGTTCTCCTAAAAAAGACTTCAATTCATCCATGAACTCATTCACATCCTTGAACTGGCGGTAGACCGAGGCAAAACGCACGTAGGCAACCTCATCAAGAGCCGGGAGCGATTCCATGACCCATTCACCGATTTGACTGGTGGGTATTTCCTTACCGCCATAATCCTGGAGCTTTTGCTCTATGCCGTCGACAAAGGTGTCAATGTCGGTCATGCTGACCGGTAACTTCTCACAGGCCTTTTCCAGTCCAGCGACGATCTTTCCCCGGTCCCAGGCTTCCCGCCGCCCGTCTTTTTTTATCAGCATGGGCAGCATCAACTCGATCCGTTCATAGGTAGTGAAGCGGCGGCTGCAACTATCGCATTCTCGCCGACGGCGGGTGATCGTCTTATCCTTGTTGATCCGAGAGTCGATGACACGACTGTCCAGGTGGCCGCAGTAGGGACATTTCATAGTTTGTATGCGTTCGTTGGGAATTTACCGTAAACCGTCATCCAACGGCGGGGCCGGGTCAAACACCCTCGTCGGCCATCGCGCGTTTGAGGAAGGCGGAAGAATAAGCAGCCATCTGTTTCCTGTACGCCTCTCCTGACAGAATATCAACCGGGTGAGGCAACTGGCACTGGAAACGATAAAAAAAACCGGTAGCCTTTTTTGATAAAAAGCGTACCGGTTGGTTGACACAATTAAGGCAAGGTTTACCCCATCATGCTTATCCTACGGAGATGGCGTCCCCCCGCAAACTCAGTTTCCAGCCATACGCTCACTATGTCCAGAACAATGGAAACACCAAGCACCCGGGCCCCCAGACAGAGGACGTTGGCGTCATTATGCTCCCGACTCAAGCGTGCGGTGACAGCCTCATGACAAAGCGCCGCACGGATCTGGCGATGGCGGTTTGCAGCGATCGACATGCCGATGCCGGTTCCGCAGATGAGTATGCCCCGATCGCTTTGTCCATCGACCACCGCCTTGCAGACCTTGTCGGCAAATTCGGGATAATCGACGGACTGCTCGGAAAAACAACCGACATCGTTGACCGTGTGTCCGGCCTGTTCGAGCAGCTGGCAGATTTCCTTTTTCAGTCCAAATCCACCATGGTCACATCCAATGGCGATATTCATCGTCACATCCTCCGTGCAGGGGAGATTAGGCAAACCGCCGGAAAATAACGACACCGTTGGTGCCGCCAAAGCCAAACGAGTTGGACATAGCCGTCTCGATTTTGGCCTCCCGTGCTGTCAGCGGCACGTAATCGAGATCACAGTCAGGATCGGGATTGCGCAGGTTGGCGGTAGGGGGAATGATTTGGTTATGCAAGGTCAGCGCGGTGAATGCGGCCTCGATACCACCGGCAGCCCCCAGCATGTGGCCGGTCATCGATTTGGTCGAGCTGATCATGAGCTTGTAGGCATGGTCGCCAAAAACGGTCTTGATGGCCTGGGTTTCACACTTGTCGTTGAGCGGCGTGGAGGTCCCGTGTGCATTGATGTAATCAAGGTCGCTCGGGTTGAGGCCGGCATCACGCAGGGCAGCCGCCATGCAGCGTGCAGCCCCCTCGCCGTCTTCGGGAGGTGCGGCAATATGGTAGGCATCACTGCTCTGGCCATAGCCGATGATCTCGGCATAGATGGTCGCTCCGCGCTTTTGCGCGGATTCCAGTTCCTCGAGCACCATCATACCCGAGCCCTCAGAGATGACAAATCCATCGCGATCGCGATCAAAAGGCCGGGAAGCGGTGGTGGGATCGTCATTGCGGGTGGAAAGCGCCTTCATCGCGCTGAATCCGCCCACGGCCAGGGGGCAGATCACCGACTCGGTTCCGCCGGTGATGGCCACATCGCAGTCGCCGTAGACGATGTGCCGATAGGCCTCGCCCACCGCATGGGTACCGGCGGCACAGGCTGTGGTTTGGGACAGGTTGGGACCTTTGCAGCCAATGCGCATTGAAATATGCCCCGAGGGCATATTGGGAATAACCCGCGGAATAAAAAACGGGGTAATTTTGCGCGGTCCCTTGTTCTGCAGAACCGTATGGTACTCTTCAATGGTGGGGAGTCCTCCCATGCCGCAGCCGGTAATGACTCCCACCCGATCAACATTTGCATCGGTGATCGACAGGCCGCTGCTTTTCCAGGCGATCTCCGCCGCAGCAACCGCGTACTGCACAAAGGGATCCAGGTTTTTGACCTGCTTTTTTTCAAACCACAACTCAGGATTAAAACCCTTCACTTCAGCGGCAATCTGCGAGGCCTGATCAGAGGCATCAAAGCGGGTGATAGGACCAATCCCGCTCTGGCCGTTGATCAACGCGTTCCACGTCTCCTGGGTACCAATGCCCAAGGGCGTGATCAAGCCGATACCGGTTACAACGACCCGTCGTTTCACGATACTGCCTCGTCTTAGCCCTGAATTTTGGCCACGAAATCGATGGCGTTCTGAACAGTCACGATCTTCTCGGCTTCCTCGTCGGGAATCTCGACGTCGAACTCCTCTTCCATGGCCATGATCAGCTCAACCAGGTCCAGGGAGTCGGCACCGAGATCATCAACAAAGGATGCACCGGGAACGACTTTGTCACGGTCAACGCTCAGCTGCTCGACGATGATGTCTACCATTTTATCTTCTACTGCCATTGTTATTCTCCTCAAAATAGTTTTGTTGTTGTTGTGTTCAACCGATGCCGGAACGACTTTTATTCCGGCATGCTGCATCATTGGCCCATGTACATCCCGCCATTGACATGCAGTGTCTGACCAGTAATGTAGTTACTGTCAGGCGACGTCAGGAAGGCCACCGACCCGGCAACGTCTTCCGGGGTGCCAAGAATACCCATGGGTATCTGCGCCTTGAGTGCCTCCTGGACATCTTCGGTGAGGCCGTCGGTCATATCGGTAACGATATACCCGGGAGCAATACAGTTGACGGTGATATTGCGTCCTGCAAGCTCTCTGGCCATGGATTTGGTCAGACCCACCAGACCGGCCTTAGCAGCCCCATAATTTACCTGGCCGCTGTTGCCGACAAATCCAACCACCGACGAAACGTTGATGATTCGCCCCCACCGTTTTTTCATCATGGTGCGCATCACTGCCTTGCTGCAGAGAAACGCACCCTTCAGATTGGTATCAAGCACGCTGTCCCAGTCCTCGTCTTTCATGCGTGCCATCAAGCCGTCGCGGGTGATCCCCGCATTGTTGACCAGAATATCGATCTGGCCGTATGTCGAAATAATCTCTTTTATGCTGTCCTGAACCGCACCGCTCTCGGCGACATCAAAGCGAACCGTGAAGCCTTTGCCGCCGGCGGCCTCGATCTGCGCCAGGGTCGCCTCCGCCGCAGTTGGATTGGAAACGTAATTTATACCGACAGTGGCGCCCATGGAGGCCAGCCTTTGGCAGATGGCGCGACCAATGCCGCGACTGCCGCCGGTCACCAAAGCGACCATCTTTTCAAGCATCATTTTTTCACCTCCTGCAACCGTTTGATCAGTTGGGGAACAACCTCGTAGAGGTCGCCGACGATGCCATAGGTGGCGATATCGAAAATCGGGGCATCCTTGTCGCGATTGATGGCAACCACCACCTCAGCGGACTGCATGCCGACCGCATGCTGAACAGCTCCGGAAATGCCACAGGCGATATACAGCTTGGGATTGACTGTTTTGCCGGTCTGCCCGACCTGATGCGGATAGGGGATCCAGCCCGCATCGACCGCGGCCCGCGATGCGGCGACCGTCCCGTTGAGTTCAGCTGCCAGTTCGCGCAACAGGCCAAAACCCTTGGCGGAATCAAGTCCGCGTCCACCGGCCACCAGTGCCTCGACCTCTTGAATGTTGACCTGATCCTCGGTGTTGACCACGGAATCAACAACTTCAAGTTTGGAGGCGAGTCCGCCTTCGGCAATTGAAATTTCGATGGCCTCTCCCTTACGGGACGGATCGGGGACAGCGGGTGCCATCACCTTGGGACGGACCGTGGCCATCTGCGGCCGGGTGTTAGGACACTCAATGGTCGCCATGATATTGCCGCCAAAAGCAGGCCGGGTCTGGAGGAGCATACCGTCGGATTCGCGAATTTCCAGATGGGTGCAGTCTGCGGTCAACCCGGCATCGATGGCTGTCGCCACATAGGGGATCACCGAGCGGCCAATGGCGGTTGCCCCGGCGAGGACGACTTCCGGCTTGTACTCCCGGATGACCTGCTCGAGAATTGTTGCGTAGACATCCTCGCGGAACTGTTCCAGTGCGGGATTCTCGGCGAACAAAACGAGATCCGCACCGGCAGCAATCAGGTCGCCGGCGTACTGGCGGACGGCACCACCCAGCACAACCACGCTGAGGGCGACCCCGCGCTGATCGGCCAGTTTACGGCCGATACCAAGCAACTCGAAGCTGACCGGCGCGATCTTGCCATGGCGATATTCGGCAAAAACCATGATCCCTTGATAATCCTGGAGATCATCCTGGGTCCGTTTTTCTGCAATTTCGATGCGCAGGGCCCCTACCGGGCAATTCTCGACACAGGCTCCGCAAAGGGTACACGATTCATTGACAACGGCGCAGTCGCCTTGAACACTGATAGCTCCAAAAGCACAACTGCCTTCACAGATGCCGCAGGCGGTGCAGAGCTCACAATCGATGATCAGCATAGAGAGGTTCCGATTCTTCTGTTGAAAGATGCGATTTACAGGTGGACCTTGAGGCACTGGACCAACTGATCGACCTGTTCTTCGACACTGCCAGCAAACACCTGGCGTTCGCCGCGCGGTTCTGGAGAAAAGACGCGCACCACCTGGGTGGGAGAACCGGCCAAACCAATGCATTGGGGATCCGCACCGATATCGGAGGCCGAGAGATTTTTGATCTCCGCCTTCTTGGCCTTCATTTTGCCTTTCAGCGAGGCGACCCGAGGCTCGTTGATGTCCTTGACAACTGTCATCAACGCCGGCAGAGGCAAGCGGACAACATCAAAACCGTCATCCATCATCCGTTCGACCTCGATACTCTCGGCATCAACAGAACGGGTTTTCTGCACACAGGTGACAAAGGGGACCTGCAACCGATGGGCGAGTCCCGGCCCGACCTGGGCGGTATCGCCGTCGATGGCCTGCTTGCCGCAGAGAACGAGATCGCTCGGTCCAAGGGCTTTGATCGCCATGGACAGGGTGTAGGAGGTGGCCCAGGTATCGGCCCCGGCAAAGGCGCGATCGGAAACCAGGACCGCATCATCGGCCCCGCAGGAGATTGCCTCCCGCAACACCGCCTCAGCCTGGGGCGGGCCCATGGTAAGCACGGTCACGGTTCCGCCGATCTGCTCTTTGATCGCGACAGCCTCTTCAAGCGCGTGCCGGTCGTAGGGGTTCATGATCGACTCAACCCCTTCACGGGCCAGGGTGTTGGTTTTTGGGTCCAGACGGACATCTTTGGCATCCGGGACCTGCTTGACACAGACAATGATCTGCATGGAAATCCCGCCTATCAGGAGTATTCTTTGTTGAGTTCCTGGCCGACAACGTTGCGCTGAATCTGGTTGGTCCCCTCATAGATCTGGAGGATCTTGGCATCGCGCATCATCTTCTCGACCGGATATTCTTTCATGTAACCGTAGCCGCCCATGACCTGAACCGCATCGGTGGTCACCTTCATGGCCATGTCGGTTGCAAACACCTTGCACATGGAGGAAACCTTGGACATATCCTTGGGATGGGCATCGATATGCTTGGCTGCCCCATAGACCAGGGCGCGGGCGGCCTCCACCTGAATGGCCATGTCGGCCAACATGTGCTGCACCGCCTGAAAAGAGATGATCGGCTTGCCGAACTGATTGCGCTGTTTGGCGTAGATGACCGCTTCATCGAGCGCTGCCTGGGCAAGTCCGACACCCAGCGAGGCAATGCCCGGCCGTGACATGTCCAGAGTTTTCATCACGGTGATGAACCCGGTTCCACGACGGCCGACCAACCGATCCGCCGGAATACGACAGTCTTTGAGAATCAACTCACGGGTTGAGGACGAACGAATGCCCATCTTGTCCTCCTTCTTGCCGTAGGAGAAACCGGGATCGCCATCCTCGACGATGAAGATCGAAGCACCGCGCGCGCCCTTCTTGGGATCGGTCATCGCGACGATGGAATAGATCTCGGACTCCCCACCGTTGGTGATCCACTGCTTGGTGCCGTTGAGCACCCACTCATCGCCATCCTGGACAGCGGTGGTGCGGATCCCGGAGGCATCGCTGCCGGCGTTGGCCTCGGTCAGGCCAAAAGCGGCCCAACGCTTGCCGCTGGCAATATCGGGCATGTATTTCTGTTTTTGCTCTTCACTGCCGGCAATCAGAACCGGAAAGATACCCAAGGCACTTGCGGCAAAGCTCGTTGCCACACCGACACAGCCGCGGGCTAGTTCCTCCATGGCGAGAACGATTTCAAAACAGCCTCCGCCAAATCCGCCGTACTCTTCAGGGACAAAGATACTGAAAAGATCGGCCTTGGCCATGTCTTGGAGGATTTCCCGGGGAAACTGGTTTTTTTCGTCCAGTTCCGCTCGTACTGGAATGATCTTCTCGTTGGTGATCTCCCGAGCGGTGTCAATGATCATCTGTTGCTGTTCAGTGAAAAAGTAATCCACAAATACTCTCCTTACGTCTCTTACCAGCGCAAAAGCAGAGAACCCCAGGTGAGGCCACCGCCGAAAGTACACAGTAAAACAAGATCGCCGCGGTGCAGCCGGCCTTCACGATGCGCCTCATCAAGGGCGATGGGAATGCTGGCTGCCGAGGTGTTGCCGTATTTGCTGAGGTTGATGAACACCTTTTCCTCAGCTATACCGAGACGATCCCGCAGGTTGTTGAGAATACGGATGTTGGCCTGATGCGGGATCATGATGTTGACATCATCGATGCTCAGACCATGTTTTCTCAACAAAGTGTTGACCGCACCTTCCATCATGCGGACGGCATGCTTGAAAATTTCGCTGCCGTTCATGCGGATTTGCGGTCCAACCCATTCATCAAAACGAAGATCAGGATTTTGGCTTTCAGGACTGTCCATACACAGGAGGTGCCACAGGCTGCCGTCGGAATGCAGTTGACTGCCGATTATGCCGCGCCCGTCGCTTGCCCCTGTCAGTACGACGGCACCGGCGCCATCGCCAAAAAGGACACAGGTGTTGCGATCCTGCCAGTTGACACGGGCAGAGAGGGTTTCTGCGCCGATGAGCAGAATCTTCATGTCCGGACGATTCTGAATATACTGGCTTGCCAGGTCGAGCCCGTAGGTAAATCCGGCGCAGGCAGCATTGATGTCATAGGCAAAGGCGTTGACTGCGCCAAGTTCCGCCTGAACAAAGCAGGCCGTGGACGGCATGATCATGTGGGGCGAAAGCGTGGCCACAACAATCAAATCCAGTTCCTCGGGATCGATCCCGGTGGTCGAAAGGGCCCGCCGGGCAGCCTTGGTCGACAACTGATAATTCTGCTCTCCACGGCCGGCAATATGACGACTCTTGATTCCGGTACGGCTCGTGATCCATTGGTCGGAGGTCTCGACAACCTGCTCGAGATCGACGTTTGTCACCGCGCGTTTGGGCAGACAGGACCCGGTGCCTAGTATTACAGCTTTACTCATGAACAACCTTTATATCGTACAAGAAAGTGGTGCATAGCAGCAAACCGCGGCCCGACTTTCTGCGAATCAGAAATTTTAAGGGTATGAGACGAAATTCTCGATTGCAAAGGGAGCACGAGTGTTGACTCGAATCCTTCCCGAAGAGGTTTCGGGAACGAGACATTCACCTTTTCACCAAAAGTCACTCCACTGGCAGGCAGGGTAACCGATGGCGGATAAAACGTTCTCACCCAATCAGCTGTTGCCCAAAGTGGCTATGATCGCCTCATTGACCCGGTTGCGCACCATGTTGGAGGCAACCTCTATTGCATTGCGAATGGCGAGGGCGTTTGAGGCACCGTGGCAGATAATTCCGGTTCCATCGATACCGAGCAAAGGCGCGCCCCCATACTCGGCGTAATCGACCTGTTTTTTAAATCCGGAAAATGCTCCGCGGATCAACAGGTACCCGAGTTTGTACCGCCATTTTTTCATGATTTCCCTTCTCAGCATCTGCATAGCGGCCTCAGCGAGCCCCTCGCTGATTTTCAAAGAAATGTTGCCGACAAAACCATCGCAGACGACCACATCGACATCACCGCGATACACATCCCGGCCTTCGACGTTGCCGACAAAGTTCAGCCGACTGCCTCTAAGCAGCTCAAAGGCATCTTTCACCAAAGCATTGCCCTTGCCGACCTCCTCCCCGTTGCTCAATAGACCGATGCGAGGGCTGGGATTCTGTTGCAACAGGCGGACACAGGAAGAGGCCATGACCGCAAACTGGTACAGGTGTTGAGGACGGCAATCGACATTGGCTCCGATGTCCATCAACATGACCGGTTTCTTGACGGTGGGAAAGAAGCTGGCTATGCCCGGACGGGCGACCCCGGGAAGGCGACCGAGCTTGCGGACGGCGGCAGCCATGGTCGCCCCGGAGTTACCCGCGGAAACGACCGCGTCGGCAGCCCCATTTTTTACCAGATCAAATCCAACCATGATGGTGGATTCTTTCTTCTTGCGCACGGCCTCAACCGGTGAGTCGTGCATGGTGATGACTTCGGAGGCATGATGCACTGAAATTTTTTTCAATGCATCATTTCGGCCTCGGCCGAACTCCGAAAGTTGACTTTGCAATTGGTCAGAAGGGCCGACCAGAATGACACGAAGATCGGCCTTGCCGCTGACCGCGGCAAGAGCCCCCTGAATCGCCATTTCTGGCCCTAGGTCGCCGCCCATGGCGTCAAGGGCTATTTTCACAGTAATGCCTAATTAATCCAGCTCTTCCTCAAGGCGGATGACCGTCTTGCCTTTGTACATACCACAACCGCCACACAGACGATGCGGCATTTTCGGCTCGCCGCACTCGGGACATTGCCCGACGTTGGGCTTGGTTAGCGCATCATGGGCGCGACGCATATGGGTTCTGGAATAGGAATGTCTTCTCTTGGGTAAAGCCATGGTATCCTCCGTTCAATCTTGATGGCTTCGTAAAAAGTCAAAGCCTGAATGTCACGCATTGTGAAAATCAGCAACTTGCGAAGCTCGAAACGTCGTTCTCGGGCCTTTTTACGAGAACGACAATCTTCTCCCCCCTGAAACGGTACCTGTCGACCTGGGAGGGAGCGTATTTATTCAACTAACAATCGTGATGACCTCAAACAACTAACGCCGATATATCACATTTCGTCCGATCAACGCTTAAGAGACTGAAAATGCCGGGATCACAGCATCCTCCAAGCATGACCGTTATTTCTTCAACTGTGCGAGTACGGCAAAGGGAGAGTCCTTTTTCGTCTTGTCGCAGGCACAGGCTGTTTCATTGAGATTGGCGCCGCACTGAAGACAGAGCCCCGCGCAACCATCCAGGCAAAGTTTTTTCACAGGAACCGCTAGATATACTTGCTGCCGTAAGGTATCGTCAAGATCTATCACCGGCTCATCGAGAATCTCGGTCTCGAGATCGGCGGGCGAAGATTCCAGCTCTTTCACTCGCCAGGAATCGTCCGCCTCCACGGCAAATAACTGTTGAAATTCAGTCTTCACCTGAAAAGGAAACATTCGCAGACAGCGGTCGCAGGTCAACAACAGTTCCACCTCGACCCATCCACGCAGGACAACCTTGAATTCCCCCTGCCGATCCAGGCTGCATTCGGCACGGACGGGGCCGTTGACGAGGAAATCCTGTTGATCTGCGAGGTGACGAATTTCCTGGAATTCGATCCGACTGCCGTACGGCGAGATTTCATTAAATCGAATGAGCATTGATACTCCCTACGCAAGGCAGCATTTTTCCGTTGAAACGGAAAATTATACAAAAAAAAAGTGATTTAGCCAAGAAAAAAGAAGAATAAACAGGAAAGAGAAAGAAGAACGACGGAACAGGCAGGGGCAACGCAAGAATTTACCCCTGGAAAAACGATACGTTAGAACAGTATAGCCATGCACCTTGGGCCAGCGGAATGACCACTTTCTCTCTGCCCTCTCTTGCCCGAACAGGCAAAAAAACTCACGTCTGCCTGTACTGCTGCTCGAGTTGATTGATTTTGTTTTTAATCTGCTCAACCAAGGTGGCATATCCGTCTCTACCTATGATTTGCTGAAACTGCTCCATATAGTTGCGGATAAGGCTTACCCCCTCCACGACTACATCGTAGGCCATCCATTGGTCGCCCTGCAGTTGAAGAATATAGGAAACAGGAATGGTGCGATTTCTTTCGACAAGTTGCGTCTGCACCTCAGCGCGATCGCCACGAATCCGTTGCTGGGTGAACTTGACTTTCTGCCCGGAATATTCATCAATTTTGCCCACATAGGCATACTGGAGCAGTTGCGTGAAAAGTTCTTCAAACTGCTCCTGATCCGCTCCTGAAAGCGACCGCCAGTGACGCCCAAGAACGCGCTTGCTCATTTCCCGGAAATCAAAGCGCTCACGAACAACGCCAATCATTTTCTGGCACTGCTCTTTTTTGCTGAGCTTTTTCAATTCGGGATCAGCCAGCAGAGAGGTCACCCTGTCGATAAAAGGGCGAAATTGCTCGGTTGGATCAGGGGCGGCCGAAACACTCACCGGTTGGAGAAAAGGGATCAAGACGGACAAACAACAGAAAATAACGAATATTCTCCGAAGCGATAAAAAAGACATGGGAACACCGAAAAGAGTCTTCTGCTCTGTGGGCAGGCCAGGGTTAATTGGAGTCATTGTCGGAGATAATCGTGGCAGTGAAATTGCGATTTTGCCGACGCATTCATCAAGATGGCTTCCTCAGAAGTCAAAAACCTGAAAATCACGTCTTGTAAAACCAGCTTGTGACGAAGCTCGAAGCATCGTATTCGAACCCTCTTACGAAAACGACCATCGTGGAAATCGAGAAGCACCGGTGCCGATTGGAGACGATGGCGTCAATTGTTGGTTGGAGAGGGCTTACGATGGTTGCGTTGCTTGCTCCGCATTTGGAAATAACCGTTACGGAGGGCGATATAGGGATCGAAGCTCAAGGATTTCAGCTCCTGATACTCTCCAAGATGCAAGGACGTTTTATTGAGAAATTCGACGGCAAGCAGACCATAGGGCAACAGGTTGTCGTCATCGTCCCATGGATAATAGGTCGTCTCAGCAACACTGTCAACGACGAAACCGGTGAAATCCCGCAGCGTTGACGGACCGTAGAGCGGGACAACGAGATAAAAACCGTCCCCTATTCCCCACACCGAAAGCGTCTCGCCAAAGGTCGCGTACACTGGAGCTATGGCGAATTCATGGGAGGCGGGATCGGCAAGACCGAATACGCCGAAAATAGAGTTGAGCAAAAATCGGGAAATCGTGAGGCCACTATCGCGAAACCGCCCCTGCAACAGGCAGTTTCCAGCACGTACCGGCTCGGAAAGATTATAAAAAAAGTTGCCGATACAGCCTCGAATGTCTCTGGGCACGACCTTGCTGTAGCCGGTTGCCACCGGATCGAGCACCCAGAGATAGAGCTTGTCGTTAAAGACAAAAATCGCGCGGTTGACCGGTTCAATGGGGTCGGAAACCGTATACACGCCTTCATCCTCGTAACTGGCATCATCAAGCAGGTCGGCGGCCTGAGCCGTACTGGTCAACAGGACGACAGTGAGAATCAGGATCGACAACCAACAACGAATTTCTCCGGGAACTACGAATGAATGCGCGTCGAAATTTTTCATTTCCCCACCTGACCGAATGCGAATTTGGAAATCAAGGACTCCAGATCAACCGAGGACTCCGTATCCAAGATGGTTTCCCCGGGCTTATACAGCTTTTCATCCCCACCGACGGTGATCTGAATATATTTATCACCAATGATCCCTTGGGATTTTACTGATGCTATCGAATCTACGGGCAGCTCGATACTTTTGTCAAGCTGCATCGCCACCACTGCACGTCGATCCGCATTCAGCTGAAGGTCACGTACCTTACCCACTGTCACGCCGGCGATTTGCACATCCGCCCCTTGTTTCACTCCGGAAATGTTGTTGAATTCCGCATTGATAAGGTAGGTTTTCGCCCCGCTGATCCAGGGCACCTCTCCAAGTTGCAGAGCCAGCCAGCCCAGGGCACAAAAACCAATGACAAGAAATACACCGACAAAAATTTCCATGCGCGAATTAGGCATGGTTCTCCTCCTTCTTAGAGCGCACTCTGTTGCCCAAGAACCAGACGGGCAAACTCCCGAATTTTGGGCTTGGTTGAATCGGGTATCTGGGAAGCATCGGTAAAGACATCGAGTTCCCCCTTGTTCAGCAAAATAATTTGATCGGCCAGGGAGAAGACCTGGGGGATATCATGGCTGACGATGACCGCAGTATAGCCGAGACGGTGCTGCGTTTGAGTAAACAGGTCGTATATCTCCCAGGTCATGACCGGATCGAGCCCGGTGGTCGGCTCATCGAAGAGAACGATTTCAGGCTCTAGCTGTAGAGCCCTGGCCAACCCCACGCGCTTTTTCATGCCGCCACTGAGTTGGGCTGGGTACTTCTCCTCGTGCCCGCTCAGCTCAAGCTGCTGAAGGGTAGACTGGACCCGGGCGGTGATCTCCGCCTGCGTCAATCGGGTCCGTTCCCGAAGCGGCAGGGCAATATTTTCAAAGACAGTCAGGGAATCAAACAGTGCCGAACCTTGAAAGAGCACGCCAAAGCGCGTGCGCTGTTCCTGGAGTTGGCCATAGCCCATGGTGGCGATGTTTTTCCCTCCGACCAGCACCTCGCCCGAGGAAGGCCGGAGCAGTCCGAGGATGAGCTTGAGGATGACACTTTTCCCCTGGCCGCTGCCGCCGGCAATAACGGTGGTTTTCCCCTGCGGCACGGAAAAATTGACCTGATCAAGCACCACATGCCGCCTGTTGCGCTCGCCAAAGGCGACGCAGACATCGACAAAACGAATTGCCGCCTCCTGCGGTGCACACTGATGTGCGTTCATAACAGCACCGCGGTGAGCAGGTAATCAAAAACGAGAACAGCGATTGAGGACATGACAACGGCCTGGGTCGTCACCTTGCTGACGCTTTCGGCACCGAAACCGGCACCGCGAATCTTCTGCACAAAATATCCTCGCCCGGTACAGATCCACACCAAGAGCCAGGCAAAGACAACGGATTTGACAAAACCAAGACGGATGTCATGATTGGTGACACTCTGCTCCATGCCGGAAAAAAAGGCGCCGCTGTTCACTCCCATGAGTTTCACTCCAGCAAGGTAGCCCCCCATGATACCAACCACATCAAAAACAGCGGTCAGCAGAGGCACAGAGATCAGGGCGGCGAGAAATTTCGGGGAGATGAAGTAGCGAAAAGGATCAATGGCCATACATTCAAGGGCATCGATCTGCTCGGAAATTCGCATGATGCCGATTTCGGCACACATGGCGGAACCAGCCCTGCCGGTCACCATCAATGCGGTTAGCACCGGTCCGAGTTCCATGATCAGGGTCAGTGAGACAGCAGAACCGAGCATGCCCTCGGCCCCAAATTTGTGCAAGGAATAGTACCCCTGTAAGCCGAGCACCATGCCCGAAGTGAGCGCCGTGAAAAAAATCACGGTCAAGGAACCGCCACCGATAAACGCAAGCTGTTTGACCAGTTCCCTCAATCGAAAGGGTCGTTTGCACAAACCGATAACGGCCCAAAAAAGAAAAACACCCATACGGCCAAGATCACTCAGCACATAGAGTGCATGCTCTCCCAGAGCCCCGAGCCATCGTACCGGAGCTACAGGTTCGTGTATTGACTTTGACATGCAATAGTTAAGGAAAAAAGGAAGCGGGAGCAGGACGGACTTGGTGGCTCCAATGAAAATGTGTCATGAGACATCCAATTCACAGGCCCCTACTTGAGGCCTCCCTGTCGCGCTAACAGGAAGACGGTGAAGCCGTAAACGTGAAGACTTCATCAAAATGCTCGGCGGCGGCCACAGGATCGTCTGCAGAATAGAGGAGCATTGTCTGCAGGTACATCAGGCTGTGGTCTTCCATTTCGGTAAACTCAATGCCCAGCCCGTTGTGCCCGGCATGGACGATTTTCCCGCAAATTTTATAGATAATGCTCGATCGTTGACCGGTTTCATGCAACTCTACGCGGCAATCCTGACCAACCGCAAGGGCACCGTCGCCATCAAGCAACATCCCCCCCAAACTGAGATTTTTTGTAGTGCAGTGTCGGCTCTTGTCATTATGAAAAAAGAGGCGCACTGTGCGCTCAAAGGGCACACGGGAGAAGCGTCGTTTCTCATGACGATAAATTGTTGAGCCGGCGATATCCATACTGCGAACCGTTCGTCTAGAAATCTCTCGATTTTTGCTGTAGTATCGCATTGATCGCGAAGAAGATCAAGCGATAATTGGTTGAAAAAAACGTTGTTGCTTTCCGAAAATTGCCTCCCCAGGAAACAAAAGCGCCGAAACAGCAAACTGCCTCGGCGCTTAAAACACTGTTTTCAAGCTTTGTCAATGGTGACGGCCTCGTAAAAATTCAGAAACCCGGAAATCATGCATTATCCGATCGGTTCGTTACCTGACTCGAAACATTATTTTTCACGACTTCTGAGGAGAAAGGCCTGCCGATTTGTACCATCTTCGCCTCAATAGAGTCCAAGGAGCTTCAGGGCAAGCAGGACCAGGCCGACACAGGCCACCCGTTTCACCACGATCGGGCTCACCCGTTTGGCGATTTGCGGTCCGAGGTATCCTCCAAGAATCGCTGCCGGAAACATGACCACGAACAGCAGCCAGTCGAAGTTGCCGAACTGATAGTGGCGCAGCGAGCTGATTGAGGTGTTGAAAAAAATCGCGAGCAGGGAACTGCCCACCACCAGGTACATCGGCAGGCGCAGGCCCACCGTCATCAACGGAACCATAAAGGGACCGCCGCCAAAACCGAACATGGACGACATAATGGCAATCAAAAAACCGCCTATACAACCAAGAACCATGTTGACTTGAAATTCCTGGCCCCAAAATTCAACTTTCATCGTCTATTCCTCCGAAAAATGAGCGCTTAGTTTTTGCCCTGTGATGACTCTTCAGCACGGCGTTTGAATTCTTTCAAAATGGACTGCTCTTTTTTGTTCTTGGCGAGATAGCCTGGGGTTGTTTGCCAGAACATGAGCGCTGCCAGCACGAGAAGAATCCAGCCGAAGGCAAATTTAAACTGGGAAAGGGTGATCATCTCCGTCAGTTTGGGACCGATAAAACCACCTAGCAGCATGGCGCAACCGATACCGCAGCCAAGCTTCCAGTTGATGAATTTGATTTTGGAGTAGTTGGCAATCCCGGAGCCCTGGGAGAACAGGACCGTGGGGGTAACCGTACCGGCAACGATGGTGTGGGGTAGTGCCGGAAAAATGGAGACCAGCAGAGGATTGAGGATAAACCCACCGCCAGCACCCATGAGTACACCGAAAATGGCCACACCCAGGGTGAGGAAAAAGGGGTAGATCAGATTGAGGCTTGTGCCTGCATTGTCGAGGTAATAGATCGGAAAGGCGATCTTGTTTTCAAAGGTAACCGGCTCGCTCTTGCTGGTTTTATCGACCACGGCCACGATCTTGTACTGGCCCGGGGCTATGCCGTCACGAATCTTCAGTTCAGCGGAATAGCTGCCATCCGGCTGAATTTCAAGCGCAGCATCGACAACATTGGCCACGCTGCGAAAGCGCGATTTCACCAACTGCATGGAGCGCTTCTTATTTTCCTTGTCGTCCATGGGAGGCAGCAAGGTGCCGCGACTACCGATGACGCTGGCCATCAGGGTGGACTGATAGCGTTCGATCTTGACCTTTGCCGGCACCGTATAGGCAATGTCAGCGCCCATGTCCTTGAGCAATTTGGAGTAGCTCCATTTGGGACCGTCTTTTTTCGCCTGATCGATTTTGTCCTTCATGCCCACGGGTACGACCAGTTTGTAGTAGGCCGGCATTTCATTACTGATGTAGAAAATATAGGGCCGTTTACCGGTTTCTTTGTCCACGTCGCTGTCAAAACGGTTTGCCTTGACCTGCTTGTCCGCATTCCAGATTTCAAGAAAAACCTGCTTGCCGGCAGGTGCCTGCCCGGTTACCTTGATGGTGCCGCCGTTGTTCAGTTCGGTCTTATCGATGGTGATTGTCGGCGCGGCAACACTCGTGCCCTCATCCGCACTTGCCGGGACAGCACCGCAGAAAGCAATCATTGCGGCCAACAGCCATGGAATGATAGTTATCCTTGTTTTCATGTGTTTTTCTCCAGTAATGACTCTGTTGCAACCTCTCGGTCTGATCTGCCGATGAGTTTGTTCTCTTCCATTGTTTCTTGCGGCATCCATCGATTACAGCTGTTGAGCACTGCTTGCCACATCGATAGTTACCGTTCCCCCCTCACGTATGACCGTACACCTCCTTTGCCCCTTTTTTTATTGTTCCAACGATAAAATATTGCGTGCCCCCACGTATTCCTGGCTCGAGAAACCGGTCATTGCGGTCATCTTTGCCGTCAATGCACCGATCTTTTTCAAGTTGCGAATAATTACCGCCAACTCTTCGCCAAGTTCGCTCTGTTCATGCTCGTCAGCAAGAAGCTGTGCCGTGCCTAGGGCGGCAAAGAGAGGACTGTTTATTTCGTGGGCCACGGTTCCCGCCAATTCAACGATGCCCTGAAGCCTGCTGCTTTCCATTTTTTCCGTTTCAAGCATACGCTCAGAGGTAACATCTCTTATAATTTCAACGACATATTCAACATGCCCATCTTCACCGACAATGGGCGAGGCACAACGTTCAAACCACCGTGGCTGCTGTCCCTGACGATTCTCCTGCAGATACGGCTGCATCTCCTGACCGGTGAGGATCTGGTCCACCGGACAGGGCCGATTGATGTCCGTGGAGGAACACAACTCATCGTAGAGCAACCCCACAATCTCTTCTTCCTTCACGCCCAGGGTATCGAGAAAGACCTGATTGGCCAAAACCACCCGCCTGTCCCGATTCAACACCACCAGTTGGTGGTGCAAATTATTGAGAATGTCTGAGAGGAACTGTTCATGTTCCCCAATCTGCTCGGCCAACAGGTGAATGCGCTGGTAATTCCTCGCGTTCCGCAGGGCAGTACCGCCGACTTCCGCCAGGGTAACGGCAAAGCGCACCTCGGTATCGGTGAACACCCGCGGCACGTCGGTGAGAATGCGCATCACGCCGATGACGCCCTTGTTAACCTTCACCGGTACCGCCAATAAAGAGACAATGCCCTCAATGGCCATCTGGCGATGATAATCGATGCGCTGGTCATGACTGACGTCGTAGATGGCCACCGGCTCTCCGGACAGGACCATCTGAATGTTGCGTTCCTGCTCCACCTCGCCCCGCTGCAGGTAGGCAGACGAAACGCCATAGGCGGCAGCCAACGAAAGATGCCCGGTTTGCGCATCGAGCAGGCGTAGGGTGCAGCCCTTGGCCCGCATGGTCCGCACGACCCGCTCGACCAAGCCGTCAAGCACGGCCTTGAGGTCAAGGGTGGAATTCACCAGGGTCGAGATCCCCTGAATCTCATGGAGAAAACGAAGCTGTGCCGCCATCTCCATGAACATCCGACCATGGGAAATGGCGATGCCCACCTGCTCGGCAAGCGCCAGGGCAAAGGCTCTTTCCTCCTCGGCATACCTTCGCCCGCTGCGACTCAGCAGCCGCATGATGCCGATGACCTCTTCCTGAAAAGCTATTGGCAGGGTGAGCACACTTTTGATGCCCTCACGGCTGGCCTCTTCATGAAAGGGCAACAACGGGTCCTGATCCACATGGGCGCTGTAGACCGGGTGGCCCGAACGAACCATGTTCAAGGTCTCTTCGGTATCGATCGCCTCCCGTGAAAGGTATTCCATCGAGACCCCATGGGCGGCCCCCAGGACAAAGGTACCAATCGAGGCATCGTGCAGCCGAATGGTGCAGGCGTCGATATCGAGCAATACGGGCAGAGCCTGGACGATGGTATCCATGACCTCCTGATGGTCGTAGACCGTGGAGGTCAGACGGATGACCTTTTGAAAGATCTCCAGAAACTGTTGTTCTTTTGACTGCTGTGTACGCATGGGTCAATCAACGCATTGAGGTTGGCAGGGGCCGTTTCCCGCTCAGGTTTTGGAACCGGCGGCGAGTACCTTCTCCACCTTTTCCTCAAGTTCCGACCGATCAATGGGTTTGACGCAGTACTCGTCGGCCCCGAGACTGATCGCCTCCCGGGCGGTCTCCATGGTCGGATATCCGGTGAGCATGATGGCCCGCAGCTTTGGATTATCCTCCTTCAAGATGGCCAAAACCTCAATACCACTCATTTTTTTGAGTTTGATATCCAGGATGGCCAGATCGACAGGGTGTGTTCTGGCGTAGGCGATTGCCTCATCCTCCTCGGTGAAGGTGTGGACCTGATGCCCTTTTTTCTTCAATATTTTGCCGACAAGAACCGTCGCGTCGAGCACGTCGTCAAGCGTAAGAATTTCAGCCATGTTGCTTCCCTCTGTGAAGGTTTTTCAAACCGGTTCGTCCTTAATGGCTGTCGCCTCTTCGGCCACCGGTAAAACAAGCCGAAACAGTGTCCCCCGAGTGGGAGTGGCCTCCGTCCCCTGGACGGGACTTTCGATTTCAATGGTGCCGCCATGTTCCTGAATGATGCCGTAGGAGACCGAAAGACCAAGGCCGGTCCCCTTCCCCACCGGCTTGGTGGTAAAAAAGGGATCAAAGATCTTCGCCTTGATGTTCTCGGCAATGCCGTGACCGGTATCGCGAACCTCGGCCACGACCTTGCCCCCGCCCTGGTCCCAGCGGGTGGCCAAATACAGCTCACCGCTCTCCTGACCCTCCATGGCATGATGGGCGTTGTTGATCAAATTGACCACCACCTGACGCAATTTCTCCGGATCGCCGACAATCATCGGCAGGGGTTCGGCACACTGTTGATGCACCTTGATGTGGTTCAAATTGAGGCTATGCTCGGTAATGGCTACGGCATCGTTGACGATCTCGTTGAGATTGACCGTCTCCCGGGCACTGCCGGACTGGCGTGAATACTTCAAGAGATCGGCCACGATCTTGCGACTGGCCTTGGTCTGCCGTTCGATGACCTCGAGGTTCTGGTAGGTTTCCGAATCCGGCTCGAAATCATCCATCATCAGCTGGGCATAGCCAAGGATGATCCCCAGGGGGGTATTGATCTCATGGGCAATCCCCGCGGCCATCTGCCCCACCGAAGCCATTTTCTCGCTGGACACCAACTGTTCCATCATCGTTTTCAAACGGGTCAGGTCCTTGGCGATGCACTCCGAGCCGATGACCTGACTGTACTCGTCGTAGAGGGCCGTGGCGGAAATGAGCACGTAGATGGTCGTGCCGTCCTTTTTTTGGAATTCGGCCTCAAGGTCCTGGATGAAGCCATGCATGACCAGACTGCGGGAATAGCCCACCACATCTCCTTGGTTGCGAAAGATATCCTGCAGGCGCAAGGCAGGCCGGGCATCCGTTTCGTAGCCCAGCATTTCCAGACCTGAGGCGTTGATATCGACGACCGCCTGGGACTTGTCGGTGAAAAACACCATATCCTTGGAGGCGGTGAACAGATGGCGAAACTTTTTCTCCGATTCCGACAGCTCGGCCGTCCGCTCCTCGACCTTGTCCTCGAGGCTGAGATTGAGTTCCGTAAGTTCGTTGGCGGTCTGGGTCAGACGAATCTTGGACTGCTTGAGTTTGGCCGCCTCCTGTTCAATCGCCTCGTAGGCCTGTACCCCCTTGTGGTAAAAAATCATGACCGCAGCCACCGAGATCATGCACAGGCTGTTGATTCCACCCGAATAGGGGGCGATATCCTGCCAGATATCCATCCGCCCCGTGACGTACAACAACTCCTTGGCCAGATGCCCGACGGCACGGGAGATGGCAAAGGCGGTGATCGCCAGGGTCACGTAGAACAGATACCCCCATAAAAAGTTTTCCGGTTTCAGCCGCGTCAGACGCAGGGCATACCAGAGGGAGAGAAAGGAAAAGAGAATATTGAGCACCGAGCCGGTGACGTCGACCACAATGGTCGGCAGCATGGGCAATCCATTCATTGTCGCCCTCCACCATCTGGCCTGGCCACGGAATGGTAAAAGGAGCGCAACCCGAGAAAGAGAAAAAACATGGCCGGAACATAGATCAGATGGTCCAGCTTGGTCACATAGTAGAGATACTTGTTGAAGGTGATCGGATGCAGCAGACGGGTCCCCAGGTAACAGTCGGTCTGAAAGAGCGATTCCGGCGACAAATAGGCACCGGCGATATGCCCGATGAAGGCCAGCAGATTCCAGCATGTCATCAGTAGGCAAAATATCTGCAGGTACCTCCAGCCACGTCCGGTGAACGAGGTCCGGCGAATATCCCAATAAAAATATCCCAAGGCAAAAATATAGTGGAGATGGGCCATCTGGTGGACGTACAGCCCTTCGGGTTCTCCATGGACCTGAAGGGCCAAGGCCTCAGCGGGCAGGGCCAGCAGGATAAGCGCCAAACACAACCACAATGGGTGCAGCAGGCTTTTGATCATGTTTTCGTTCCCCCAAGTCAGACGAGTTCGTTTCAATTCAAAATTCACAAGGTCACGCATTGTAAATACCGCACGTTACGAAGCTCGAAAGGTCGCTCTGGTGGCTTATGGCGAGAACGACAGATCTACCGAGGTTGCCATCTGAACCAATCAAAGCACAAACGGCGCCAAAAACGATCGCGCCACAATAAAAAAAATTAACGTGACGATTTTACGAGCTTTCAGCCGACTCCCATTCCATACGAAACAGGTGGAATCGCAAAAAAAAGAAAAGAAAAGCGCAACAAAAAAGATGCAGCCGCAACAAAAATATTGCGGCTTTGGGAAACGGTGCTAGCCGTGAAAAATCCCTCTCCCAGGTGGACTGGTCAGAAGGCGGTTACCGCACGATCAGGAGAGGCAAAAAGGCTTTGCTCGATCCGAGGTTGGATCAGTTGCAGCAATCCCTCATTTTCCAGGTAGGGGCAGGGTCTGTCGTAGGGAAACTCACGGCATTGACGGGGGCGCGCCTCGTGGATGGAGCACCGCTTGCACAACTGGCCCTGGGCAAGAAAAATACAGGAGCCGTCCACACGGGTTCGAAAGGTGTTTCTGTGTTCGATATAGCGCCGCCGGACCTCTCCGTCGCTGATGGCAAAATAACGGGCAATCCGGTTGATATCGTCGCCGGTGAGCAATAACGACGAGCCGGGCAAACGGTAACAGCAGTACCCGGGGCAGAAATTGCAAAAAGACTTGTTCCCAGCCAGTACATAACTCTTTCCAGTCGTCTTCATCAGCGGAAACTCCTTGATTCGATATGATACCTTCGTAACAGGCGTTGAAAGGCCTGTCGTTCCATACCACATTGTCGTGCTGCAACCGTTACGTTGCCCCCGGCGGCTTTCAAGGACTCGGAAAGATACCGGGTGTTAAACTGTGCAAGAATTGAGTTTTTCGCCTCCTTGTAGCTCAGGTGCAGCATTGCTTCAGCCGAAGGGGTCTCATCAGCCTGCACCTTGAAATTCCCGGCCTGTTCCCCCTCCTCCCACAGATCCGCCAACTCGATCAGCGGCCCCTGACTGAGCAGGACGGCCCGGCTGATCACATTCTGCAGCTGGCGGACATTGCCTTGCCACCGATGCTGCACCAGGGCCTGCAAAGCCTCATCGTTGAATTCAAGCCCCTGCCGTTGATGTTCACGACAAAATCTTTCGAGAAAATACTGGGCAAGCATCGGGATATCACTCACCATGGAGGACAGACTCGGCATGGTCACGGTCATGACGTTGAGCCGGTAAAACAGGTCTTCGCGGAATTCACCCCGGCGGATCTTGGCCTCGAGGTCCTGGTTGGTGGAGGCGATGACGCGAACATCGACCGCAAAGGTCTTGTTCTGCCCCAAAGGCTGGACTTCCTTCTCCTGCAGGACCCTGAGCAGTTTGGTCTGGACGCTCACCGGAATATCGGCCACCTCGTCAAGCACCAGGGTGGATCCATCCGCCTCGACAAACAGGCCGGTTTTGTCGCGATCCGCACCGGTAAAAGCCCCCCTGCGATAGCCAAACAGCTCGCTTTCCAAAATATGCTCCGGCAATGCCGGGCAGTTGACGATGACCATCGGCCGATCGGCACGGGGCGACATCGCATGCAGCGCCTTGGCTGCCAACTCTTTGCCGGTGCCGGATTCTCCCCGAATCAGGACGGTGACGTTGCTCTGCGCCACCCGCTTGAGCAGTTCCAGGGCCCGTACAAGCGTTTTGGAGCGGCCGATAAAGCCATGATGGCAATCCTGATCGCAGAGCTGATGGTGCAGCTGCAAATTTTCCCGCAGCAGCCGGGTGCGCTCCAGGGCGCGCCCAATGGTGCGCAGAATCCGTTCGTTGTCAAAGGGCTTCTCGATAAAATCGTAGGCCCCCTCTTTCAGGGCCTGCACTGCAATCTCGATGGTTCCATAGCCGGTCATGACGATGGCCGTTATTGAGGGATCGATGGTGTGCAGGTGTTGGAGCAAGGTCAAGCCATCCATGCCGGGCATCTTGATATCAGTCAGGACAGCATCCGGCATTGATGCACGCACGGCTTCCAGGGCTTCTTCGGCGGAACTCGCGGTGGACACCGTATATCCTCCTTTTTTGCTCAGGACCTTGGCCAGCAGATTGCGCATGTCGCGCTCATCATCAACAATGAGTACCTTGGCAGAAGTGTTCATCGCCGCCCTCTTCTAGGTGCCATCACGTTCTGAAGATGCATGCTCTTCCCCGAGATGCGCTCTAACCAGGGGTATTGGCCCGAAAATGGTCAAAGCCCTGATAACTGACGATCTGCTCGCAAGAGGTTCCATCGGCCAGTCTCCGTTCCATGACAACCCCTTCCCCCTCGCTGATGGTCCCGATGGCGGTCGGCGTCAGACCGCAGCCTCGACCGATCTGGATCACCTGAGAAGCCGACTCGGGAGCCGTCGTGAACAGAAGCTCAAAATCTTCGCCGCCGCCGATGGCCCAATCCACCGGATCGTGTCCGACGAGACGAGCGGCCTGATCGCGCAAGCTCATTCCCGGGAGCGTGTCCGCGGAGAACCTGCCACGGACTCCGGAGGCGGCACAGAGATGCGCCAGATCCGTGGCCAGGCCGTCGGAGAGATCCATCATTGCGCGGGCCAAGCCGCTCTGCCCCAGCTGACCGCCGAGTTCCACCCGGGCCCGTGGATTGAGATGTTGCTCGCGCAGGGGCGAAAAGTCCTTGTCATCACCTCCGAGGCCTCTTTGCAGCAGTTCCAGCCCGGCTGCTGCCCACCCCAGGGGGCCGCTGACCCAGATGAGGTCGCCGGGACGGGCACCACTTCGATAGACGACCTGCTCCGGCACCGCCTCGCCGATAAGGGTCAGGGAAAAGTTGAGTCCCTGCGGACTGGCCACCGTATCTCCGCCGATGAGCAGGACCCCATACTCTGTGCAGGCCTCAGCAACCCCCTGGGCAAAGGCTTGGAACCACTGGGGATCAAACCCCTGCGGCATGCCCACCGACATCAGGGCAAAGAGCGGTTTCCCCCCCATTGCACCGATATCGCTCACATTCACCGAAACCGCCTTGCGGCCCAGCTTTGCAGGAGGATGAAAGGCCGTATCAAAGTGAACAGCCTCGATCAGGGTGTCCATGGTCAAAAGCCAGGCCCGATCTGCGTCGAGGCGAATGACGGCGCAATCATCGCCAATCCCTCTGATCAGGTCATCGCTTTTCGAAAGTGCCGCCATAGTGGCAATATGGGTAATTATCTCACGTTCATTCATTGGTCAAAAAATTCCGGAGGGTACAGTTGGCCATAGGCCTGCAGGAGCAAGGCCCGAACATCCTCGCTGTCCTCGCAACGAAGCACCTGGGCGCTGAGACTGCGCAAATCCTGGCAATGCACATGGCGCAGCAGTCGTTTAATCAGTGGAATGACCGCCGGCCGCATGGAAAGCTCATCCACGCCGAACCCGATCAACATCGGCGCACAGAGTGGGTCTCCCGCCATCTCGCCGCAGAGAGACACCGGAATGCCGCCATGGATACCGGCCTGGACGGTTTGGTAGATCATCCGCAGGACCGCAGGGTGAAAGGGCTCGTAAAGGTGCGCCACATACTGATTTCCCCGGTCGATGGCAAGGGAATACTGAATGAGATCGTTGGTACCGATGGCAAAAAAGTCCACCTCGCGCGAGAACATATCCGCCATGACTACCGCACTCGGGACCTCGACCATCATCCCGATCTCCACGTTCTCCGCATAGGGGATATGGTTGCCGCGCAGTTCGGCCATCACCTCGGCAATCAGTTCCTTGGCCTCACGCAATTCGGACAGGGCGGAAACCAGGGGCAGCAGGATACGCAACCGGCCGTGCACAGACGCCCGCAGCAGTGCCCTTACCTGACTGCAAAAAAGTTCCTGCTCAAACAGGGAGAAACGGATTGAGCGCAACCCCAGAGCCGGGTTGCGTTCCTGATCGAGCCAGGCATTTGTCCCGGGAAAGCTGTTGAGCACCTTGTCACCGCCGACGTCCAGCGTCCGCACAGTGACCGGATAGGGCGCCATGGCTTCAAGGAGGATCTTGTAGGTCGCCAGCAGTTCCTCTTCACCCGGCGGGGTCGCCTCGGAAAAATAGCCGAATTCACTGCGAAAAAGGCCTATCCCCTCGGAGCGATAGCGTTGGACGGCACCCAGCTCTTCGCACATCTCGATATTGGCGCTGAGGCGGACCGAGATACCATCCTGGCTCACGGCGGCAAGAGGGATATACTGGTCGAGTTGATCGTGCAGCGCAATTTTTATACGGACCCTCTCCTCGAACTGCGCGATTTCCTCGACACCGGGATGGACAATCACCCGCCCCGAGGCCCCATCCAGCATGACCAGGTCGCCGTTACGGACAATCGAGGTGATGTGTTCAAGGCCCACAACAGCGGGGATATTGAGTGAACGGGCAATGATGGCGGTGTGGGAGGTGAGTCCGCCCTTCTCGGTGAGGAACCCGCAGACATTGCCGGCCTGCATGCGCAGGGTGTCCTCCGGCGAAAAATCGTTGGCCACCAGGATGATCGGATCCCCACTCTCCGGAGGCGCCGAGCTCTCCCGTCCGGTCATGAAGCCGAAGACCCGATCCGCCACATGCTTGATGTCCACGTACCGTTCACGGATATAACAGTCGCCGATCTGCTCAAACCGCTCCTTGATTTCACTGAGTGCCTGGGCCAACGCCCATTCGGCATTGACGTTGTTGTTGCGGATAATGGCCTCGGTCCGCTCCACGATCATCTTGTCCCTGAGCATCAACAGGTGGGAGTCGATGATCGAGACCGCCTCGGTGAGATCGCCGGCCAACTTCTCCCGCAGGTGGCGCAATTCGTGCTCGGCATCGTCGATGGCCCCCTGAAAACGCTGCACCTCCTTATCGATATGGTCAGGGGGCAGATGGTACCAACCTGTACGCCAGTTTTGCCGTTTCAGGACCACCACACCGGCTTTGACAATTCCCGGGGAGACACCGATTCCACTGAGGTGTCGGGGAGCTTCCTGTGTTTGGCCATGAACCGGAGGTATGACGCTCATTTGGGGTCATCCTTGGCTGTCAGCAGTCGTTGCACAGCCTGCATCGCATCCACTGACCGCTGCCCCCTAATGACAACCTGCAGGGTGTCGCCCTGAATCAATCCAAGGGCAAGAACATCAAGGATCATCGAACCATCGGCACGTTCATGATCTGTACCGATGGTGACCTCCACCTCATAACAGCCGGCAATTTCGGCGAGCCGGGTCGCAATCCGGCTATGGATGCCCCGTTCATTGCCCACGGTGATGTAACCGGAGCATGTACTCATTTAACGATCCTGAGCCCGGAGGGATGGGCTTTGCCTTTGCCGCTACCGGTCGGCGGTGCATTGACGGGGACAGACCTGGGCTCGTCGGTAAATTCAACTGCCTGAATAAAGCGCCCCTCTCCTCCCATGGTAAAAATTTCCTGACCGGTGAATTGAGGGGTGCGCAGGGTCCAGACCACCTTCTGCATGGGAATCGACAGCATGTGCAGGCTGACATGCCACCACTCTTCCCTGCGGCTCGAATCGCGCTCGATGGTGCCGACCCGTGCATACACAAGCATCTGCGGATTCTTTGCAGCGAGGATGACGATGTCTCCTTCAGAAGTGGTCGATTTTAAAGGCAGAATTTTTTTCAGTTCGCTTACCAATTGTTCCATTGCATATCCTGTTGCGATAATTCGTTTTTCGATCTGTATTCGGGGACTGAGAGCAAGGAGGTTCTGATGCTGTTCCGGGAACCCCTTCTGTCCAAGGGGGCCCAATGCCTTCCCTGTCCATCACAAAGCCAATGTGGTCTGTCAATTGCTCTTTGCCCGGGAAATCATCTCGAAAAACATTTCATTTTTTTGCAAATAGGCCCGTATTCTCGTTGTTTCAATTGAGCTGAGCTCAGACAGGGCTGCCAACACAAAAGGATGGAACAGCAACCAATCCTCGTTGCTGTTGCCCGTATGGCCACCGAACTCCTTGCCTATGGTTTTGAGGACCGGCAGCAGCCACTCAACCATATCTCCGGTCCGAAGAAAAAGAAAAAAATTGCTTCGTTGAATGCGAAGCCCCCTGCTCGGGTTGATGCCCTTCTCCGGCTGGGTCACCTTATGGTAAAAGCGCTCGATCAGTTCGGCGCTGTCGGCGAGAATCAGGTGGTGATTGACCAGGGCATAGGCAGGCTGCAGCAAGCCATCCGCGAGCATCAGGGTGACAATGTCCAAGCCGTCGGCACGCACCTCCACTTTTTGCAGTTTTTCGGTCATCTGCGCAAGCAAGGTACCGACCTGATGGCCATCAAGGACTTCTATCGACGCGGAGACAAGGGAACGTGGATACTGCTTGGCTGCCCGTTTCTGATCGATATAGAGGGCAAAATCACTACCGAAAAGCGAAAAGAAATCCGTTGGCGACAGCCCCAGGGCTTTTTGAAAATCAGTGGACCACCCTTCCATCAACATGCGCAGCGGTGAAAAGTCACTCGCCACCAACTGCTGCCACATCACCATCGGTTTAAACCAGTTGGTCCACAGGGCAAAGGCAGTGTCGGTTGAAAGACGCCCCAGAGGCGCATTTTCAACCGCATCCCTGAGACGGTGTTTGCTCTTGTAGGCGGCGATTTGCTCTTGATCGGCCAAGGCCACCAGGGCAAACCGTTTGCCTTGGGCCAGGGAGGAGAAAAAAAGGGCAAGATCATCGGGACAGGGCAATCGATCGCCGAAGGAAGGCGTGGGGGTGCAGCCGAAGAGACTTTGCAGGGCAGCCAACCGCAGGTAAATAAATGCATCCGTCTTTTTGCCGCCGTATTTTTTCAGACGGGAATAGCCCATTTGTTGCTGAATACCTCCTCGAAGGGGTAGCAACTGCTGCAGGAGTTGATTGATGCAGGGATGGAGAACCCGCTCCTCAAAGGCCCAGGCCAACACCCCCATATGAGTGAAGTAGGTAATGGAGTCGCCTCCTGCGAAAGCCAGGCGGGTAAGGGGCTGCCCCTGGTAACTCAGCTGTTCTCTCTGGAGGATCTTGCCGAAACAGGGGAAAAAGAGATGCTGCAGGTCATCTTGCGGCGAAAGATACTGAAGAAACACAAGCCGTTTGGGGAGTTGTTCCAGCTCAATATGTTCCCCCGGATGGAGCGAAAAAAGAGAGATAATTGAATTTCGTGACAGCAGGGAGAGCATGCCCTCTCGATGGGAAAGGCTGTTAAAGGCCCCAATGATCGCAGAGAATCGATCGACCTGTTCCGAAGTGAGGTCAAAACGTCGGGCAAATGCAGAAAAGTCATTGCGGGAAAGAAGTGTCCCCGTCAATCCCTGCTGGATTTGCCGATAGATCAGGGCAATGTTTTTACTTTCGATGACCGCGACGGTTTCTCTGGGCAAAAGATCGACCAGTGTCAAGGGACGCTGAACATGATTGCGCAGCCCCCAAAATAGGGTCAACAGGACAGCACAGCTAACCAGGAGCAACACAAGTCGATCAAGGACGGTTTTCGGCTGATTATGCATGGTGGCTCGGTTCCGAGAGATAGCGCTGCAGCAACCGCAACACCGCATTGCCGTCGATGGGTTTGGCCACATAATCGTCCATGCCGGCATCAAGGCATTTTTGCCGATCGCTGCGCAAGGCATGAGCCGTCATTGCGATAATCGGGATGTGCGCCAATCCTCGTTCCGCCTGGCGAATCCGGTCCACAGCCTCATATCCGTCCATTTCAGGCATTTGAATATCCATAAGAATGCAATCAAAAATTCCGCCTCGCCAGGCCTCGACGGCTTCCCGCCCATTGTTGACCACGGTCACATGATACCCTGCCTGCTTGAGCAGGGTACGAATCAACATTTTGTTGATGTATTCATCCTCGGCCACAAGAATGCGTTTGCCGTGTCCATTGGGCAAGACCTGCACCGGATCTGCCGAATACGCTTGAAGATTAGCCGCGGAATCACTGCCGGTGGACGAGTCCAGAGGGAGGAGAAAATAGAATCGTGTGCCCTGTGCTGGTTTGCTTTCAAACCAGATGCGTCCGCCCATCAATTCGACCAGCCCTTTGGAGATGGAGAGGCCGAGTCCGGTCCCACCAAAATTTCGTGAGTGGGAGGAATCGGCCTGGGTAAAGGATTCGAACACATGTTGCTGATAGTCAGGATCAATCCCCATCCCCGTGTCGGCTACTTCAAAGAGAAGCGACGGTTGGTCCAGCGTTTGGTGCGAGCGGCTGACATGGATGGAGACCTTGCCCTGTTTGGTGAACTTGAGACTGTTGTCGACCAGGTTGGTCAGAACCTGCATGAGTTTTGTCTGATCGCCCTCAACTGTCCGGGGCACGTTGTGGGCGATACTGTATTCCAGTCGGATATTTTTGCGAAGGGCGGTCTGTTCCATGGGCATAATAACCTCCTTCAGGACAGTGACGAGGGAGAAAGGCTGGTGTTCCACCTCGAAGCGTCCGGCTTCCAATTTGGAGAAATCAAGGATATCGTTGATGATGGTCATCAGGCGGATTGCAGAACGCTGGATCATGGAGAGTTGTTCGCGCTGTTGGTTGCTCAAGGGATCGCGCAACAGAATACTTGCCAGCCCAATGATACCGTTCATGGGAGTACGGATTTCATGACTCATATTGGCCAAAAATTCACTTTTGGCAACACTGGCCGATTCGGCCTCTGCTTTTGCCCTTTCCAACTCGAGTTCAACGGATTTACGTCGGGAGATATCCTCGATGACCCATACCGTCCCCAGGGACAGATTTTTGCTGTCAATGGCCTTGCCACTTAAGGTACAGGGTATGATCGATCTGTCCTTCTTCCGCAGGTTGTACTCGACTTGTTCAACATCCCCCTTGGTCATCAACGGCAGGTACTGCAGGACAAAATAACGAAAGGATTGGCGATCTGGAAAAAATTGACGAATGGTATTGTGCAGAATTTCCTCACGGCTGTAGCCGAAGATCTCAGTCATGCGATTGTTGGCGTTGACAATGCGGCCATCTCTGACAAGGACAATCCCGACCAGACTGGCGCTGAAAATGGATTCCAGCTCAAGCATGGAGTGGTGGCGTTGCCGCTCAGCTCGTCGACTGGCCCTTTTTCCGGCGATAACCTGACCGGTCAGTTCCTCCTCTTTGTGGGCGTGAACAACGAGCAGTCCGCAAAGGATGCCAATGGAAAAGGCCACACTGTTGAGCAACAAGAGAACGGCCCAGGGAAAGGGGGCTGCCATGAGGGTGACGATGGACCAGCCATTCAGGGCGAGCGGCTGGATATGGGCGCAGTAGCGTTTATTGGTAAAGCTCACCAGCTGGTCCTTGAGGGAAAAGGGCAACGGTTTGAGTACAAGATCACCGAATTGGCGCGAGTCGCGCAGGCGTCTGGCCTGATCAGGTGCAAGCGGCCAGCCGGTTTTAAAGCTCCACTCCTTAATGGTCGAAGCGAAAACCACGCCATTTGGGGAAAGAAGAAGGGCTTCGACTGAATCTTTCGGGCCAGTAAAAAAAGTGTCGATAGATTCGCTGCTGGACTTGATCACGACAACGCCGACCGGCGTGCCCTTTTTCGAGCCATACACAGGGGAACTGAAATAAAAGCCTTTTTGACCGGTGGTTACGCCCACAGCGGGATAAAATGAAGACTTGCCCTGCATTGCATCGAGGAAATAAGGACGGAACCCATACTGCTTACCGAGCAAGTTTTCTCCATTAGGTCCTGTAGAACAGCCGACGACAAGACCGCTTCCATCCATCACGTAGACAAAGGCCACATTCAACGCCCCCTGGGCGGTATTGAGCACTCGCAGCAGGGGGGTATAATCATCCTGGATCCGCCCGGAACTGACATCAATAATTTCACCATAGGTTGCCAGGGTATCAGCCGCATGCTGGTAACGATCGATAATAAAAGTATTCAGTTCGTAAGAGAGTTTTCCGCTGATGGGCCTCTGGTTATTGCGGATGAAAAAGATGTTGAGCTGGTCACCACCGTAGGTAATCGCAGCGACAGCACACAGGGTGGCCAGGGCTATGACGATCAGCCTGCGTTGCAGGCCGTTAAAATGGTCTGAGGAGAATAAGGGGGGGCGCTTTGAATGCTGCGGTGAGGGTGGTTGTTTGCACGAAAATAATGAAGACCAAGTCGGATCAGGCAATGAAACCTCGCTACCAAGAAAGACTTTGCTGTTCGACCAACCCAAAAACGATGCCGGAAACCGGAAAATCCATCTTCAGAGAACATTGACCGACCAATTATTCTCCCAGGGAATCTGCCTATACTTACCCCCGTCACGATTTCTGTCAAGCGAGAAGAACGGAGAGCCGGTAGCGCTGAAAAGGTTCCGGAAGTACAAATGCAAAAAGGATCCGGGATCAAATCCCGAATCCTTTTTTAGTCCTGAACTCTGAGACGCGACTGCGCTTAGATGGCCACCGGATACAGACTGATAGCGAACACGCAGAAGGCGAGTACAAAGGTACACATAGAGGCGATATTCGACGGTGCAGTGTCACCGAAGGTCTCCTCCGCCTCATGGAAGTACATGTTGATGATCAGCCGCAGGTAGTACCACATGGAAATAACGCTGCTGATGATACCCAGTACGGCAAGAGTCACCTGGCCAGCGTCGATGGCGCTGGTGATGATGTAGAATTTCCCCATGAATCCAGCGGTCGGAGGAATGCCGGCCATGGAAAGGAGGAAGATGCTGATGGCGGCGGCGGAATAGGGCCGTACCTTGGCCAATCCCTTGAAATCGTCGAAGGTGACCCGTTTCTCCCCTCTGCCACTCAAATAGCTCAGAGCGGAGAAGATGCCCAGGGTGCCTGCGGCATAGGCAGCCAGGTAATAGGCAATGACCGCACCGCTGAACTCCTGGGTCGAAACGGCAACCAGGGCGATCAGCAGATAGCCGGAGTGGACGATACCGGAGGCGGCGAGCATCCGCTTAAGCGACTGCTGACCGATGGCAATCAGGTTGCCAGCAAACATCGTCAGAACGGAAACATAGAACAGGAAGGTGATCCATCCTGCATGCAGTTGCTGATCTGCCACGAGGAAGTTGGCGAAAACGGCAAAGATTGCGGTTTTCAGCCCGGTAGCCATGTAGCCGGTGATCGGCATGGAGGCACCGTCATAGACATCGATGACCCAGGCATGGAACGGGAAGGCTGCGGCCTTGAACAGAAAGGCGACCAAAATGAAGAAGGCGCCGCCGATCAATGCAGGCGATTGGATGAATCCATGGGCTGCTACGTACTGGCCGATTTTGGCGAACTGGGTGGTACCGGTCTGTCCGTAAACAAAGGCACTGCCCATGGTGAAAAATGCCCCGGCAAAGGCGCCAAGCATGAGGTACTTCAATACGGCTTCTGCGCTGATCACGTTTTTACGGTCGTAGCCAACGAGAATGTAGATGGCCAGGGACATGATTTCCAGGGCGATGAAGGCGGAAATCAACTCCTGGGTCATGGTCAGCAGCAACATTCCCGAGGCGGCAAAGACGGTCAGGCTGTAGAACTCAGGGCTTCCGAAATCATTCTGCTTGAAGTAGGTCTGGGCACTCAGGGCGGTGAACAGACCACAGGCAAAGATGATCAGGCCCGCACCCTTGGAAAAGGAGTTCGCCACCAGGATACCATTGAAGGTATCGGAAAAGAGAATGGCGTTGCCCTGGATGCAGAAGGTCAGCTGCACCAGAAAAGCTGCAGCGAAGATAGCGGCGCTGGCATAAGCCGCAGTATCATTGGTCAGTATTTTGTAGGCAGAGGCGAGCATCAGTACAATTGCCCCTCCACCAACGATTATCAGTGGTAAGAGTAACATTAAATCGTTTGTCATGATGGTCATCCGCCCTTAGTTCTTTTCAAGGTTAAGCCCAGGAACCTGGACAGGCGTTACCGCTGCGGTATGGACAGCGGCAGGTGCTTTCTCGGAGAATACCAGCTCGGTAGACGGGGTGATCTTGCTCAAGAACGGATGCGGATAAATACCCATCACCAAGATGATGATGATGACCGGCAGGAAGGTCAGTCCTTCCACCAGGCTCAGATCTTTGAACCCTTCGGATTTCGGCGTGGATTTTTCATAGAACACACGCTGGAACATCCACAGCATATAACAGACACCGACGATCAGAGTGGTGCCGGCAAGGACGCCGATCAGGGTATTGAACTTGATCGCTCCAAGGATGATCATGAACTCGCCAACGAACCCACTTGTACCGGGCAGACCGACGGAGGCCAGCATGGCAATGGCGAAGTACAGAGCAAAGACAGGAGCCTTGGCCGCGATACCGCCGAGATCGGCGATATTGCGGGTCTGGGTACGTTCCTCCAGAACACCGGCAAAGAGGAAGAGCACACCGGTGCTTGTTGCGTGGGCAACGATCTGATAGATGGAGCCGGTCAGGGCCTGGACGTTCATGCAGAACACGCCAAGGGCGATCACACCCATATGGGAGGCGGAGGAGAAGGCCAGCATCCGTTTGAAATCCTTCTGAGCGATGGCGGCAATGCCGCAGTACATCATGCCGATGACACCGCAGTAGGAGAGCAGGATGGCGAAACGGCCAAACTCTTGATCAAAGACCGGGAGGACGAAACGAATCACTCCGTACACACCGATTTTGGCCATAACGGCGGAGAGAACAAAGGTGGTTGCGGTCGGTGCCTCGGTGTAGGCATCAGGCAGCCAGGTGTGGAACGGAAAAAGCGGGATTTTGATCGCAAAGGCGATCATGAAACCGAAGAAGGCAAGGGCTGCCACCCGGCCGCTGAGGTTGAGCTGGGCCATCTTATCCATGGCAAAGCTCCACTCGTTGAACTGGCTGTGATAGCTGACGCCGAGATAGATGATGGCGGCCAGCATCAACAGTGAACCGGCGATGGTGTAGAGGGTGATCTTCAGGGTTGCAGGCAGTCTCTTTTCGCCGCCATAGAGGCCAAGCATGAAGAAAACCGGCAGCAGCATGACTTCCCAGAAGATATAGAACAGGACCATGTCGGTGGCGCAGACGGCACCGGTCATAGCGCCCTGCACCAGCAGCAGGTTGGCGTAATAGCCCTTCTCCCTGGTGGAGAAGACAAAGTAGACCATCGGCAGGAGAACGGAGGTCGCCATAAGGATAAACAGGCTGATACCGTCAACACCGAGGGAGTAAGAAACTCCGAGGGACTGAACCCAGGGAATATTTTCGACGAATTCCAAATGCCCGGTTGCCTGGAACTTGAGGTACAGATCCAGACTGAGAACGAGAGCCGACAGGGAGATAGCCATACCCGTAAATCGCGCGACCGTCCTGTTTGCCGGTGTTGCGAGCAGCAACAGCCCGGCAATGATGGGCAAGAAGATTATGACAGAAAGGACATGTTCAAACATTCTTTCACCTTATCAGTTCAGCGTTTGCAAGAGGAACAGACTCATAATACTCAGGCCGACGATCATATAAATTGCGTAGACTCGAACAAAACCGACCTGGAGGGCCTTGAATGCGGAACCTAGCAACATATACAAAGTACTGACGCTTTTAACCGGAGCATCGGTGACGTTCGGTTCAATGGTTTTCCAAATCGCGGCACCAATGGCCTTGTACGGCTGAACGATGACAGCGTTGTACAGCTCATCAACATAGAATTTGTGATACGCGAAGTCGGCAAATCCGGAGAAGCTGGGCTCCTCCGCTCCCTTGCCGAACCGCGCATATGCAGCCTTGATACCGATGATAAAGGCCACGACACTGGCACCGATAGCGAGGATCTCGACAAACAGCCCTGCATGGGGGTGATGCTCGGTCACGCTGGGGGCAAGCCAGTGGGAGACCATCTGGTCACCACCGAAGATGCCGGGGAGATTGAGGAAACCGGCAAACAGGGCACCGACCGCAAGGATGATCAGCGGTACGGTCATGACCGCAGGGGATTCCTTGGCGTGCTCGTAGGCATGCTGGTCACGCGGCTCGCCATGGAAGACGACGAAGATCATGCGGAAGGTGTAGTAGGCGGTCATACCGGCTACCAGGACACCAATCGCCCAGATGCCGAAGTGGCCGCTGGCGAGAGCGCTGTAGAGAATTTCATCCTTGCTGAAGAAACCGCTGAAAGGCGGGCAGCCGGCCAGGGCCAGGGCGCCGATCAGCATGGTGATGTAGGTCTTGGGCATCTTGTTTTTCAAGCCGCCCATTTTCCAGATGTTCTGCTCGTGGTGCAGAGCATAGATGACCGAGCCGGCTCCAAGAAAGAGCAGAGCCTTGAAGAATGCATGGGTAAAGACGTGGAAAATACCGGCCGAATAGGCGGCAACGCCGACACCGGCGAACATGTAGCCGAGCTGGCTCACCGTTGAGTAGGCCAGGACCTTTTTGATATCATCCTGGAACATACCGAAGATGGCTGCCAGCAGCGCGGTAAGAATACCGACCCAGGCGACAATGTTGCCTGCCAACTCTACGTGGGCGTAGAGAAAGCTGAAGCGGGCCACCATATAGACACCGGCGGTGACCATGGTTGCCGCATGGATGAGCGCGGAAACAGGGGTTGGACCGGCCATGGCATCGGGCAACCACACATAGAGTGGTATCTGCGCTGATTTACCGGTGGCGCCGACAAAGAGCAGCAGACACACAGCCAGGGCAACGCCGGGGGCCAGGTGATGGACATTTGCCTTGAGGCTCAAGTAGTCAAAACCGTGGGCTCCGATTCCCCAGAATAGGAAGGACATGCCCAAAACAAAGCCAAGGTCACCGATACGGTTGACGATGAAGGCCTTGTTACCGGCCAGCACGTTGTCGGTATCCTCGGAATAGAAACTGATCAACAGGTAGGAGCACAGACCAACACCCTCCCAGCCGACGAACATAACGACCGGGCTGTCGCCGAGGACCAGGATGAGCATGGAACCAAGGAACAGGTTCAGGTAGGAAAAGAATTTCCCGTAGTTCTTGTCTCCCCCCATGTAGCCGATGGAGTAGATATGAATCAGGGAGCCGATCAAGGTGACGAATAGGAGCATCAAAGAGCTCAGCGGATCGGCGAGAAAGCCCATGTTGATATGGAGATCGCCCACACTGAACCAGGTGAAGGCGACGTGGGAAAGAAAACGCTCTTCAACAGGCATGCCTTTGAGGGCGAAGAAGACCTTCAGAGCCATGATGAACGAAAGAACCGGACCGACACAGGCAAGCAACCCGTAGTAAATCTCCGGCAACTTTCTCCGGTTACAGGTAAAGACATGCAGCAGTCCGAGAAGTACCGCTCCCATCAACGGAAAGAGCGGTATCAGACCAAGGTAGGTTACACTATGTTCCATGGTATCACCCTTTCAGCAGGCTAAACACATTGGTGTCGAGCTTGCTCTTGTGTTTATGCAGTAAAATGACCACAGCGAGTGCAAGTGCAGCCTCTGCGGCAGCTACGGCCATAACCATCATCGCAAGCACATGCCCGTCCATGCTCTCATGAACGCGCGAGAAGGCGATAAACGCGAGGTTAGCCGCATTCAACATCAACTCAATGGACATGAACACGGTAAAGACGTTGCGACGAGAGATGACGCCGACCACACCTAAACAAAAGAGGATGATACTGAGATAGAGATAACTGTGTATCATTTGCTGACCTCCTTCTTCCCTGCGATGACCAGTGCCCCCATGAGGGAGACCAGCAGCAGAATGGAGACAATCTCAAACGGGACCAGCCAGTTGTTGAACAGAAGCAGACCGACCTGTTTGACACTGCCGAAGTCGTTGCCAACCAATTCGGTGGAGGTGTTTGGCAGTTTATTGACGATTTTGATCAAGAAATAGGCAACCGGAGCCACCACAACCAATCCGCCAGCGATATAGAAGAGTTTGGTCTCTTCCTTTGGCAGATCGTCCGGTTGAATATTCAAGAACATGATGATGAACACGATAAGCGACATGATCGCACCGGCATAAACAATCAGCTGCAGGGCGAAAATGAGTTTGGCTGAAAGCAAGGCGTATAGTCCGGCCAAAGAAATCAGCGTGACGACAAAACTCATTGCTCCGTTCATCGGGTGACGAAACAACACCAATCCAGCCGCTCCAAGGACAGCAAGAACGGCAAATAACATAAATAGCCCGTCGGCAAACATGATATCAAGCGCCCCCTTTCTTGTACTCTTCTTCAGAGAATGCACCAGGGGTGGCGAGCAGGTCGTCGATTCTCATCAAAAACGATGCGCGCTCATTCCCGGTAACTGAAAATATACCCGTATCCATTCGAATGGCATCCATCGGACAGGCCTCGACGCAGTACCCGCAGTAGATGCACTCAAGCAGATCAATATCGAAACGAACCGGCATTTTTTCAGTTCTGCCATCAACCCGTTCGCCGGCTTCGATCATGATACAATTAGCAGGACAGTTGGTCTGACACATGAAGCAGGCCACGCACTTCATGGTGCCGTCCTCATGTTTGGTCAGACGGTGACGTCCTCTCCACCGGGCAGTGATCTCAGGTTGCTGTTCCGGATAATGCCTGACCAATAGTTTAGAGTTATCAAGGAAGTTTCTCAGGAAGTGGCCGAAGGTGACGGCCATTCCCTTAAACACCTCAATGAGATACACTCGCTCGTAAAGGCTCTTGCCCTCACGCTCCATTATTTTGACTTTTCCACTCATGCCAGCTCCTCTCTTAACTCAGTGCAACGACAACTGCACTTGTGACGAAAATATTCAGCAACGAAAGCGGCAGGAGTGTTTGCCAACCTAACCTCTGCAGCTGATCATAGCGAAAACGAGGCAATGTCCAACGAACCCAGACATAGACAAAACACATGAAGGTAGTTTTGAGCAGGAAGGTAAGTACCTGGAGAATTGCAACCAGCACTCGGTCTGCATCGCCACCGGAAACCGCAATCAGGTAAACGAAGAGCATGACTTCAATAGCAGCCACAACGCCCCAGACAATCTTGGTGTAGACCTGTGCCTCACGCACGCGGGGGTCGTTTTCCCGATAGTAGTGGCTTCGATTGTTTTTGCTCATCCAGAGGATGAAGACCCAGGCAAGGACCGGGAGGGCAATCATCATCAAAAAGGTGATCGGACGAGCGTAGGCGACCAGGGTTTCAGTGGCAAGCCAGGGAATCTGAAAGCCACCGAAGTAGAGGGTGACGATGATGGCGGCGTTGGTGAACAGGGCCACATACTCACCCATGAAAAACATACCGAATTTCATGGAAGAGTACTCGACGTGGAAACCGGCAACCAGCTCGCTCTCCCCCTCAGCCAGGTCGAAGGGAGTACGGTTCGCCTCGGCAAAGGCCGCGACGATAAAGATGATGGCTCCAAGGGGCTGCAGGACCACACCCCACATGGGGATGAAGCCAAAGAGCAGCTGCCCCTGATATTGGGCAATGCCGGTGAGGCTGACCGTGCCGTAGACAACCAGGGCACTGATGATAGCCAGTCCCATGGGTATTTCATAACTGATGACCTGGGCTGCCGCACGCAGGCCGCCGAGGATGCCGTATTTGTTATGCGATGACCAACCGGCGAGGATGATGCCATAGACTGCAAAACCAGCCAGTGCCAAGAACCAGAGGATGCCCAGGTCGGTGGGGATGGTCTGCATCATGTATTCCTTGCCGCCGACCTTTAGGACATCGGCAAAGGGAATCGCGGCAAATGAAACGACAGCGATAAAGAAGACGATGACCGGAGCCAGGACAAAATAGAATTTGTGCTTAACGTGATCGGGGATGATGTCTTCCTTGGTGATCAGTTTGACTGCATCCGCCAGGTTCTGCACAAGGCCGGCCGCGCGAAACCCGAAGATGTTGGCACGGTTCGGACCTGAACGATCCTGGAAGAAGCCAGCCCCTCTTCGCTCCATCCAGACAAGGACCGCGATGAAGCACAGTGGAACAAAGGCTCCGAAGGCGACCCTAATGACAAGTAGTAAGATATCAAGCTGCGACATTTGAGACCTCGTTATCGGTTAATGCTCTTCCCTCTTCAGGAACCTGTTCCAAATCAATTCCATTAAGAGCTGAGACAGATTTCACCAGACCAGCGTGTGCCTCTTTCACATCCGAGACAGGGCCACCGAGTTGCTTGACCACATCGATGAGGTTGGCGGCTGGAGAATTTTTGACAACAGCCACATCAAACTGCTGCAAAACCTGGTCGATGTTGATCAAGGTTCCGCAATCCTCACTGGAGGAAGCGATGGGCACGGCCACAGCCGCCTTGGAGGCACAGGTTCCAAGTGAAGTGCCAATATAGATCAACTTGGCCTTTTCAAGCAGAGCGTCCAGATCGGCCGCCGCAAGCGATTTGGAAAGATCGTTGTTGAAGCTGATCACCAGATCCGCATCACTGACTGCGGCATCAAACGATGCCTTGGAGTCGTTGATGCCGAGCAGGCCAAAAGAGGCGCGGTTTGCCGATTTGTCATCCTGGATGAGATATCCATCGGCGTCGCCTGCCTTGATGTACCCGTCGCTGAAACCGCAAACCGTTGCCTTGGCGTTTTCGGCGAACTGTTGAATAGCATACATCTGCTCAAGGGTGTTGTTCGGGGAGGCAAGGAAAACGACTTTTTTGGCCTCGCTGATCATCCGGCGGGTGGCCTCGATCAACTCGTCCATACCGGCCTCACGGCCGGCGACCAGACCTGTGGTCAGACGGTTGTCGTTTTCCAGTTTGTAGGTCATCCGGCCTTCGTCGCACATAAAGTAGCCGTTGACCTTTTCATTGAGCCGCGGACGATAGCGGTAAATGACATCGTCTTTGTACTTTTCGCGGTTGTGATCGATATAGATGTTGCAGCCCTTGCTACAGCCCTGACAGATGCCCTTGCTCTTGGTCAAGAACCAGGCCCTCTGTTTGAAGCGGAAATCTTTGGAGGTCATGGCACCGACCGGACAAAGATCAACCACGTTCAAGGCATAGCGGTTCGCCAGCGGACGACCGGGGAAGATATTGACCCGGGCATAATCCGTACGATTGACGATACCGAGTTCACCGGTTTTGGTGATCAGGCGGGTGAAACGAACGCAACGGGCGCAGAGTACGCAGCGTTCCTGATCATGGACGACACCTGCGCCAAAATCCATCTTTTTGGACTTGAGCACCGGCTTGACGGTCATACGACTCTTCTGACCGTCGTATTTCATGTAATAATCTTGCAGTTTACATTCGCCTGCCTGGTCACAGATGGGACAGTCGATCGGATGGTTGATCAACTCCAGCTCCATGATATCGTGCTGGATTTTCTTGATATGATCCGCATCGAGCAGCACCTTCATGCCTTCGACAGCCTTTGTTTTGCATGCCGGTACAATGGGAGGCCTTCCATCCTCAATACCAACAAGACACATACGGCAGTTACCATCTGCCCCAAGCGCCGGATGATAGCAAAGATGAGGAATCTCAATGCCGACAGCACCTATAGCGTCAATCAGATTCTTCCCTGATTCAACTTCTACTTCCTGTCCGTTAACAAACAGTTTTATCTTATCAGCCATGGTACCCTTATCCTCGTTACATCGCGGTCTGAGTTGAGGCTCCGCCCTTGACGTAGGCCTCGAATTCATGCCGGAATTTTTTCAAGTAACTGCGTGTCGACATGGTACAAGCCGCCGAAAGTACGCATACGGTCTTCATTTCGATGTTGTCGCACAATTCGGTGAGCAGATCGATATCGGCCGTCGTTCCTTCGCCGCGAATGATCTTCTTCACAATCTTGAGCATCCATCCCAGACCTTCACGACAGGGTGTGCACTGCCCGCAGGATTCATGGTGATAGAAATAGATGAGATTCTCCACCAATTTGACCATATCGACGGTATCATCGAGGACAACGATACCACCGGAACCAAACATGGTTTTATGGGCTGCCATGGACTCATAATCAAGCGTCAGGTCTTCAGCCTCTTCAGGGAGGATAACCGGGGTGGAACTTCCGCCGGGAATGATTCCCTTGAGTTTGTGACCGTCACGCACACCGCCGGCAACCTTCTCGATCACCTCGAGAATCGGTAAACCGAGCGGCAGCTCGTACATGCCCGGTTTATTGACCAGACCGGAGATACCAAAAAGATGGGTTCCCGGGCTTTTCTCGGTCCCGTAGGCCTTGTAGGCATCGGCACCGTTGGTCAAAATAAAGGGCAAGGAGGCGATACTCTGGACGTTGTTGATAATGGTGGGACAGCCATACAACCCCTCGACAGCCGGAAACGGTGGTTTACTCCGTGGCTGGCCCTTCTTGCCCTCGATGGATTCGAGCAACGCGGTTTCCTCACCGCAGACATAAGCGCCGGCACCCCGATGCACGGTGATGTCGAGCTTGTAGTCTCGGCCATCAACGGTTTCGCCAAGGTAGCCCGCTGCATAGGCCTCATCGATGGCAGCCTGCAGGGCCTTGACCTGGGTGGTATATTCGCCACGGATGTAGATATAGGCCGCATGGCTCTTGATGGCATAGCAACAGATGATGATGCCTTCGATGAGCATATGCGGGTCTTTGACCAGGATGTATCTATCTTTGAAGGTGGCCGGCTCCGACTCATCGGAGTTGACCGCAAGATAGACGGGTTTGTTGATGTCTTTAGGGAGAAAGCTCCACTTCAAACCTGTGGGGAAGCCGGCACCACCACGACCACGAAGTCCACTGGCCTTGACCAGCTCAATGACTTCTACCGGTTCCATGGAGAAAACCTTCTCCAGGGTGGAATAGGCGCCATTTTCCTTGGCCACTTCGATTTTGTGGGCGTCCGGTATATCAAATCTGGCACTCAGTAATTTTACTTCCATATCGTTCGCTCTCCTTATTTCATCGTGGCCAAGAGTTCTTTGAGTTTGTCCACATTCATGTACTCGTAGAACTCTCCGTTAATCTGCACCACAGGAGCGGAACCACAGTGACCGAGGCATTCAACCTCTTCCAGGCTGTATTGTCCATCAGCACTGACCTCGCCAGGTTTAATTCCCAACTCGCGCTGCAGGTAATCGACGATTTCCTGTTTTCCCAACAAGTAACAGGAGAGAGTACGGCAAACGCAGATATGATATTTTCCTTTGGGCTGCAGGTTGTACATGGTGTAGAAGGTCGCGGCCTCATACACCATGGAGGCAAAACAGCCGATACGATCGGCGATATATGCCATGGCCTCTGCACTGATCCACCCTTCCTGCTCCTGCACCAGCCACAGCGAGGGCAAAATCAAGGATTCCCGAATGGGATATCGCGTTACCAGACGCTCAAACTCTGCATCTCGTTGTGCATCAAAAGCGAACGGTTTCCCCGTTTCTATCAGTTGTGATCGATCGCTCATCTGTCCAACTCTCCGCCAATAATGTTGATGCTACCGAGATTGATGACTGCATCGGCAATCATTTCTCCTTCAACCATCTCATGGAAACCACCCATCATGTAGAAGCAGGGCGGCCGAACCTTACACTTGTAAGGTCTACCGGAGCCGTCGGAAACGAAGTAGAAGCCAAGCTCACCGTTGGCCGCCTCAAAGGAGTCGTACCATTCGCCCTTGGGTGCCTTGACCCCCTCGAACACGAGTTTGAAGTGGTTGGCCAAGCCTTCGATATTGGTGTAGACCTCGGATTTCGGCGGCAGTGCAACTTGACTATCCTCGACAGAAACAGGTCCCTTGGGGATTCGTTTCATAGCCTGGCGGATAATGGAGATGGATTGGAAGATCTCCTGGTAGCGAATCATGATGCGATCGTAGATATCGCCCTTGGATCCCACCGGGATGGTGAAATCATAGGTCTCGTAGTAGTAGTAGGGGTTGTCCTTGCGTAGATCGAAGGGGACGCCGCTGGCGCGCAGACAGGGTCCGGTGTATCCGTAGGACAGGGCTTTTTCCGCCGGCATGATACAAACGTTCTGGGTACGATCATGGACAATGCGGTTTTTCAGTACCAGGGCCAGCGAATCGTTGACGCCCTGCTCGATGTCCTTGAGCTGGGCTTCCATATCCGCTTCCCACCCCTCGTAGAAGTCGCGGTACATGCCGCCGATACGAGTGAAGGAACTGGTGAGACGAGCGCCGCACAGGCGGGAGATGAAGTCGTAGGAGGCCTCTTTCTGGTTGTACAGGTACCAGTAGTTGGTCAAGCCGCCCATATCAACCAGGTTGGCGGCGATGCAGACCAGATGGTCCTGAACGCGATAAAACTCGGAGAGTATGACGCGCATGAATTTGGCGCGTTCGGTAATTTCAATTCCGAGCCATGATTCCACCGCCTTGACATAGGCGACGTTGTTCATCAGAGATGAACAGTAGTTAAGACGGTCGGTCAGCGGGACGACCTGATTATAAGTGCGGTTTTCCGCCGTCTTTTCAAAGCCGCGGTGAAGGTAGCCAATCTCGTTGATATTGGCCAGAATGGTTTCACCATCGAGCGCGGTGAGAATACGAATCGCACCGTGGGTCGCGGGATGGGAAGGTCCAAGGTTGAGATACATGATCTCGGTGTTCATGTCGCTCATGGTGTTTTCATCGACACCGTTGACGACCAGCCGAGCCTTGATCTCCTTTTCCAGGGAATCGGTCTCGTAACAGATCTGTCCCTTTTCGATGGGATAATCCTTACGCAGGGGATGTCCCTGAAATTGCCAGTGGTTGAGGATCCTGCGTAGATCCGGATGCCCCTGAAAAACGATGCCGTACTGATCGTAGGCTTCGCGTTCACCCCAGTTGGCCGAATCCCACAATCCAGTTGCAGTCTGAACACCGACTTCAGGGTCGGCCACGAAGGTGCGGACCTGGATGAGCATGTTGCTTTCCCAGTTACGAAGCACATACACCACTGCAAAACGCGCCTCCTGGGCTACAGGGTAATCCAGGTAGTCGACAGCGGTCACGTCGATCAGCAGGCCGAAGTTCAAGGCCGGATCATTTTTCAGGCGGGAAAGTGTTGGTATTAGTTGGTCAGACGCGACCGTGAGCACCGCTGATTCGACACTTGTATCGCAGGGTACACCAGGGAACGCGGCCTGAATGGTTTCTAGCGCCGTCGTATTCATATCAATCAAGAATCCCTTTAAAATCTTTGTGGCGATCGTTGATCACACTTTCACCCTTGATCTTGTCCTGAATCTTCATCAATGCATCCAGAACTGCTTCAGGCCGAGGAGGACATCCTGAGATATACACGTCCACCGGAATGATGGTATCGATACCCTGCACAGTGCAGTAATTATCATACACACCACCGGAGCTTGCGCATGCGCCCATTGCAACAACCCACTTGGGCTCAGGCATCTGTTCATAAATTCGTTTGAGAATCGGGGCCTGCTTGTAGCTGATGGTACCGCACACAAGCAACAAATCAGCCTGACGGGGGGAGAAGCGAACAACCTCCGCACCCCAGCGGCTGATATCGAGCTGACTTGCAGCAGCACTCATGAATTCAATCGCACAGCAGGCAGTTCCGAAAACAAACGGCCACAGAGAGTACTGACGTCCCCAGTTGACAACCGCGTCGAGCTTGGTGGTCAGTACCGAATCACCCAGACTTGCTTCTAATCCTAACGCCAATTGAGCACCCCTTTCTTAAGAATATAAATAAGTCCAGTAAGAAGAAGAACCATGAACACGACCATTTCCGTGAAGCCGAACCATCCGAGCTCACGGACGCTCACAGCCCATGGATACATGAACACCGCCTCAATATCGAACAGGAGAAAAAGAATGGCGAGCATATAGTATTTGACACTGAATTTCTGCTCAGCCAATCCGATCATGCGTTTAACACCACTCTCGTAGGCTTCGTTTTTCGCCTTGCCGCCGGCGCTTGGTCCGAAGACCGTGGTCACCAGCATGAACAAGGGGATCACGATAGCAATTCCGAGCAAGGCCATTGCTGAAAGTACCAGTTCTGTTGCCATGAATCCGACTCTCCTTAAACGTGAAATTATGGATGAAACCTTCTGTGAACAGTAGGTTATTCTAGATATAATGAATGAACGGCTATTCATTACTTGTCGGGGTATCATCTGTCAAGCAAAATAGTTTCTTGACAAAGTGACCGAAATTCTTAGCTCTCCCTACCCTCTCAAATAGAGATATTCAAAATGTGCAAACTCGCCACGGGTTACTTTTTCCGATTCTCAAATTTCGCGGTTCAAAAGACCCCATGCCCAATATTTGTGCACTCCCAGCGGCCTGGAATTTTTCGCGCATCATTCTCAGCACAAAACGGACAAATTGCACATATCAAATTTGTTGAACATTTCAATCAACCCAAGCTGTCCTCGACCTGAGCCTGCCTTCACGACGCAAGGTATGAGCAGCAGTAATCAACCACGCTTTTCACCTTGAGACTGAACTCGGAATCACCGGCAACATTAAACGATTCACCCGGCTTTACCCCACGCCAGGAAGTCTCCCCCGGCAACAACACCTCGAGATCCCCTGCCATGATTTCCATAACCTCAGGCGCGCCTGTTCCAAAGGTGTACTCACCCGGCAGCATGACACCCAAGGTCTTCTTGGTTCCGTCGGCAAATTGAACCGTTCGGCTGGTTACCTTCCCCTCGAAATAAACATTTGCCTCTCGAACAACGGTTACATTTTCAAACACAGACATACCACACACCCCAAACAAATTTTCGATTTCAGACAAAAGACACCCTCTCGGATGCCAGGCCACAAACCCATCAGTCCAGCCATCTTGCCCTCAAAGCAGCAAGAACATCTTGATCGATGGGCACAAAAAAAGCCTGAAAGCGAATCCTTCCAGGCTTACACAATAAAAAGTCCTTTTAGAATGGAACATCATCACCAACAGGGGGAGGCTCGGGAAAGGGATCCCCACCGAAACCATACCCTCCGCCAAATTCTCCACTGCCCCCCCCAGCTGAAGCTGCGCGTGGAGTCAGCATTTTCATTTCCCGTGCGATGATCTCCGTGGTGTAGCGGTCATTCCCGCCCTGGTCCTTCCACTTACGTGTCTGCAAACGCCCCTCGATATAGACTTTGGATCCTTTAGAAAGATACTCGCCACAAATCTCGGCCAGCCGCTGCCAAGCGACAATCCGGTGCCACTCGGTCATTTCCTGCACCTGTCCATCCTGCCCCTTGCGCCGCTCTGTGGTTGCCAAGGAGAAAGTGGCGACCGGAGTACCGTTTTGAGTGTATCTAATTTCTGGGTCGGCACCCAAATTACCGATTAATATAACTTTATTGATCATGAGACCTCCAACATCAGTGAGTGATGCCCTATGCGATTTTATAAAATTAAAGTGAGATCATAATCCAGTTAGAGCAGGAATGCAAAACGTGTTCGCCTCATTTTTTTCAAGCGTCCCCTCCTTCGCCCTATCGTCCCCATACAATGAATAAACAAAACCCCCGGCGCATTGGCATGCGCAGGGGGCTGAAGATGAACTGCTGCAGAACTGAATCTTAATTCAAGGTTTGAAAATCGTTGTATGCATGGGCACCATGCTCCGAGATATCAAGACCAACCATCTCCTCTTCCTCGCTGACACGCATCCCCATGGTCACGTCGATCACCTTGAAGAGAATGAAGGAAACACCAAAGGCCCAAACAAAGGCTGCGCCAATACCAGCTAGCTGGACGCCGATAATCTTGGCCGTGGCCCCTTCCATGTTGAACAGACCAGCAGCAAGCGTTCCCCAGGCACCGCACACGCCATGGACCGAAACCGCACCCACCGGATCGTCAATATGCAGCCGATCAAGAACGACAACGGAGACAACAACCAGTACACCGGCAATTAGGCCAATAAGGATGGAACTGGTCGGAGAGACATTGGCACAACCGGCCGTGATGCCGACAAGACCTGCAAGAGCGCCATTCAAACTCATACCTATATCAGGTTTTTTGAACATGACCCAGGAGGTGAACATGGCGGCAACCGCACCACCTGCAGCAGAAAGATTAGTGGTGACAAAAATCATGGCGATAGAGCTGTCACCGGTAGTGGTGGAACCGGGGTTAAACCCAAACCAACCCAACCAGAGAATAAAGACACCGGCTGCGGCCATTGGAATATTGTGACCGGGTATCGCGCGAATCTCGCCTTTCGATCCATACTTGCCAATACGTGGCCCAAGGACGATAGCACCGGCCAGTGCACACCAACCACCAACAGAGTGAACAACAGTCGAACCGGCGAAGTCGATAAAGCCAAGCCCTTCCAGCCAACCACTGCCGTTCAACAAGCTGCCCCAGGCCCAGGACCCAAAAACCGGATAGATGAAGGCACAAATCGTCACCGAATAGATAAGATACGCGACAAATTTGGTCCGCTCAGCAACTGCACCGGAAACAATAGTGGCTGCGGTACCAGCAAAGACGACCTGGAACATCCAGAAGGCAAGCACCCAGGCATCACTTCCAGGCCCACCCCACCCGGAAAGAAAAAAGTCAGAGGTTCCAAACCAACCGGTTTTATTCACTCCGAACATGATACCAAAGCCAACGGCCCAAAACGCCAGGGAACCAATGGAAAAGTCCATCAGGTTCTTCATCATAATATTGACTGCACTCTTGGCGCGGGTAAATCCCGACTCGACCATGGCAAATCCGGCCTGCATAAAGAAAACAAGAGCGGCGGCAACAAGTGTCCACACATAGTTCAAATTGGTTTGCACGCCATCAATCGCGGCCTTGTTGCTGGCGATTGTGGGCGCGGCTTCTTCCGCACCCATGCACACCACAGGTAAAGCGAGAAGCGATAAAGCTAAAATTGCGTATCTTTTTTTCATGTTTCTACCCCCAGTATATTCAAACTCTATAAAAGAACCTTAAATTGCTTCCCTATCAAGCTCGCCAGTTCGGATTCGATAGACATTATCGACTGAAGTGACAAAAATTTTTCCATCGCCAATTTTGCCGGTTTTCACGCTCTCCATGATCTTCGCGACCACCTGGTCAACCAACTCTGCGGCAATAACAATCTCAACTTTAATTTTCGGTACAAACTCGACCACATATTCTGCGCCACGATAAATTTCCGTGTGACCCTTTTGGCGGCCAAAGCCCTTGACTTCACTCACCGTCATGCCGGTTACGCCCAAATCCGCCAAGCCCTCCTTGAGCGCTTCAAGCTTGAACGGCTTGATAATTGCCTCTACTTTCTTCATCGTTTTCCTCCGAAATCTTTGAACACAATTCTAACAAAACCATGATCGATATTGAGCACCACTTTGCACTCAAGATGCCATTATTGTTATTTAATTTTTTTATGTGTAAATTCAGAGTATTAAAACAATCCAATTCCAAATTCTCCACAGAGACAAAAAAATACCTTTGATTATACGCTCATTTTTGCAACCAATCAGAAAATAATTTTACATTTTTGAAGTATTTGTCGATTTTTTCAAAAATTTAATTAGAATTCAGGCATTTATACTAATGTCGGTTATAATTTCTTTTTTTATTGCCGCAAGTTCAAATATCTTTTTTCTCCCATACCCTCCTTCCCATACAAGCCAAGAAGACATTTTTGTTCATCAATAACATAAATGAAATATTTTGCGAAAAACGGTCTCATCAGCCTTGAATCGTTGCAACGAATGCCCCCCCCCCCACAGGAACCAAGAAATATACGCACCGTTTGCCAGCAACCCCTTGCCGGTTCCACTCTTCAGGCTCGACCAAGGTATCTTTCAACCTGCAAAAAAGTCAAAGACCACCGGCAAAGCCGGTGGCTTGAAAGACTGGGAGCCGCTCAAAGCGGCATATGCAACTGATCCACTGACCACCCTTGGTGGTCAAGTTGTTGGCAAGATCCAGCAATAAAATATCACGAGTTCGCATCTATTATCTTTCGATTCTGACTCTTGTTGTTTTGTGTGAGTATAAGCAAAAACTGATGCTCCGGTATTCGTTGATCGATTCCTCATTGAAATCTGGGAATTAAGCATCAGAAAAAATTGTGTTGATTCTTGCCTATGCTCTTTGCATTGTTGATCTCAACAAAGACGATCAAGAACGCAATCAATTGTTTCTTTTCTGCAATCCAGTAACCGTCAAACTGTTGGAGTCCCCCGGCAAAGCCGGGGGTTTACCCAAGGGAAATTATTACCACCAAGGCTCATCCGGAAAACTCAGGAGGCCCTCCTTTCGGGATCGGTAAGGTGGGCACGTCTATTTGTGCCCACCATGGGCAACATGCCCTTTCCTTAAATCGATTTCGTGCCTGCACAGTGTATCGGTAGACAGGGAACAACACCTACCCTCCCTTGCAAGGCAACTCTCAACAAAAAGTTTGAGCTGAGCTTCGGCGGTAATTATGTAAAAAAAAAGGGTCCCTGCAAAATGCAGGAACCCTCGACCAACAGGATATCTTACCAGAGGAATCGATCAAAGATTATAGGCGGATTCACCATGGGTTATGGTGTCAAGGCCCTCACGCTCCTCTTCCTCCGTCACCCGCAAACCAATTGTCATATCAACCAGTTTATAGGCAACAACAGAAACGACAGCCGACCAAACAATCGTGGTTCCAATGCCCCAGAGCTGACTCACCACCTGACCGGAAATCGAGTATTCGGCCACCGAATTGGCCACATAATCATAGATACCAACCCCCCCAAGGGAAGGGTCGGCAAAGATGCCTGTGAGCAGGGCACCCAAAATACCACCAACGCCATGCACACCAAAAACGTCCAAGGCATCATCAGCGCCAAGCATGCGCTTCAGCCCATTGACACCCCACAGGCAAACGACACCGGCAGCCAACCCGATAACCAGCGCCCCACCGATGCCGACCCAACCGCAGGCCGGAGTGACCGCGACCAGACCGGCGACAGCACCGGATGCCGCACCCAACATCGAGGGTTTCCCCTTGAGCATCCACTCTGCCATGGTCCAAGACAAGGCAGAAGCTGCCGTGGCCAGCATGGTGTTTCCAAAGGCCAAACAGGCAAGCCCGGTCGACTCGAGATTGGAACCTGCATTGAAACCGAACCAGCCTACCCAGAGAAGACATGCGCCGATCATGGTCATGGTCAAACTATGAGGTGCCATTGATTCACGCCCGTAACCGACGCGCTTACCGACCATAAAGGCACCAATCAAACCGGCAACAGCCGCATTGATATGGACAACCGTTCCTCCGGCAAAGTCAATCGCGCCCTTCTGAAAGAGAAAACCCGCGGTTGCACCAGCCTTTGCTGCTGCATCAGCATCGGTATACGCGTCGGGGCCGGCCCAGAACCAGACCATATGGGCGACCGGGAGATAGGCGAATGTAAACCACAACACGATAAATGCTATCACCGCTGAAAATTTCATCCGCTCGGCAAAGGCACCGACAATGAGGGCAGGTGTGATAGCTGCGAAGGTAGCCTGAAAGAAAACGTATATCAGCTCAGGAATGACCACCCCCTTACTAAAGGTTCCAGCCACCGATTCTACCCCAACCCCTTTGAGCAGAATTTTGGAAAAGCCGCCAAAAAAGGCGTTTCCTTCGGTAAAGGCAATGCTGTATCCATACAAGACCCACAAGACAACGCAGAGTGAAAAAATGGTAAAAACCTGCATGAGTACGGAAAGCATATTTTTGGTACGGACAAGGCCGCCATAAAACAGTGCCAATCCAGGAATGGTCATCAAGGTGACCAGCATTGTCGCCGTGATCATCCATGCAGTGTCACCTTTATCGGGTACAGGGGCAGCGGCATCCGCAAAGGCCGGAGATATCCACAACAGGGCCAACATCGCCAAAAGGCAGGCTGTAGTTAATTTATTTTTCACAATTTCCTCCTTATCAAAGCGCCTCAGGGCCGGATTCGCCTGTGCGTATGCGCATTACCTGCTCAAGATCAAAAACAAAGATCTTTCCATCACCAATCTTCCCTGTGTTGGCCGCATTTTTGATCCCCTCGACAACCTGGCCAAGCTGCTCATCATCTATCGCAACTTCGATTTTGAGTTTAGGTAAAAATTCAATGACATACTCGGCACCACGATACATCTCGGTATGTCCTTTCTGACGACCAAAGCCTTTGACCTCGGTCACCGTTACACCTTTCACCCCCAACGCAGTCAATGCCTCGCGAACTTCATTGAGTTTGAACGGTTTAATTATCGCACTCACAAATTTCATAAAACACTCCTTACCGGAAACGACTTGCGATCACCCATCACGGTTCTAAACCTTTGCGCGCTACCGTCTGAAACGCACGCGCTCTAATTCAATACTCACTCAGGGTTGACCAGATTTTTTTACGCCCATGCGCCAACATTCCCATTTCGTGGCCGCATGCGTTCATCGCGAATCGATCATCATTGTTTTCTCTTCCCCCTCAACGTTGGTTATTCATGCAAACACAAAACTTTGTCGAATATGCATTACATTACAACAATTGTGCCAAAAAAGGGTAGCATTGCAACAATCTAATATAACAGTATATCTTTAAACAATACCCTGCAAGGTGCCCACGACTGTTCCATTTTTGTAATATTTTTTTTGAAAAATTTACAAATATTGAGTGCGGAGTAAAAACGGAATCGGGATTTTTTTCAAGTGATATGCACTGCAAAAAATGCAATGAAGAGCGAACTGGAAAACAGCATCGACCAGTTTCACCTCGGAGGAAAACTACTGACCTGCATGATGCCCAGGTGAGAGAGGATGACTTTATACAACTTGATTACGATCAAAGCTCAGCTTGCAAAGAGGAGATCTCTCCCGATGGTCGAGAGATGACCTCGGGGTGGCGATACGCTCCCTAGACATAGCCGCCTAATCTCTGTCATCCCGAATACATATAAGGGATCTCGTCTTTGTTCCCCTTGAGCTGAAGTTCCGTAGTAATCGGTTTATAAAAAATATCGTTCTCGTAAAAACCCCTGAGAAGATGTTCCGAGCTTCGTAATGTACTGATTTCACTAAGCGTAATTTTCAGGTTTTTGATTTTTTTACGATGCCGGTTCTGTAATCACGAACCTGAAATTCAGGAATCAAGAAATCATAATAGTACGCTTCTCAAGACTCGCCTTGACGGGAGGGGGAAAGAGGAACAGGACGGAGGCAGTGTGGGATGCTATTCCATAGCTGCATCCGCCCAAGGATTAAGCAGAGAGAGTCAAACAAATGACGAATTAATTTTTCCACACACCATCGACCTGACGAATGACCTTATCGCTGGGCGGGGCAGAACCTGAAGATTTCTGAACAGAAGTTGCAGTCTCCCCCGGACGTTCACCCACCTCATCAACCTGGTGAATTTCCATCCGCTCGCCATCACGCTGAAAGGCGACATACTCCCCCACCCGAAGCGATGAGATATCTTTCAAAAACCCGCCTTGATCGTACAATTTGACAGATGACAACGGCACATAAATATCATCAATAACGATACCATCGGCGGTGATGGAGTCAACCCAGCCTTTGTTCATGTTGGCCACGCGTGCGGCTTCAAATTCACCCAGCACTTCCTTGGCATGCAGTTCATGCTGAGCAGTGTAAGCAAACAACATAATTGCTATAAGGATCAAATAATATACTGCTAGATTACCTTTCATTGTTCTCTCCGGTAGAGGTCACAGGTTAAAGCCTCACTCCATCTGCTGCCAGTACGAAAACCCTCGCTTTTCCGCCTTTTCACTGACAACGATAATTGCCCCTTGGGAAGTACTGAAATATTTCTTCTCTTCCGGATCTTTGTCCGAATCATCGCTCTCCCGCAAAATTGCCGGGTTATATAAACGACCTTCATAGGCGATATCTGAGGGGTAGGCCGTAATGACATCACTGCTGTCTATCTTCCCGTCGTTGTTGGCATCGTAATTGACCTGTATCTGCACTCCATCATCGGCATCGATTTCGCCATCACCGTTCAAGTCGTACACAGCGGAAGACGTCATACCTCCGGTATTGGCATCACGCTCATTGAGGAAAGAATAGGCGCCGGAATTACAGCGTGTTCCAGTCAGGCCAAAGGAAAGAATAATCGCCTTGCCGTCACGAATCACAGTGTCATTGACGACACGCTCACCTGGGATACGCTCACCCGACTCATCTATGGTGCCGTCCTTGTCATTGTCTTGACCGTCGCCATCAATATCAATTTTACTGGGCAAATCAAAGACCCAGCCAACGTTAGAATCCGGCACGAGGTCATTATCGTCAACACTGCCATCACCGTTAATATCCTTGTTCCGGAAACGATGCCCTGCGGACAATTTGCTGGTTTGAGTGAGCGTATAGGTCCCGGAATAATTAGAGATATTACGGTAATAGGAAGAAGTCTCCACAACACCATCACCATCAGTGTCTAAATACCCCTCGCTCAAGGCAACCTGGCGCAACAGGGTATGGGTTGCATCGCCGGCTGTATCCGTCTCCGGCCAATTGGACAGGGTGGCCGTCTGCGGCGAGGTCGATCCCACATCCACACGCGCTCCGTTATAACCGGTATCCAGGTAGTCCGGGGCCCAATCCCAAATACCGTAGAGCGACTGGGTATATATGGAAGAAAGATCCGGCTCTCCCACATATTTACCGGTGCCAAAGATAACCATATAGCCCTCACCAGATTGATGGCGCATGATATCGGGCGCACCGGTGATCGGTTGATTGCTCAACCCTGCAAACAACGGTTTGGGAATAATCCCGGAAACAGTGCTCTTGCAATGATCGGTGGTGTTGCCCCCCTCACAATAGGCGACCTGCCAGTCATCGTGATTACTGGAGGTAAAATCGAACTTCCACATGTTCCCCAGCAAGTCACCGGCATAGACGTAATCAACCCTGAGATCGTTATCCACATCGATGGCATTCGGAGTCGACAATCCGTTAAATGGACCAACGCCCGTCTCGATACGTTTTATGACCTCCCCAGTTGAGGGATCGAGAACATAGAGGATCGCCGTCCCGTTCTCCGAGCCATAGCCATTGCCAAACACAACCACCCATCCCTGCAAATCTCCGGACCCGATCGACAAGTCGTTGGTTTCAACAAAATAGGCCTTGCTGAACGAATAGCCCAATTTGGGGTCGATATTGGCTTTGGTAAAGGTGATATTTTTATGATTACCATAGCCGGTCACCAGGCTCCCTGACTGAATTTCGATATACCCTCCAGCCGAATCGACCTTGGTAATTTTATATTGCCCATCGTTGGTCCCGCTGTTGAGTCCATCGGCGTAGTTGGCGCCGATGACCGAGATAACCTGCCCCACTGCAAAGATAGAAGGACTGAATCCGCTATTGCTGTCTGCAATGACATCATTGCCACCAGTCCCCGTCCCACTGGAAAAGGTAAACGTGTTTCCAGTCAGAAGGACATAGGCCTCCGACAAACTGACCGTTGCGCCATTGCCGTACCCTGTCGATAAACTCCCTGAAGCGACTTCAATAGAGGAACCGTCCGAGGCAATACTTTTGATTGTGTACATACCATCATTGGATCCTCCGCTCGAAGTAGCGCCGGAGACAGAAATCGTTTGCCCCACATAATAGGAAGAGCTGGCAAATCCCTTGGCGCTGTCATAGATGCTATCGTTGCCGCCTGCCACGGTTGCCGCCACGAATGAGTAGGTGGTGCCGCCACCCAAGGCAAGATCAGCCCTGGGATATTCCCACTTCACGCGGGACGCCAAAGTCGACTCACTGGTTATCACCGTTTTGGCATTGGTGATATCAAGGCAGTAATACCCCTTCCCACCTTTCCCCAAGCCGGCAACCAAGTAGGTCGAGTTTCCCATTTCCTGGGTATCAGGGGTGTTATCGACATAAAAAAGATGATCATAAGCAGGATCGGCAAGCTCTCGCAGGTTCCCCATGACCAGATTCGGCACATAGGCAAAAAGTTCCTGGCCAAGCCCAGCATCCGTTGCTAAAAATGCATGCAGCATTCCGTCGTTCGAACCGACATACAAGACATCGTCCTCGTATCGGGCAAGTGAGTGGACAATGTCTCCTATGGGATGGGAGGCATCTCTCTCCCTGAATTCGCCACCAGTATTGCTGGTTTCATAGGTCTTCAAACCACGAAGGTAGTTGACGACATCTGCTCCGGTCAAGGTGGTCGATGTTGATTCGATAAAATAGGGAAAAAGTTGCTTTTGTTGCAAAGCTGAGAGGTCTGCCCACCTGAAGGCAACACCTGCGGTTCCATTATAACTGGCAATAACACGATTGACATGCCCTGTGCCCGTGGCAGTGAGCTTGGTTGCCAATTGATCTTCTGCCGACCAAACAGGTGCGTTGGTCACAACATTGCCAGTCGTGGTATCCACCATGTAGGATTTCAAATCACCATGCCAGTCTCCACTGTTGTAGGTGGTCTGAAACATACGGGTCTGGCCACTGACCGACTCATACATCTCGTCGCCGTTGACCGAAACGGACGCGCCGGAACCTACCCGCGTTCCAATATCATTCATAATATCAAGTAAGGAGTCGACCAACTCATCAGGACGCGAAGCACTCATGTACTTGCCGCGACCGTTCACGGCCGCGTGCCACATATCGTCGATTTTATGCTCATCGGTTGGGTTAACCCACGGACTGGGCCAGGTGGGGTAAACCGACTTGTTAAAGTCATAGTCAGAGGGATTGAGCGTCCCGTAGACACCAAAAGCAACGGTATAGGTTACCATGTGCTGGTGGTTGTAAATACCGTCCGGAACAAGGTTATCCATGGAAGACAGATCGTTTTCAAAGTAATACATCGCCACATCGGCCAAGGTGTTGGAGTATCCATCGCTATAGGGAGCCCCGTTATTCCCATCGGCATTCCCCACGGAAGGAGATGGGTTTGAACCATTCCAATAGCCATCGGTCATGACCACCGCAAAAACCTGCTTGCACTCATCGCCATCCTCTTTGGCATTGTACGGAGAGGTGCCGACACCGCCAGTAATAGGCTTCCCTAGACTGTCATAATCAGTATCGTCAAAATACTGCCCTACTTTCTGCAGCCCCTGACGCAGCGGAGTTCCTTTTCCTTCCACCTGAAAGCTATACAACTTGGCCAGCAGGGTATTAGTTTCATCACCGACGCCTGCGACATTGACCGGCAGCACGGACTGGATAATACCATAGGAGCTGCTTGCATTGATGGAACGAATACCGACCTCCACATCCTCCATCTGGTCGATAACGCGCGCGACAGCTCCTGTGGCCGCAAGGGTGCGTTTTCGATAATACGAGAACCAATCAGACCAATTCTGCCGTTCTTTCAACCAGGCATTAGCATCGCTTGGGCTGGCAAAGGTCACCACTGTTGACGGTAATGCTGCGGCAGTGATGGCTTGCAAATTAGTACTACTCAGGACAGAAGAATTATTCAAAACCTTGTAGTATTCAACGGGATCGGAGAGGTTGACCAGGTAAATATCCTCAGTGATGGTTTCGGTTCTATCGAGCAGCCCATTGGAGTCCGCATCGACATAGTCAATCTCGCCGTCACCATCGGCATCATCCCAGGTAAAATAGTGGGCATTCAGTATCTTGATGCTGTCCCCTTTGGGGACAATCTTGACAGCATCTGCACAACTCGAAGAAGTTTGATTGAAATTATCCGTCAGTTTAATTGTTACAGTTTCCCCTGCAGTAAAGGAATATTCCCCCAGAGAGTTCCACTTTCCCCCTTGATAGCGCTGATCCATGTTCACCGTGATGCCGCCGCCACAGCTCGCACAGTTGATGGTATAGGGGATGTTCTGCCGATCTGCCGTATCGACCCACCGCGTATACACCTGATAGGTCGCCGTCTTCGTCGGCGACAGCGTCCAGGTTGCAGTGTGCGGTTGCTTATTCTTAATGGTATACAGATAGTTACTGCCGTACATATCACTATTTGTGGACGTTCCCCAATTTCCGCTCGTCGAAAAACTCCCTGCAGTCGTGTTGTCAACAATGATAGCGTCGGTGTTGTCTTCGTACTCGAGAAACACATCATCCATGGGAAAGGTGTGTGTATTTTGGGTAGTGTTATCACAGTTGTTCAGATTGGCCGTCGTCACCCCATTGGCCAGGTTGATCGCATCAGTGCAGTCCTGGCTGTACCACGGATGAAAACGGGGACGATAGATATTGGCGTGAGCCAGACCATCGGTAGCCACTGCCGGAAGTTGCGAAGTAGGTGTACCTGTGAACGTTGGCCAGGGAACGTAGGTAACCCCGGGGTTGTAGAACATCTTGTTCACCCCGAAGAATTGCGACCGCCATTGAGCCTGCTGGTTAGATTTTTCCAGACTATTATCTCCATAAACCCTCGCTCTCACAGTATCAGGATAGGAATACACGTACTCATACGTTCCACCGTACCGTCCATCGGAATCAGTGGTGATCGTCTCCCAATCCATACTTCCGGAATCATCCAGAACAAACATGATAGCGGCAGGCTTTGGCCGCAACTTGGCATCCAAAGGTGTGTCTGAGATCGGGCTGGTGTCGTAATCCTGTACTTCTAGCCGATGATTGGCATCGACCGCCAGAAACTTGACTTCAAGATAATCGTTGGCAGTATTGGTCAAAGTAAAACCAGTATAGTTGACCGCAACCCCGGAGGCCGGAATGGGATAGGAGATGTTGTCGATGAGAATGCCGTAAATAGCATAGGAAGAGTCATTGAGGTTCACATAAAACGATCCGCTTGAGCCATAGGTAATCGTTTTTGTTGTCGCTACGACAGATTCTGCAGAATCATTGAAAATAGTCTTGTAGGTTGACACCGGCTCCAAGACAAAATCATTTATGGCAAATAAAATTTTATAGGTCGCATCCGCATCAATCCAATTTTCAAAAGAATACGTCTCGGGTATACCCACCGAAACCCCATCAACTTGCACATCCGATATATGAAACCCAGAATCAGGGACAGCGGTAACTTTGAGGGTTGCATTTGCCTGAACCTCTATTGAATCCTGGCTTCCAGCTGCAACATTACCGGACCCAGTCTCGATATGGCCATTCGCATCGACATCAAAATCGACATACGAAGTAAAAAGGGCCTCAATTGAATGATCCTGCGAAATACTTGTGAAAGAATAGGTATACGTCGATTGCCCGATTGCGCTCGTTTCAGATGTCCCATCTATCAACACATCTGAAATGGAGTGCGACTTGCCATTATGCCCCAACCCATTCGGACAGGGAATTTCCGCATTGATTTCAAAGACGGGACTGCTCCCACGCGAATAAACGAGCGAATTCACATCTCCACTGGTGGGAGTGACACCTAACCCGGTTGTCTCGGTTATTGATCCAAAAGGAGAAATATCGGTAATCGTAATCAGATAGTCATCATTGAGTATCGTCCCCACACCTACATCTTTGATAAAACCGCTTACCTGGGCCGAAGGATTCGATAACTGAATATTGAAGATCTCATCGGACTCGGGAGTATTATTATCGGAGATAACAGAAACCGACAGGGGCGTGCTATCCCCACCACTTATGGTGGCAGTCCCTGTAAGTGCAACATAGTCGCTGCCCGCTTTGGCGGTGCCATCTATGGTCGCATAATCAACGGTTATGGATGCGTTCGGAGCAACAACCAAATTTGATTTTACTGTAAAAACAAAGGGACCAGCATCTTCGTACTGCGCGACATCATCTATTGAAAGTGTCGCATAATCGTTATCGTTGATTGTACACTGCCCGCTTCCCTGGGTACTGCTCACACTTGCAGTTCCAGAACTATGCGCCGCAGTCACCTGCACCGAAAACTGCTCCTGACTTTCCACTACCACGTCATCGAGAATGGGTACCGTTACTGAAGCGGTCGTCCCGCTCGCAATGACTCCTGTACCAGTGTACGCCGCATAATCACTCGCAGAGACAGCTGTCCCATCCACCGTTGTGAAGTCAAAGGAGAGATTGGCCGAAGACTCGATGGTAGCGCTCGAAGTTACGGTAAAGGTCACGCTCCCGCCATCCTCTGCCACGCTCACATCGTTGATTGAGAGGATAGTACTGTCGTTGTCCGTAATCGTGGCCTCACCTTCGTCATCGGCAAAACTCACGCCGGGGCTCGGGGTAGTCAACTTTACGGTGAAAGTTTCGTTCCCCTCATGAAGAGTATCATCAAGAAGAGGGACCAGGATCGTCTTGCTCGTGCCACTGGAAATGGTCACCCTGCCCAAGGAGATCAGGTAATCCTGAGGATTGACTGCAGTTCCGTTATAGCTCGAGTAATTGAAACTGGCATTGGCAGACGGCTCGATCGTCACGCTGGAAGTCACAGTAAAGACCGCATTCCCACTATTTTCCGCAACTGTCACATCGTTGATCGAGAGGCTCGCGCTGTCGTTATCCGTGATCGTCGCCACGCCCTCGTTATCGGCTATGCTCACACCGCTGCTCGGGTTGCTCAGCTGCACCTTGAAGGTTTCGCTGCCCTCGAGAATAGCATCGTCCTGCACGGGAACAGTGATCGTCTGGCTCGTACCGCTGGCAATGGTCGCTGTACCGCTGCTGGTGGTGTAGTCGCCAGGCGCAAGGGCTGTGCCGTCAGCTGTGGTGAAATCGAAGCTCACGCTCGCCGACGGCTCGATGGTGGCGCTCGAGGTTACCGTAAAGGTCGCACTGGTTCCATCCTCGGCCACGCTTACGTCGTTGATCGAGAGGCTGGCGCTGTCGTTATCCGTGATCGTCGCCACGCCCTCGTTATCGGCTATGCTCACACCGCTGCTCGGGTTGCTCAGCTGCACCTTGAAGGTTTCGCTCCCCTCGAGAATAGCATCGTCCTGCACGGGAACAGTGATCGTCTGGCTCGTACCGCTGGCAATGGTCGCTGTACCGCTGCTGGTGGTGTAGTCGCCAGGCGCAAGGGCTGTGCCGTCAGCTGTGGTGAAATCGAAGCTCACGCTCGCCGACGGCTCGATGGTGGCGCTCGAGGTTACCGTAAAGGTCGCACTGGTTCCATCCTCGGCCACGCTTACGTCGTTGATCGAGAGGCTGGCGCTGTCGTTATCCGTGATCGTCGCCACGCCCTCGTTATCGGCTATGCTCACACCGCTGCTCGGGTTGCTCAGCTGCACCTTGAAGGTTTCGCTCCCCTCGAGAATAGCATCGTCCTGCACGGGAACAGTGATTGTCTGGCTCGTGCCGCTGGCAATGGTCGCTGTACCGCTGCTGGTCGTGTAATCACCGGGGGCGACTGCGGTGCCGTCACTGGTGGTGAAGTCGAAGCTCACGCTCGCCGACGGTTCGATAGGCGCGCTGGAAGTGACCGTGAAGCTTACACTGCCTCCATCCTCGACCACGCTTACGTCGTTGATCGAAAGGCTCGCGCTGTCGTTATCCGTGATCGTACCCTGACCTTCATCATCGGCAAGCGTCACACCGCTGCTCGGGTTGCTCAGCTTGACGGTAAAGGTTTCGCTGCCCTCGAGAATCGCATCGTCCTGAATGGGAACAGTGATATTCTGGCTCGTGCCGCTGGCAATGGTCGCTGTGCCGCTGCTGGTCGTGTAGTCGCCGGGGGCGACTGCGGTGCCGTCGTTGGTGGTGAAGTCGAAGCTCACGCTCGCAGAAGGCTCGATAGGCGCGCTGGAAGTGACCGTGAAGCTTACACTGCCTCCATCCTCGGCCACGCTTACGTCGTTGATCGAAAGGCTCGCGCTGTCGTTATCCGTGATCGTACCCTGACCTTCATCATCGGCAAGCGTCACACCGCTGCTCGGGTTGCTCAGCTTGACGGTAAAGGTTTCGCTGCCCTCGAGAATCGCATCGTCCTGAATGGGAACAGTGATATTCTGGCTCGTGCCGCTGGCAATGGTCGCTGTGCCGCTGCTGGTCGTGTAGTCGCCGGGGGCGACTGCGGTGCCGTCGTTGGTGGTGAAATCAAAGCTCACGCTCGCCGAAGGCTCGATGGTGGCGCTCGAGGTTACAGTAAAGGTCGCACTGGTTCCATCCTCAGCCACACTTACGTCGTTGATCGAAAGGCTCGCGCTGTCGTTATCCGTGATCGTACCCTGACCTTCATCATCGGCAAGCGTCACACCGGTGCTCGGGTTGCTCAGCTTGACGGTAAAAGTTTCGCTGCCCTCGAGAATCGCATCGTCCTGAATGGGAACAGTGATATTCTGGCTCGTACCACTGGCAATGGTCGCTGTGCCGCTGCTGGTGGTGTAATCACCGGGCGCAAGGGCTGTGCCGTCAGCTGTGGTGAAATCGAAGCTCACGCTCGCCGACGGTTCGATGGTGGCGCTCGAGGTTACAGTGAAGCTTACACTGCCTCCATCCTCGGCCACACTTACGTCGTTGATCGAAAGGCTCGCGCTGTCGTTATCCGTGATCGTCGCCACGCCCTCGTTATCGGCTATGCTCACACCGCTGCTCGGGTTGCTCAGCTTGACGGTAAAAGTTTCGCTGCCCTCGAGAATCGCATCGTCCTGGATAGGAACAGTGATCGTCTGGCTCGTTCCGCTGGCAATTGTCTCTGTACCGCTACTGGTGGTGTAGTCACCGGGGGCGACTGCGGTGCCGTCGTTGGTGGTGAAGTCGAAGCTCACGCTCGCCGACGGCTCGATGGTGGCGCTCGAGGTTACCGTAAAGGTCGCACTGGTTCCATCTTCGGCCACACTTACGTCGTTGATCGAGAGGCTGGTGCTGTCGTTATCCGTGATCGTGCCCACACCCTCGTTATCGGCGATGCTCACACCGCTGCTCGGGTTGCTCAGCTTGACGGTAAAAGTTTCGCTGCCCTCGAGAATCGCATCGTCCTGAATGGGAACAGTGATATTCTGGCTCGTACCACTGGCAATGTTCGCTGTGCCGCTGCTGGTGGTGTAATCACCGGGCGCAAGGGCTGTGCCGTCACTGGTGGCAAAATCAAAGCTGACACCCGCCGACGGTTCGATGGTGGCGCTCGAGGTTACCGTGAAGCTTACACTGCCTCCATCCTCGGCCACACTTACGTCGTTGATCGAAAGGCTCGCGCTGTCGTTATCCGTGATCGTCGCCACGCCCTCGTTATCGGCTATGCTCACACCGCTGCTCGGGTTGCTCAGCTGCACCTTGAAGGTTTCGCTGCCCTCGAGAATCGCATCGTCCTGGATAGGAACAGTGATCGTCTGGCTCGTTCCGCTGGCAATTGTCTCTGTGCCGCTGCTGGTCGTGTAGTCGCCGGGGGCGACTGCGGTGCCGTCGTTGGTGGTGAAGTCGAAGCTCACGCTCGCAGAAGGCTCGATGGTGGCGCTCGAGGTTACCGTAAAGGTCGCACTGGTTCCATCTTCGGCCACACTTACGTCGTTGATCGAGAGGCTGGTGCTGTCGTTATCCGTGATCGTACCCTGACCTTCATCATCGGCAAGCGTCACACCGCTGCTCGGGTTGCTCAGCTTGACGGTAAAGGTTTCACTCCCCTCGAGAATCGCATCGTCCTGAATGGGAACAGTGATATTCTGGCTCGTACCACTGGCAATGGTCGCTGTGCCGCTGCTGGTCGTGTAGTCGCCGAGGGCGACTGCGGTGCCGTCGTTGGTGGTGAAGTCGAAGCTCACGCTCGCCGACGGTTCGATAGACGCGCTGGAAGTGACCGTGAAGCTTACACTGCCTCCATCCTCGGCCACACTTACGTCGTTGATCGAAAGGCTGGCGCTGTCGTTATCCGTGATTGTCGCCACGCCCTCGTTATCGGCTATGCTCACACCGCTGCTCGGGTTGCTCAGCTGCACCTTGAAGGTTTCGCTGCCCTCGAGAATCGCATCGTCCTGGATAGGAACAGTGATCGTCTGGCTCGTTCCGCTGGCAATTGTCTCTGTGCCGCTGCTGGTCGTGTAGTCGCCGGGGGCGACTGCGGTGCCGTCGTTGGTGGTGAAGTCGAAGCTCACGCTCGCAGAAGGCTCGATGGTGGCGCTCGAGGTTACCGTAAAGGTCGCACTGGTTCCATCTTCGGCCACACTTACGTCGTTGATCGAGAGGCTGGTGCTGTCGTTATCCGTGATCGTGCCTACACCCTCGTTATCGGCGATGCTCACACCGCTGCTCGGGTTGCTCAGCTTGACGGTAAAAGTTTCGCTGCCCTCGAGAATCGCATCGTCCTGCACGGGAACAGTGATATTCTGGCTCGTGCCGCTGGCAATGGTCGCTGTGCCGCTGCTGGTCGTGTAGTCGCCGGGGGCGACTGCGGTGCCGTCGTTGGTGGTGAAATCGAAGCTCACGCTCGCAGAAGGCTCGATAGGCGCGCTGGAAGTGACCGTGAAGCTTACACTGCCTCCATTTTCGGCCACACTCACGTCGTTGATCGAAAGGCTCGCGCTGTCGTTATCCGTGATCGTCGCCACACCTTCGTTATCGGCGATGCTCACTCCGCCGATCGGATTGCTCAGCTGTACGGTAAAAGTTTCACTCCCCTCGAGAATTGCATCATCCTGAATGGGCACAGTGATCGTCTGGCTCGTACCGCTGGCAATGGTCTCTGTACCGCTGCTGGTCGTGTAGTCGCCGGGGGCGACTGCGGTGCCGTCGTTGGTGGTGAAATCGAAGCTCACGCTCGCAGAAGGCTCGATAGGCGCGCTGGAAGTGACCGTGAAGCTTACACTGCCTCCATTTTCGGCCACACTCACGTCGTTGATCGAAAGGCTGGCACTGTCGTTATCCGTGATCGTCGCAACACCCTCGTTATCGGCGATGCTCACTCCGCCGATCGGATTGCTCAGCTGTACGGTAAAAGTTTCACTCCCCTCGAGAATTGCATCATCCTGAATGGGCACAGTGATCGTCTGGCTCGTACCGCTGGCAATGGTCTCTGTACCGCTGCTGGCCGTGTAATCACCAGGCGCGACTGCGGTGCCGTCACTGGTGGCAAAATCAAAGCTGACACCCGCCGACGGTTCGATGCTCGCACTCGAAGTGACCGTGAAGCTTACACTGCCTCCATTTTCTGCCACGCTTACGTCGTTGATCGAAAGACTCGCGCTGTCGTTATCCGTGATCGTCGCCAGGCCTTCGTCATCGCTGAAGCTTGCGTTGCTGCTCGAGTTGCTGAGCTTCAAGGTGAAAGTCTCCGCCCCCTCAACATGAAGATCATCGGTAATCGGGACGGTAATAACCGTACTGTTGCCGCCTGAAATCGTCCCTGTTCCGCTTTGGGCCGTGTAATCGGCCGAGGCTGTGGCGGTGCCATCCTGAGTTGTATAATCGAAACTCACACTGGCGCTCGATTCGACGGTTGCACTCGAGCTCACCGTAAAACTCACGCTTCCGCCATTTTCAGCCACACTCACATCGTTGATCGAAAGACTGGCGCTGTCGTTATCCCGAATTGTGCCAACTGCGGTTGTGGCACTTCCCAAACTCACGGCAGTGATGGTCGAACTGAGAGGACCTAAGGTGATTGTCAACTCTTCGTCATTTTCAACGACAAGATCATCGTCAAGATTGATGAGGATAAGAGAGGTTGTCTGGCCAGCAGGAATGATGACGGAACTGCCACTTGTGTAATCAGTGCCCTCTGCAGCGTCTGTCCCACTCCCCGCAACGGAGTAATTGACAACGACATCGTCTGCCACCGGATTACTGAGATCAATCTTATAAGAAAGCGAGGTGCCCTCAGTTCCATCGACAACCACACCACTTAAGGTTACTGTGGCTGTCTCAACATTAGTAATTGTTACGGACCGTTCAACATCTGTGTCACCGCTCAACACACCACTTCCGGAAACAAAGGTCGGGTTGGAAACGTGAATCTTCAAAGATTCGCTATTTTCGACGGTTCCATCCGTATTCGCTGCGACAGAGATGCTTTTGGCGGAATCGCCAGGATCGAAAACGAGCGTACCCGTTGCCGCGTTGTAGTCTCCGCTCGCCGCAGTTGCCGTTCCATCAACCGTGGCCCATGAGATCGCCACCTGTTCTCCAGTTGCAACTGCCGGTGAAAGGCTGACCGTAACCACTGCGGTGGTACTTCCTTCGACAACCGGGGCTGCACTGCTGACGCTAATAGTATAATCCGTTGCATTGGCAATGGAGGTTTGTATCCCCATTGACAGCAGTGCCAACAACATCAAAAATCTGGATACAGTAAGAAATAGCTTCATGAGCGACCTCAAAATAGTTATGGACAATCAGTGCTCAATTCTTCGTTTGTAGCCGATAAGAATCATCGATTTTCCGCCACCATCCTCGGAGAGGCCAATGGTATCATAGCGGTATAATCGGCTCCGTGCGGTTGTCGTACTCAGGGAATCGCCATTGGCTATGGGAAGCAGCAAGGCTGTTCTGTAAGTTTCAGCGCCAATATTTGATTTTTCAAACGAAGGGCTAGCAGCGTAGTAATCGTCTTTATCGATAATGCCATCGCTAGTCGAATCGAGAAGATCGAAGATATCTTTCATTTCCTCGCTATCAGAGCCGACCAGAAGATCCTTGTTCGTTGACGTTGACGAAATTCTACTTGGCAGAAGATCTGCAATGTCATCATTATCCATGCTGGCCAGCTTTTGCAGACCTTCAAGGGCAGCAGATTCTGCCAGAGAAAAATTCTGTTCAAAAATAGCTTCATTGCGAATCATGGTTTTCTCATTGACCGTCGTGTCGGTCGCTGTCAAAGCAACAAAGGTCAGCATAAGGAGAATAAGTAACGCGGCAACGATAGCCGTCCCCTGCTCATCACGTAATATGTATTTCATACCTGCCTCCTGCCCCACTGTATACAAGCCACCTAAATCGCAGACCGTGTCCGCGTAAAAGAAAGGGTCGAGATAACGTTATTATTCCACAAGACAGTCACATCCACCTTTTTGGTATCAGGAACATTTGCGGTATTGTCACTCACGAGCCACCTGACAGAATACGCCCCCTCTGTTTCTGTTTTCCGGGAACCGCTTACAGCGAGATCGGTATCGGTATATGAGATCGCTCTCAGCCGCTCCACCCTATCCATGGCCCAGGTATAGGCCTCGGTCTGCCGGCGCGAGCTGTTGTTGTACATCATATCCCGAGTCTGCAAGGCAACGATCGACATGATGCCGATACCCAGGATAGCCATGGCTATGGACACTTCCAGCAGGGTAAACCCCCTCTGCCCGGTTGCCAGTTTTGCCCTCTGTTTCATGGAGTTCATATCCTTCCTCACCCGTTCCTGATCAGGACGCGAAAGTCCAGCTGCTGGGTCCGCGCATCGGCACTCACCTTGGTCGGCTCTTCCACCTGTGCCTGGATAATGACGCGAACCGTATCGATTTTTTCCAACTTCCCCAGGGTCGCCAAGTTGGCCCCGGTCAGTTCCGTCCCATCCTGGTCATAGTAGTGCACCTCAAAGTTGGTCACACCGGTCATCATCGGTTGCCCGGTACCTGATGAGCCAAGCCTACGCTTCAAACAGCCGGCAGACGTGTTCCCAGCAGCCAAGGCGTTCCCCGCGCAGTCATCACGGTAATAGGTTATCTCTTCATTGGGATCATCGGCATCACCGTCGGGTTCGAGATACCCGTCGCCATCGCCATTATCCATATCGGTGGTGAAGTGGATTGAATTACTATCGGTGTTATAGCGGTCATCGCTATCCACCTGAAAGCCGAAGCTACCTTTGTTGAGAGGGTCGCAGCCAGCGGTTCGCAGCTCATAGACCATGAGCTGCTTCACAGCGCGAAGGTCCTGGGACAGATCGACCATCATCTCCTGGGCGGAATGATAATGGCCTGTGTTGCTGAACATGCGGACAATGCCTGTCAACACAGCGCCCAAGATAACCATCGCGATCAACAATTCGACCAAGGTGAATCCGTGCGTATCTTTCATTGTTTTCATCATCACCACTCCACGCGCACGCGGCCGGTCTGATTCACTGCAATTTGAGCGGATTCTCCGCTTTTTGCATGCTTCACCTTGATGGTAACCAATGTCGTAGCAAAGCCTCGCGGAGAAAACGTCGGCGTCGGATTGGAGTCCACCGTGACATTATTATAGTCGGCAAGCGAGACATTCCTTACTCGACGCCCTGCCCCTTCAAGGGTTGTTTGCTGGGTTGCAGACAAACATCCTCCCGCACCGGCAGGTGTGGGCCAGTTGGAGTACATGGTCTGGTCGCCATCGATAACCTGGTACGCATCTCCACAAAAAAGCACCCTGCTTTCTCGCCGGATCTCCAAGGCCCTCATCTTGGCCTTGTTCAAATCGCTGGCAATTCTCGAGACCGCGCCGCGAAATTCATAGCCTGGCTTCCAACTCAAATAATTAGGGATGGCGATCGCGGCCATAATGCCAACAATGGCCACCACCACCATGACTTCCATCAGGGTGAACCCCTGCGTCGAAAAAATCCAATGTCGCCGTTGAGTGATCATACGCCCTCCAACCACCTACAAACAAAATTTGCGCCAGATTCTGTATCAGGAAAAATATACCACTACTCTACTGGTATGAATGATAAAAGAAACAAATAGCTCATTGCAGGGTACTCTGCATGTTTATCGCCTCGAAGTTTTTTTTGTAAAAAAATTTAACAACCAAGGCCTGATTATTAAATTTCTTTATTTAGCCACACATTCTGCCGCCGCTTTCCCTATCCGCTGATTGCATACTCCTTGATCTTGCTCAGTAGGGAGGGATAGCTTATCTCAAGCAGTTCCGCGGCCTTTGATTTATTCCCTCCGGTCGCCTGCAGCGCTCTGCGGATGAGAGATGTTTCCATAACCCGCTGCCCCTGCTTAATGGAAAATCCACCAAAAAAATCATCCATCCGCCGCCCATTGGAGCGATGGCCAAATTCCTCGGGCAAATTTTCCGGAAGGATGACTTTTTTTTCAGCAAGCACAACGGCACGCTCAATCACATTTTCCAGTTGACGCACGTTGCCCGGCCAGTTGTATTGCATGAGCAACAACATGGTCGCCGGTGCAATCGATGCCGCCTGTGAGCCAAGACGCAGAGTATGGCGTTTCAGGAAAAATTCGCTCAACAGGGGGATATCGCTCGTCCGTTCGCGAAGGGGCGGCAACCGTATATGAACAACATTCAATCGATAAAAGAGATCCTGGCGAAACAAACCCATCCGAACTTCCTGTTCAAGATCGCGTGCTGTGGCTGCGATGACCCGAACATTGACCTTTTGAGGAAGGTTCGAGCCAACCGGCAGCACCTCTCCCTCTTGCAGCACCCGCAGCAGCTTGACCTGCAGCGAGAGGGTCAATTCACCGATTTCGTCTAAAAACAAGGTTCCTTTATCAGCCTGGACAAAGAGGCCGAGCTTATCCTTGTCCGCTCCGGTAAAGGCTCCCTTCTTATAGCCGAACAGTTCACTCTCAATCAAATTTTCCGGTAGACTTGCGCAATTCACTGCAACGAATTTTGCGCGTTCACGCCCACTTTTCTCGTGAATCCCCTGGGCAACGAGCTCTTTCCCCGTGCCACTTTCTCCGGTAACCAGGACCGTGGTCGGATGGGGCGCCACCTTTGCCGCCAAGGTGAAAACATCGAGCATCGCCCTACTCCGGGCCACCATCCGCCCGAAACCGCATTCCCCCTCCAGGGCGGCGACCTTGTCACGGAGCAGTTTATTGTCCTGTTTAAGTCGCTCTCGCTCCTCTGCCTTGCGCAAGGTCAATTCGATTTCATCAGCTTTGAACGGCTTTGAAATATAATCGTAGGCTCCATGGCGCATAGCCTCCAGGGCTGTTTCCACAGAACCAAAGGCCGACATCATGATAATTGTGGGTGCGAGTCCCTCTTCTCCGGCAAGGCGCAAAAACTCCATTCCATCGATTTCCGGCATACGGATGTCGCAAAGCACAACATCAAAGCCAGTCTCTTTCAATGCCTCCAATCCCAACCGCCCATTGGCTGCGGTCTCCACCTCGTAGCCCAGACGCACCAGCATCGACGACAGCATGTGGCGCATGTTGTCTTCGTCGTCGATGATGAGTAATCGCTGCTTTATGTCTTTCATGATTGTCTACAATCCGCTGAAGCCGAACCCATTTGAACCATCCTTTCCCCTGCTCTGAGACCAGTCATCGTCGTTCTCCCCAGCATCCAGACTCAAGGGCAGCTCTATTGTCACCACAGCCCCTCCCTCTGCCTGATTGGCCAGACTGATCGCCCCCCCCATGGCCTGAACCAAGGAATAGGAGACCGAAAGGCCAAGACCCGTTCCTTGCCCAGGGGCCTTGGTCGTAAAAAACGGGTCAAAAGCTGCTGCCAACTCGTGCTCCTCCATCCCACATCCATTGTCGGCAATCAATATTCGAATAAATTGCCTGTTGTCCTGCTCATGCCAAACGCTGCTTATTCTGATTCTTCCCGGCATGCACCCTGCGGTGTGGATGGCATCAGCGGCATTCATCAGGCAATTAAGCAAGACCTGTAACAACTGTCCAGAATCACACCGCACATGTGCAGATTGCTCACACAATGCACAGGTTATCTCGATACCATCGAACAGCGGTTGCGGACAAAGCAGGGCAAGAGCCTCCTCTATTGCAAGGTGGGGATCGACCTGTTCTTCTTTTCCGGATGAGGGACGTGCAAAATCAAGCAGCCGACGGATAAGCTGGTTGACCCGTTGCAGTTCCTGCTCGGCACGACGGCAAAACTCATTTCGCTCGTTGTCGCCAACATCGCTCCGGCCGAGAAGGCCGAGATATCCCTGGACGATCCCCACTGGATTACCAATTTCATGGGCCAGTCCGGCCGCCAGCCGCCCGACCGAGGATAGTTTTTCTGTCCTGATCATTTCCTCACGGGTATTTCGCAGTTGAAGATTGGCCTGCTCCAGAGAAGACACATGCTGCTGCAGTTTTTCCCTATCGGTCCTGATTCGATTGAGCATCTGCTGCATCGCGGTATAGAGCTGCGCCAGTTCGTTCGCATTCTGAAGGGCAAGAAATGGTACCCCGTGTTCATCCCGGTACGAGTTGGTCAAATGCAGCAAACGCTCCACCGGCCGCAGGATTATTTCGCGCATCCGAAAAAACCCCACCACCGACAAAATAATGAGATTGATGAGGAGATACACCGCAATATACCGCTGAAAGGCGAGTATGTTGCCATACCATGGCTCCATGGCGAAACGAAAGGCCATCGGGCGGGCAACCAGGTCCGCCCCCTGAAGTTGCAGGGCGAGGTCTAGGTACCGCTTTCCAGGTACTATGCCGACCCACTGCCTGCCGCACAATCGCCGAACCACAATCCCGGGTTGAGCCTCACCAAGAAAACTACCGAGGTCGGCAACACCAGCCGCTGCCTGATCACCAAAACAGACAGGGGTGCCATCATCCCCTTTGGCGCAACCATAAACAGCCCCTGCAGACGCAAGGGCCTGCTGCATGAACCCCTGCAAATAATCCCCCCTGTATCCGATTTCCAGGGATCGATAGAATTGTCGCTCGGCGAACAGGGCAAGGGCAAGTTCCTTCTCCCGCGCAAAGGAAGAACCAGCATCCCGCAACCAGAATGAAAGGGTGACAAAGAAGGTCAGCCCGGAGGCAAACCCGAGCACCGCCAACAAAAGAGCGACAATATGGGTAGTTAAACTATAACGCATGGCAAACGATGGCGCTGAAGCAAGAGATGGGCAAGCAAGGCCCTGCCAACTGACAAAATTTGTCACCAGAAGCCACTGTTTGTCACCAAGGGCACGACGATTTCTCTACAGATTGTATAAACCGACCGGAAAAATACAAAGGGATAACGCTAACAGATTGAAAAAAAAGCCAATTCACCAGAAAAAGGAAGTTGGCACGGCATATGCTTTTGATGAGGCATTGAAAGCGCACCCGGCGAATCACCGACCGGAGCAACCCAAACGCCTACTGGAGGGAAACACCATGACACTGAACAGACTGAGACTGCGGGCAAAAGAAGAAGGCTTCACCCTGATCGAGTTGATGATCGTTATCGCAATCATCGGTATTTTGGCGGCAATCGCCATTCCGAACTTTATTGCGTATAGGAATAAAACTTTCTGTTCGGCTGCTGAGTCGGATGCTAACAATATCGCAGCAGCGATAGCAGATTATTTTTCAATACCATCACATACTGCGACGCCTGATCTTGGCGATCTTAATGGCGGCCAGGGTTTCACCATGTCCCGCGCTGGCGATCCAACCGCTAACACTGCCTCTATCTTGGACGCAGACAATGATCCAAATACTGGAATTACCATTACTGTAACTGATGGATCAGCAAGATGTCCTTCAGACTATCAAAATGCGTCAAATGGCGCGTGGGATGGCAGTAACGTTTTTACAAAAGAAGTAAAACCATAATTTTTATTTTACATTTAGCAATATAATAAGGCGCCTTTAAAAGGCGCCTTATTATCCCTAGAAATTTACCAAAAAAAAATAAATTTTTCACTTCCACACCAAACCAATAAGGAAAAAATTAGTGCCTTTCTCGCTAGCGAACCATGATATTTAAACATACTTGTCGCTATCTATTTTTGATCTTTCTCTTTATCGCTGCATGTCAGGCAAACTCTCTGATCGTTTCATGGACCCTTGATGATCTTCCAAATATTGTCAACAATCAACCAATTAAAATTACCAACTATTTTCCTGCAACATTGTGGCACACTTTTTTCTCCAAACCATTTGCAGAAGGAAATTTCTATCGTCCTATCGCCAACTTTACTTTTGCCATCAATTGGTTGATTGGCCAGGATAATCCGAGGGGATACCATGTAATCAATCTCCTCATTCATATCTGCTCCACTTTTTTCCTCTTCCGCAGTACCATCCTACTTCTTAATTCCCCACAAGCCTCCGTAACGAACAAAAAATACGCTTATACCATTGCGCTGCTTGCCAGCCTTCTCTGGGCTGTTAACCCTATACAAGTACCGGCAGTTACCTACATTGTTCAACGCATGGCCTCAATGGCGGCCATGTTTTTTATTCTAGCCCTTTACACCTATATAAAAGCTCGTCAAGCCCGTGAAAGCCGAGGCAGGATCACTTATTTCGCTTCATCTTTACTCTGTTTCCTTCTCGCGTTGGGATGTAAAGAAAATGCTATCACCTTGATACCGATTTTGTTTGCTATAGAATATTTTTTTCTGCACATCCCTAACGACCGTTTTTCAACAATCGCGCTACGCACAACCTTGATTGCAACGCTCTGCTTCTTTGCAGCAGGAACCTATTATATTATTGACCACAACCTCCTCGAGTACCTCAACAAACCCATCGGCAGCCGACCGTTTTCTATCGGCGAACGATTGCTGACCCAACCATCAATCCTGCTCTTTTACCTTTCTCTTATTTTTTTTCCCTCACCTTCCCGTCTTTCCATTGACCACAGCTTTCCGCTTTCGACTTCCCCTTGGCAACCATGGACCACCTTACCGGCGATTCTTCTCTGTCTTGGCCTGATCGCTTTCGCCGTCTTGCAACGGCGCAAAAGCCCCTTGCTCGGCTTTGCCATCCTCTTTTTTTTCATCAATCATCTGGTGGAATCAACCTTCATTCCCCTGGAAATGATTTTTGAGCATCGCAACTATTTGCCCTCCATGTTTTTGTTCCTCCCCGTTGCGGCGGGACTCTGCACAAGCATCGAAACGAGTAAACAATCAAGTCGGCTCATCTACGCCGCCTTGCTTTTTTCCATCCCAGTGGTACTCATCGCCTTAGGCCTCGGCACCTACAGCCGCAACAAGGTATGGGCCACCGAGGAGTCCCTCTGGACGGATGCGCTTGCCAAAGCCCCGACCAATGCGAGGCCCTATGCCAAACTTGGCGAAATTTACGGATGGCAGAAAGAAAAAAGCCCGGAGAATCTGCGAACTGCCGTTGCCCTCTTTGAAAAGGCCCTTCACCTGGAAAGCCCCAGAACTTCCTTTAAGGCCGCTATTGTCGGCAACATCGGCAAGGTTTATTTTAAGTATGGTCTGCTTGATTTGGCCGTCAGCAACTATCAACGCTCCCTTGCCATCAATCCCAATTTCATCACCTCCCGGTTCGACCTTACAAATGCACTCACCCTCCAGGGGAAGTTTAGCCAAGCCCTTGAACAGATCGACCAGGTCATTGCCAAAAACGACCAGCAAAGCAGATTTTTCAACCTGAAAGCACATCTCCTCTTATGGCTCGATCGCCCCGATGAGGCCGCCGAAAATACCAGCCGGGCGATGCATATCACCCAGGTCAACAAAGAACGTTACTTCTACAACTGCGGAGTGGCACTTACCAGAGCGGGAAATCACCCCCAAGGTTTATGGTTTCTCTTGCATGCCTTGAAAGGTGAGCCTGACAACAGGAGAATTCTCTGCAGTTTGATCGAAAACCGGCTTTTGGCGAAGGATTTCAAACAAGGCGAATATTTTGCCGATCAACTGATCAGTCTGCACGGACTGCCTCAGATCAAGGTTGAACTTGAACGGTTACCCAAGGATTACTCTTCGGTTCCAGTTGATGTGAAACTCGTTGCCCCTGTTATTTTTATGGCAGCGAACAAAGCCCTAGCAGCCATGCAGTGACACCTTTTTCAGCACTTCGATGACACGCACACCACATAGTTCCAACAGAAGACCCCCCTACTGCTTTTACACTTTCCCGGTCCTCGCTCTGATCCTTTGCGGCCTTCTCGACACCGGGTACCTTGCCTGGCTGCACTACCGGAATTATACAGATCCGGCATTCACCAGCTTCTGTGCCCTCACCAAATCAATTAATTGCGATACGGTCGCACAGAGTCCTTGGTCCATTCTACTGGGCCTGCCGCTGGCCGTCTGGGGTATACTCGCCTACCTTGTTTTTCTTGTTGCTTTTCTTCCGGTTTCAAGAGAGAACCATGAAAAATTTGGTTTATGGTATCTATTATTTTTTCTGGCGCTCCTTTATTCGGGTACATCGTTATACCTGGGCTATATCTCAGCCACCCAAATTAAAGCGCACTGCATTCTTTGCATGGCCAGTTATGCTATCAGCTTTGCACTTCTTTTCTCTTGCTGGATAATTATACGCAGGTTTATCCCACTCTCGTATTCCACCGGTTTTCTCAGCGCGATGCGGATTGCCTTACGCACGCCAACGACCGCAGTTGGGATTCCCTTGCTTTGCGGCCTGTTCGCCCTCACCGGAGCACTGCTGCCTCCCTACTGGCATTACACGCCCCCGCCTCTGGCAAACGATCTCCCCCATGGCTTCACCGAAGAAGGGCACCCCTGGATCGGTGCCGAGTCACCGCGGTTGACCATCCATGAATACACCGACTACCAGTGCTTTCAATGCAGCAAGATGCACATCTACCTCCGCCGGTTAATCGCCACCCATCCACAGGAAATTCGACTGGTGCATCATCATTATCCCATGGACCATGCGTTCAACAGCCTTATCGTCCCCGAACCTTTTCATGTTGGTTCGGGGAAAATGGCAATGCTTGCTATCTATGCTGGGTCACAAGGAAAATTCTGGAAAATGAACGACGCGCTCTATACGATGGGGAGAACAAAGGAACCGTTCAATACGAGAACGCTGGCTACCATGAGCGGCATCAGCGGCGGGGAACTGGCTGCGGCAACACGACACCCACAGATTCGGGCCGCGCTGCTCCATGAAATTCGCGAAGGGATGAAATTGAACATTATCGGCACACCAACCTTTGTCATCGACGGCAAGGTATACCCGGGTGCCATTCCTACTGAAATTTTAGCCCGCTACCTGTAGAAAGCGTAACTCTCTCTTTCGAAACGACCTTCTCATGCAACACATTTCAATGCGAAAGAATGAAAACCTTCTCATTGGGGGCATGTTTTCACTCCTCCTCATTCTCATTGCGGCAACCATCATTCTCGCCTCCGTTCCGCCCGTAGACCGCGACGCCCTCACCCACCATCTCTTTGTGCCCAAACTGTGGCTCAAGCACGGCGGCATCTATGAGATTCCGGAGGTACCCTTCTCCTATTACCCCATGAATCTCGATGTGCTCTATACCCTTGCCCTCTATTGGGGAAGCGATATCCTGCCCAAGTACATTCACCTGGGTTTTGCGCTGCTTACCGGCTTGCTGCTTTACCGCTATCTGAACGCTCGTCTAGGCAAAAATTATGCGTTGTATGGCGTGTTGTTTTTTCTTTCCGTGCCGATCATCGTCAAACTATCCATAACCGTCTACGTTGATCTCGGTCTCGCTTTTTTCACCACAGCGTCACTGCTGCTGCTCCTCGATTGGGCTGACCGACACTTCCCCTGGCAACGCCTTCTCTTATCTGGCCTTTGCTGCGGCCTGGCTGCCGGAACGAAATATAATGGGATTGTGTCGATCGTCGTTCTTACCCTGCTCGTTCCTTTACTCTACCAACAGAGTGCACTTCCACAGAATCGAAGCAATTTCAAGGCTTCGCTTTGCGCCGTTGTCTTTCTCCTCGCCAGCCTGGCTTCCTTTTCCCCCTGGCTGATCAAAAATTATGTTTGGACAGGCAATCCCATCTATCCACTGCACAATAAGCTGTTCCAGAAAACATCGCCCCCCGACAATGAACAATCCAGACAAATAAGGAAAGATTTTTCGGAGTCGCTGAGAGAAAAATTGGCTTCTCACAGCAACACTGCCTTGAGCGGACGAAAGGTTCTGTACAATGAGACCTGGTGGGAGGCTCTGCTTCTGCCAATCCGTTTCTTTATCGAAGGAAAAGACGACGATCCCCGCTATTTCGACGGCAAGCTGAGCCCCTTTCTTCTCCTGTTGCCGATGCTGGCCTTTCTCTTTCGACCCAAAGCCCCCTGCCAGCGGCGTGAACAAAATTTTCTTCTCTGGTTTACCCTACTCTCTTTCTTTTTTACCTTTTTCCAGGAGGCGATGCGCATTCGTTATGTTGTGCCCATCGTGCCCCCCCTTGTCATTCTCTCCCTCTACGGTATTCGCGGTCTCCGTTCCGGGATCCGCCAGAAATGTTCGCCCATAGCTGCTGTCAAATGGATGCCTGATCTTCCACTCGCACTGCTCCTCTGTGCTGCGTTGGGGTACAACGGTCAGTACATCATCCACCAATTCAAGGTTGTCCAACCTCTGCCCTATCTCTCGGGAACCCAAAGCCGCGACCAGTACATCTCCACCTACCGCCGCGAATATCCGGCCATCCAGAGAGCCAACACCCTCCTTCCCGCAAATGCCAAGGTCCTGTGTATCTTTCTCGGGAACCGTGGATATTACATGGATTTCCAGCCCGTGTTCGAACAACCCTATTCTTCCGCCAGCATCTTGGCGCAATATCTCGCATCCTCTTCATCTTCCCAACACACCATCATTGACGAACTTCACCAACGTCAAATCACTCATGTCCTCTTCAGAACCGATCTCACCGCACAATGGCTGCACCAGTTAAGCGAAGACAAGCGCCAACGTATTGCCCCTCTCTTCACCCAAACCGACCGACCACTTTGGAGCGGGAGTGATCATGTTCTTCTGACTTTGGAGCAGCAGAATAGGTAAATTTCGTATATCTTTTCAGGTGCCTCTAGAGCATTCTATTTCAAGAACAGAAACATCAGCATCATTTCACTCTTTTTAAGATCCTGTTTCCGCGAGCGTTCATCGGCGCGTTTGCTTTATCATTGGAGACAATGAAGATGATGTGCCGAAAAATACCCCAAAGCGCTGGGGGAGACGCCAACCAAGCGGAATTTTCTCATTAAAAATTTCAATCATCCTCAGAGACAAGCTATTCAGCAACCAGCCGCTGTCACGGATTCAGGAAAATTTAAGAATGGATGTATCGGACAAATACTGGAACATGGTCCCAAATAGAAGACTCGCCAAACACCTCGCCGTTCGAGAGGTGCCATCGCTGGTTTACGAGGCGGTCAATCTTGAAGGCGTCGCAATCACACTCCCTGAAGTACAAACGATTCTCGATGGCGTAACAGTTGGCGGACACAAAATAAGTGATCAAAACATGGTCATTAATCAGGCAAATACCTGGATGCATCTTTTTCAAATAATTAATGACAATAGGTTCGAATTTTCAAAATCGATCGCCCTTGAGCTACACAACATTGCCGGAAAAGAAGAAGCATTTGAGTGGGGTGTGTTTCGTTCAGGAAATGTCAGTATCGCAGGCACTGACTATGAACCGCCTCCCCCGGACAAACTCGATGCCATATGGCTGCAAACCGAATTTGAACTCGAGCAGATAGAAGATATCTACGACCAAGCAATCGCCGCCTTTCTCAAAATGTCGAGAACCCAATTTTTTTGGGATGTCAATAAACGTATGGGGCGCTTCATGATGAACGGTATTTTGCTCAACAGAGGGTTTCCCATCATCAATGTCCCTGTAAAAAAACAGCTTATATTCAACAATCTTATGCTCGAATTTTATTCGTCGAATGATATGAATAAAATGATTTTATTTCTCCGTGATTGTCTGAATGAAAAAATTATTGAAAACTTTAAGAGGTAACGCCCGGCCACATCTGGATGAAGACGAGTTATACGGATTCGGGCTGTTTTCCGCTTGACAAGCTCTTTCCGAAACAAGATACTTGTTCTAAAAACTAGAACAAAAAACATTTGCCAATGCTCTCTCTTTTTTCCGGATTGATCACCTCAAAGACACGTATCAAAATCCTGATGCGCCTTTTCCTCAACCCCAACGGGGCAGCGTACCTGCGTGAACTGTCCACCGACTTCCAAGTGTCCCCCAGCCAAGTCAAGGAAGAACTGAATCAATTGTGCAAGACCAAGCTCCTAGTCAGCAACAAGGAGGGGCGACAGGTTTTTTTCTCCGCCAACCAGCAACATCCACTGTTCAGCGAATTGCATTCCATGGTAAAAAAAGCGTTGGGCATGGACCAGATACTGGAATCAATCATCAAGCGACTGGGCAACCTGCAACAAGCCCTGCTCATCGATGACTATGCCGAGGGTAAGGACACGGGCATTATCGATCTCGTTCTTATCGGTGATATTGACACAACCAACTTGATGGACCTGACCACTAAAACCGAAAGATACATCGAGCGGAAAATACGAACGCTGAACCTAACAGCGGAAGAATACGAGAATAACGCCGCCATCCTCAACAACCGGCCGCAGTTTATTCTGTGGGAAAAAGTGAATGACGACTGCCCCATATCCCCAAAACTCCAACTCTAAGGGGCTGTTCGCAAATAACTTGAACAAAATTGCGCTCAGGTTTGGGGCAGATTTGGTTGTGGCGACCAGCGCAAAAACACAGGCGTAGCAGTGCTACGTCGAGGATTTTGCGATTGAGCCGCAGCCAAAGATGGCCCGAAGATGAGATGAAAGATGTTCAAGTTATTTGCTGACAGGCCCTAAGGTTGGGGTGGGAAACGAACCCGAACCACACTGAAATGAATGGCAGGTCGATATGTTGAGCCAGTTACTTACCAGCAGTGAAAACGATGAACTTGAATTCAAAACCTCATTTGGGCGGGAAACCATTGAAACGCTGGTGGCTTTTGCCAATGCCAGGGGAGGTCGTGTAGTTATTGGAGTCAAAGACAACGGTGACATTGTCGGTATTTCCTTATCAGCAGAAACCCCACAGCAATGGATTAACCAGGTCAAGGCATCCACCTCGCCGTCAGTCATACCTGAAATTGAAATAGTGCATCACCAGGGAAAGGATATCGCCGTATTGTGGGTTCCGAGCTATCCGGTCAAACCAGTCAGCATAAAAGGCAAATATCTCATCAGAAAACATGCTTCCAACCATGTGATGAGTCTTGAGGAAATCGCCAACGAGCATCTAAAGACGATTAACCTGAGTTGGGATTTTGCCACTGACCCAAACCACACGGTCAATGACATTTCCCTTGAGAAGGTAAATCGGTTCGTTGCGCTTGCCAATGCTCTTCGCCATCACCCAATCACAGACGACCCGTTGACTGTATTGCGGAAATTCGAGCTCATTCGCGAACAGGGGATAACTTTTGGCTGCTTCTTGATGTTCTCTCAACAACCAACCTTGATGACCACCATCGATGCTGGTCGTTTTGACTCGGAGACGATCATTAAAGACAGCTTAACCATACGCGATGATCTGTTCACAGAGGTTGAGTCTGCACTCGATTTTATCCGCAAACACATCAACAAACGATTTGCCTTTACAGGGGCGGCCCAGCGAAAAGAGGTTTGGGAATACCCCCTGGAGGCTGTCAGGGAAATAGTGCTTAACATGATTGTCCATAGGGATTACCGGGCAAGCGCAGACTCAACCTTAAAAATTTTCCATGACCGGATCGAGTTTTTCAATCCGGGTCAGCTGCCGGAGGGGATGAGCCTGGAACAGATAATTTCAGGGCGCTATGCTTCCAGCCCAAGAAATAAACAAATAGCAGCTCTTTTCAAAGAGGCCGGAATTATCGAAAAATATGGCTCAGGCATTAAACGCGTTCAGCAGGCAATGCGCAGCCTCGGTGCGAAAGATCCGGAGTTTGAACTGATCGGCAATAGTTTTAAAGTAACCCTTTACCCCATGGACAGCAAAGCAGGCGAGGGAGTAAATGAGGGCGTAAATGAGGGAGTAAATGAGGGAGTAAATTCACTACTTACGCTCATCAGGGAAAATGAGGGAAAAAGAGCACCGTTTTTTGCATCTGCCCTGCAAACCTCGCAAAAAAATATAGAACGCTGGCTCAAGCTCTTAAGGGAGGCAGGAGCCGTTGAATTTCGCGGCGCACCCAAGTCTGGCGGTTATCACATCATTAACAACGATAAACAAACAAATTAGATGACATTTTTCCTGATTATACCGAACGGATGGCCCACCTGCAACAGGCGTTGCTGATCGATGATTACGCAGACGGGAAGGACACTGGTATTATTGACCTTATCCTCATTGGTGACATAGACACCACTAATCCGCTGGATCTCACCACCAAAACCGAGCGCTACATCAAGCAAAAGATCAGAACATTGACCTTAACCATGGACGAATACGAGAAAAACGCAGCCATCCTCAACAACCGACCGGAGTTCGTGCTGTGGAACCTGGAAGACAATAAAGCATAACGCCCATACAAAAACCGCCTATGCATCGCCAACCTCTCATATACGTCGCCGGACACCGCGGCATGGTGGGTTCAGCAATCGTCAGGGCACTTCAAGCCCGTGGGCAGCACAACTTCGTTACCCGCACCCACAGCGAGCTCGACTTAACCAATCAATCGACGGTCCGTGATTTTTTCATAACCACCAGGCCGGAGCAGGTCTATCTGGCGGCCGCACGGGTAGGCGGCATTCATGCAAATTCAATTTTTCCGGCGGATTTCATCTATCAGAATCTGATGCTGGAGGCTAATGTCATCCATGCCGCCTGGCAGGTAGGGGTTAAAAAACTGCTCTTTCTCGGCTCAAGCTGCATCTACCCCAAATTTGCCTGCCAGCCGATACCTGAAGATGCTTTATTGACCGGCCCTCTTGAACCGACCAATGAGCCCTATGCCATTGCCAAGATTGCCGGCATCAAGCTGTGCGAAAGTTTTAACCGGCAGCATGGCAGCAGCCATGGAACCGATTTTCGCAGTGTAATGCCCACTAACCTCTACGGTCCTGGAGACAACTACCATCCAGAACACAGTCATGTCATTCCTGCCCTGATTCGCCGGTTCCATGAAGCCAAGGTTAACAATACTCCCTCGACCGTCATCTGGGGAACCGGCAAGCCACGACGCGAATTTCTCCACGTTGACGACCTTGCGTCGGCCTGCATCCATGTCATGAATCTGCCAAGGGAGGTGATTGCCCGTCATACTTCTCCCATGCAGAGCCACATCAACGTGGGCTTTGGCAACGACGTCAGTATTGCCGAACTGGCAGCAACCATTTCCCGGATCGTCGGCTATTCCGGCAATATCACCTACGACACGACAAAACCTGACGGCACCCCGCAAAAACTGCTCGATTCACAACTGTTGCGCTCCTTGGGCTGGCGGGCAACCATCGATTTGGAACATGGCCTCAGGCAGACCTACAAAAGTTTTCTTAAGGAAAGGGCTTGAACATCATGCAGGATCCACCCAAAGTTGCCCTCATCACCGGCATTACCGGCCAGGACGGCTCCTATCTGACGGAATTTCTCCTTGAGAAGGGCTATTTTGTGCATGGCATTAAACGCCGGGCCAGCTCCTTCAACACCCAGCGCATTGATCACCTCTATCAGGATCCCCATCACGAAAACCTCCGCTTCCGCCTCCATTACGGCGATCTCACCGACACCGGCAATCTGATCCGCATCATCCAGGAAACCCAGCCTGACGAGATCTACAACCTGGCCGCGCAGAGCCACGTCAAGGTCAGCTTTGATAGCCCCGAGTACACAGCCAACGTCGACGCGCTGGGTACCCTGAGGATCCTGGAGGCAATCCGCACCCTCGGCCTGGAAAGTAAAACCCGATTCTACCAGGCCAGCACCAGCGAGCTGTTCGGCCAGGTGCAGCAAGTGCCCCAAAACGAAAACACGCCCTTTTACCCCCGCAGCCCCTATGCGGTGGCCAAGCTCTACGCCTACTGGATCACGGTCAATTACCGGGAGGCCTATGGCATGTATGCCTGTAATGGCATCCTGTTCAATCATGAAAGTTCTCGGCGTGGAGAGACCTTTGTCACCCGCAAGATCACCCGTGGGCTGGCCAATATTGCCCAAGGCCTGGAAGACTGCCTTTATCTGGGCAACCTCGACGCCCTCCGCGACTGGGGCCATGCTCAGGATTATGTGGAGATGCAGTGGCTGATGCTGCAACAGGACCAGCCCGAGGATTTTGTGATTGCCACCGGCCGCCAGTACAGCGTGCGCCAGTTCATTGTCTGGGCGGCTGAGGAATTGGGCATAGCGCTGCAGTTCAAGGGACAGGGGATGGACGAACATGCGGTGGTTGAAGCCATCACGGGCAATCATGCCCCCGCACTGCATGCCGGGCAAACCATCATCCGGGTTGATCCGAAATACTTCAGAGCAACCGAGGTGGAAACACTCTTGGGAGATTATAGCAAAGCCAGGGAACGACTCGGTTGGACACCTAAAATCAGCACACGAGATATGTGCCGGGAAATGGTGGCGCATGATCTTACGCAGGCCAAACGACAAACTCTGTTAAGACAGCATGGCTACGACGATAGATAATAATGGCCTCCAAAAAATTCAATTTCCAACTCAAGCAAAACACTGCAGCATCAAATCAATTACGTTGGAGGTCTCTTGCAAAACAATCTAAAGACCTCTTACATCCGTAGTATAATAACCTCCTTACGGAGCACCGACACACGTACAAAGCGTGTGATTGCCGTAGCTGGGGCAACCTATTTAGGGCGATTGAGCCAAGGCATCGCAGTTTTGTTCACGTTGCCAATGGCCCGGCATAGCCTTCACCCGGAGCTGTTCGGAGTTTGGATGATGCTCAGCGCATTTCAGGGGTTCATGGCGTTTGCGGATTTAGGTATTGGTAACGGTGTTCTAAATCAGGCCACCAAGGCCAAAACCGCTGGCGGCCCTATATTATTACGACGAACGCTGGTGTCTGGCTATGCAATCACTTGCATGGTGGGGTGCTTGCTTTTCCTGGCCTGGACCCTTTGGTCAATGTTTAGTACCGAACCAACAGCGCTGGCGGGTTCAATCTCGATCGAGAACCGCCCAGAGGTGCTGAAGGCGCTGACTATCTTTGCCATCATCCTAGCAGTTAACATTCCGGCCAGTCTGATCCAACGTGTACAGTTAGGAGTGCAGCAAGGCTATCTGAATGGGATAAATCAGGTTGCATGCAGTTTACTGACCATCACCGTGGTTCCGCTCACACTACACTTGGGTGGTGGTATTCCCGAATTAGTTATAGCGACCCTCGGTGTTCAGGCGCTGATAAACATCCTCAATTCATTAATATGGCTTCATCATTTTGATATGTTCAATGGGCAAAACTGGTGGCGCTTAGCAGATGAACAAACTGTCAGGTTACTGTTAAAAACCGGGGGCATGTTCTTTTTGCTACAACTAGCAGCGGCCTTTGCCTTTCAGTCGGACGCAATAGTTATAACCCAAATTTTGGGACAAAGTGTGTACGGCGATTTTGCGTTAGTTCAGAAATTGTTTCTCTTTATATCAATGATTCTGAACGCCGCCATGCTGGGTCTTTGGCCAGCTTTTGGCGATGCAATAGCTAGCAATAACCTGTGCTGGGCAAGGATGGCTTTACGGCGGGGCATATTCGTTGCTGTAATATTGACAACCGTAGGAACTGGTATTCTCATAAGTGCTATGCCATGGATACTGGAGCATTGGCTTCAATCACCGCTTCAACCTGCCTTGGGCTTACTGTTGACACTTGCTACCTGGACAGTAATTGATGGTGTGGCCAATGTAACAGCTGCTTTTATGAATAGCGCCAATATTCTAAGGGCTCAGCTGTCCATAGCTATAGTCATGGCAAGCACCGCTTTTGCCGTCAAGTGGGCGTTAACGCCCTTGTTAGGAGCTACTGGCACTGTACTTTCAACCATCATAGCATACTGTCTCATCTCAGTTCCTGGTCAAGTCTACATCTTTAGGCGCATACTTAATACAAAGGAGTAACTTGTGAGCAACTATAAAATTCCAATTTACCAACCAGATTTGAGAGGAAATGAACGAAAATACGTCAATGAATGTTTGGATTCTTCGTGGATCTCATCACGCGGGCGTTTTATTACTGAATTCGAGGATCGCTTTGCTGCGCGAATCGGTGTCGCACATGCGGCTTCCGTCAGTAACGGTACAGTGGCACTCCACTTAGCTCTCATGGCTCTAGGAATAGGTCCCGGGGACGAGGTGATCGTGCCAACATTGACGTACATTTCCTCGGCCAACTCTATCGCATATACCGGCGCAACGCCGGTCTTCGTCGATTCTCTGCGGTCTACCTGGCAGATCGACCCAGACGATGTTCGGCGGTATATCACCCCACGCACCCGTGCGATCATGCCTGTGCACTTATACGGACAGGCTTGTGATATGGAGGCATTAATCTCCATTGCGAAAGAACACCGCCTTTTCATCATCGAAGATTGCGCCGAGGCTTTCGGAACTCTCTACAAGGGCCGCCATGTCGGCACATTCGGCGATATCTCGACCTTCAGCTTCTACGGCAACAAGACGATCACCACCGGTGAGGGAGGCATGGTGGTCTCAAACGACAAAACGCTGATGGAACGCGCCCGTCACCTGAAAGGTCAGGGCCTGGCCGCGCACCGTGAGTACTGGCACGATGTTGTTGGTTACAACTATCGTATGAGTAACATCCAAGCAGCGATCGGCCTTGCGCAATTGGAACGGGCTGACGAATTCATCTTGCGCAAACGTAGCTTGGCAGAATACTACACATCTAAGCTATGCAGCCTGCCGGTGGAGGTTCATGCAGAAACACCCGGCACGGTCCACAGCTATTGGATGTTCTCTATCCTCGTAGGATGTGCTGACCTGCGCGATCCTTTGCGCAAGTATCTAGCTGATGCGGGCATCGAGACGCGGCCACTGTTCTATCCGATACATACTATGCCGATGTATTCGAAGAACTTCCGCAAACACAAAATTGCTGAAGACTTGGCCTGGCGTGGCATCAACCTACCGAGTTGGCCAGGTATGACTCGCGATCAACTTGACACGGTGATCCACTCCATCACCACCTATTTCGACAGTGTTAAGTGATCACTTGGTTATGCAATCAAAAAGAGGAGTTGAGAGATGAGTAATTTACCAGAAATTTACGGAATAATCGGTGCAGGAGGATTTGGTCGAGAAGTCATGCCAGTTGCACGTCAAATGATAGCAAATCTTAAAGGATCAAATTCTAATAAATATGAATTGGTTTTTGTCGTAAAGAATAAGAATCAAAAATTTGCAATCAACGGGCACAATGTGATTGACGAATCAGAATTTATTTCGATAAAATCTTCAAATAAATATTTCAACGTTGCTATATCTGACTACAAATCTCGTGAAAAAATTTCAAAAAAAATGATTAATTTCAATATTAAACCTTTTACAATAAGAGCGTTAAATTCTATAATTTTTGACAATAACGATATTGGCGAAGGAGCAATTCTTTGTCCTTTTACAACCATTACATCTGACGCAAAAATTGGAAAATTTTTTCATTCAAACATATATTCATATGTGGCTCACGATTGCGTTATCGGTGATTTTGTCACATTTGCCCCGAGTGTTCACTGCAACGGAAAAGTTGTAATTGAGGATTATGCTTATATTGGAACTGGTGTAACAATTAGAAATGGAACAAATGAAAGACCGATCGTTATTGGAAAAGGTTCAATTATTGGGATGGGTTCGCTGGTCACAAAGAGTGTTCCTCCCTTCACGACAGTTATCGGAAATCCAGCAGTCGAGTTGATAAGAAAGAGAAAAAATGGATAATGTTAGATCGCGAGAGCGAGTGAGCCACCAAAACTGAGCCATTTGCCAAGCTATCCCGACAGTCAACCATAGAATGCCGCCCGGCGGCTCATATATTGGCGCTACAGCGCACATGAAGGACCTATGAATGGCTACGTTTCCTCCGAAAATCCTCACACGCCTAATCTCCTTTCTCCAAGCAGGCCACGCCGGATCGGCCTTCTAGCCCATGGTTTCGCCAATTGGGGAGGAGGCATTGACTTTCTTCGACTAATAGCTACCAGTCTGCAACTTGCCGCTCCCGAAGCAGAATTGCATGTACTGATTCCAACATGTGGTCCGCTCGTGCAGTTGCACAATCTTCGCAACTGGACACGAGCCAAGTTAGGCAGAACCACGATGGATGCGGATCGGCCGCCCCCTATCCATTTGGAAGGGGCATTTGAGGGGACCAGCGCCACACTGCATAAAATCGATCAAGGCCCTAATTCCATTGCGTTAGCTAGCCGGCGTCTGAAACTTGAGGCTTTGCTACCGGCAATTAATCCCCTACCGGCAGGGCGCACTCCGTGGGTAGGGTACATTTTCGATTTCCAACACAAGCATCTGCCACAATTCTTCAGCGACCATGAACGAACTGAACGCGACCAAGCGTTTGCCCAGATGCTCAATAGTGCGGATGCCGTGATTGTCAATGCGAGGGACGTTGCAAAAGATATTGATTTTTTTTATCCAAATCGGCGTGCTCGGGTTTTTGTTATGCCATTTAGCCCCGCTGCTTCAAACGATGCTTTTGCAGTCCCCCCTGAAGAGGCCATTGCCCGCTATGAAGTACAAAAACCGTATTTTATTATCTGCAACCAGTTCTGGAAGCACAAGGATCACGGAACGGCCTTCAAGGCATTCGCAGAGGTAGCAAAACGTCATCCCAAACTGTCGCTGGTATGCACCGGAGCAACAACGGACCACCGTTTTCCTGATTATTTCACAGGGTTGATGGAGCAAGTTCGTCGAGACCGTACATACAACCGAATCCACCCGCTCGGTCTAATTCCCAAAGTCGACCAACTGTCCCTGTTGCGAGGCGCGGTTGCACTCGTCCAACCAACGCTGTTCGAAGGCGGTCCTGGTGGTGGTGCCGTCTATGACGCTGTTGCTCTAGGGACGAAGTCAATAGTATCAGACATTCCTGTAAATACAGAGATTAATGACTCAACGGTCTCTTTTTATAAGGCTGGCGATGCGAGCAGCCTAACCGTTGCAATGGAAGTTGCCTTGAGGACACAGGCCGCCTCTTTGGTATCGACTGAGCCATCGACACTAATCCAACTTGGCATCAAACGTCGCCGCATCTGTGGAAAGTTGCTGTTCCAGGCTGTAACTTATGTCACGCGGGCAGACTCTGGTCTATAAACACAACGCTCGAATTTAGCCCGAAGCTAGCTTGCAATACGCAAATATTTTCCTGTTTTTTAATAAAATACTTACTTAAATCGTTAGAACAGTTCAAAGTGAGTCAAAAAAATATAAGAAGAATCCGAATTAATTTCCCTTGGGTAACCCCCCGGCTTTGCCGGGGGACTCCAACAGTTTGACGGTTACTGGATTGCAGAAAAGAAACAATTGATTGCGTTCTTGATCGTCTTTGTTGAGATCAACAATGCAAAGAGCATAGGCAAGAATCAACACAATTTTTTCTGATGCTTAATTCCCAGATTTCAATGAGGAATCGATCAACGAATACCGGAGCATCAGTTTTTGCTTATACTCACACAAAACAACAAGAGTCAGAATCGAAAGATAATAGATGCGAACTCGTGATATTTTATTGCTGGATCTTGCCAACAACTTGACCACCAAGGGTGGTCAGTGGATCAGTTGCATATGCCGCTTTGAGCGGCTCCCAGTCTTTCAAGCCACCGGCTTTGCCGGTGGTCTTTGACTTATCTATAATTTCTATAAAAAAATGATTCATGATCATTTCTTAAAAATAAAATATCACACTGCCAGAACATTTTATCATATAACCGCAGCATTGGATTAGCCAAATTCGCAGATCTAAATCCCAACTTATTCATGTGGATACACATCTCATAAAACATTATTGATTTTGGAGATATATCAAAATTATAAGTCTCCATAATTATAGCATTAGTATTCAGCAATATTTTTTTACACCCAGAAAGAATTGGAATTTCATAGCCATGAGTATCAAATTTTATTAGATAGGGGCCAGGCAAACTTAACTCTGAAATCAATGAATCTACCGAGCGCATTCGACACAACCTTAAGACGCCTTGATTGATCCCATCAATAGTGCTCCCATCAAGGTCTTCTGTAACCTTAAGGCCCACCTCTCCGCCATCAATATCCCCCGCCACACACAGAGCGTAATTAAAATTTTTAAACCTAGATTTACAAACTTCAAGCGGCTCTTTTCTTTCCTCAAGAGGTTCAATCGCCAAATATTGAGCCCGTGGAAAATAATCCATACAAGATACGCTCCACTTCCCATCAGAAGCACCAATGTCAACTATTGTATTAATGTTAATGTTAAGCAACGAAAGTCTCTTTATCATAGACTCCATGCTTAGATCATCAGAAATATTTCTAACTATTTTAAATCCAAACAGTGAAAAAATAGCATTTATTTTTTTATAAAAATATTCTTTATTCATATAATTATTTATTATATACACATTTAATAATAAATCATCTTTTATAAATAAATCAGACGATTTTATTATTTTTTAATAATCTTATATTTACCTAACAAATTATCATAAACAATCACATTATTGAAATATTTCCTCTTCACACTTTCGGGGAAGTACAAAATAAATAACTCAAAAAACGATTCGATCAAATTTTTTAAATTATATTTTTCACTTAAAATATTCATTTCATCAATATAATCATTGTAATTAATTACACTTAGCTGATTTTCATGCTTTGAAAATCCACCAAGCCAGGCATGTACAATATATAAATTACTTTTTTTAATAAATGTTTTCCATAAATAATAGTCACCTGCATATTTCAACTCTCTAAAAGTGACAGTATCAATCATTTCATGCATTTCATTACCCCAAAAAGTTGACTCTTGCTGCACAAATGGGAGAATTTTACCATAAAAGCCCTTTAACAATAATTCTTTTTTATACCTAATAGGTATAAAAAAATTTACCATGTATCCATTTTCGTTATAATATACATTTGCACCAGTAAGAAATCTAACACCACAATCATTAAACACACTAGATACTATTTCAAATGCATAAGGAGAGTAATAATCTCCAGAATTTAAATACGAATATACATCGCATACAGGAGACAAATCAAATCCTTTAGCAATAGCATCATACATTCCTTTATCTTTTTCTGAAATTACAAATACTTTAATATTATTATTTAATTTATTATTATCTATAAATTTTTTAACTACACCAACAGTATTATCTGAAGATAATCCGTCGCATATTATATAATACAAATAATTATCACTACTTTTAAAAACAGTCTGCTCAACTATCGAACGAACTGTTCGTTCAATAGTTTGTTCAGAATTTAAACACGGCGTAACACAAAAAAATTTCATTTATAACTATTCCAAATATATATTCTATAATGTTGTAATCAATACTATTGATGCTATTTAAAAAATTAATTTAATCTTGCACCATAAATATAAAATTAAATATCTCATAAGATATAAAAAAACACCAACTATATAAAAATTTTTTACAGGATAATGTTTAAAAAACAAAGTAGATATGTGCTTCAAATTTTTATGCGATTTGAAACTAAATAAAGTCTCCAACCAATTTTTCCAACTTAAACTTCGCATATCAATTGCTATCGTTGTTCGCTTTGCGTCGATTTCAACGATAGCCCTAGCTGCGGCAAACAAAGGAATACCCTCAGATAATGCCCGCATATAGAAATCATGATCAGCTCCGTAATGCGGTAAATTACGCTCATCTAATAACCCTATCTCTTGAAAAATCGAGACAGGGATTAATACCCCTCTACCTCCGACAATAAGCCGAGTTGGTAGTAAACGTTGATCATACATCGCGGCAGTTAAAATCTTCGGGCCAGGAATGGTCGGAAATCCCAACAGGAAACAACTGCGGGGAGTGATGGATAATATTTCCCTTGTTTTCCAATCACGCTGAACTGGGGCAATAAGCGCTGGTGGATTTTCTCGCCAAAGTGCGATTAATTCCCCAATCGTTTCCGGAGTCACATAACAATCGTTATTGAGCAGCATGACCAGTTCGGCACCGCAATTGAGTGCATGACGGACACCGAGGTTAGTGGCACCGGTCCACCAAAGCTCAGGAGAACCAACAATGCGCACCACGTCCGGATACTCTCGCTCCAAGGATTGCTGCGTTTCACTGGTCGTGCCATGATCAACTACCACAACGGTAAAATCCTGGTAAACACTTCTCCTTAAAGCATCAAGGCAATTCTTCGTTTGCTGAAACCCGTTAAAATCGGTGATGACAATAAATAATTCAGGAACTTTTGCCACTGTACCGTACCAATCATTTTTGGATGATGCCTTGCAGTTTTTTTTGCACAGTTTTGCCAATATTTTCCCAACCCAAATGCGTCGGAAAGCCCATTATCTCAGGGGCCACTAATTGTTTCTTCACGGCATCTGCCACCCCTTGGGAGGTTGGTTCACAGACTGTTGCCACCATACCGGAAAATATCAACTCGTGTCCTGAAACACATGTTGCCACCACCGGTTTGCCGCATGCGAGATATTCGCCAATTTTGCAGGCTCCACACATACGGTTAAACGGCGTATCGGCATAAGGTATTGTGACCACATTGCAGGCATTGATTAACGTGGGGATATCTCTTTGCGGCAGATTGCCCAAATACCGTATCCAGGTGTCGTTCAACTCGACGCCATCAACCTTGCCAGCCAGCAACAACTGCAGGGGGGGGAAATCTTTCCGGAGCATTCGGCAGGCTTCAATCAACAGCGGCCCACGTGCCACGTTAATAGAACCGAAATAGCCGATAAAAATACCCTCTTGTTCCAGATGTAAGGCTTTTCTGGCCTGGGACATTGCTATTGGAGCAAAGAGAGCAGTATCCACACCGTTTTCCACCAACAGCCGATTATGATTTAGGCAGGCAAGCCTGTCTAGCAACGGTATGCTGGCACAGAGGACCAAATCAGCCTTCTGAACTGCGTACCGGAACATGGTTTTCATGCCGAGAATACGATTGCCTTTAAATACCGGGTAATAGTCGTAAACATCAAAGACAAAGGGTACGTTGAGTTTTTTGGCGATAAGCAATGCCATGAACCCGATATGGCTGTCACCGCTGGCAAGAATAATATCGGGTTTTACCCTCCGGCAATAACGGTACAGTGAATACGGAAGGGGCAATATGTTCGCCAATGTTGCTGGAGTGGTTTGAAAATGAATCCCTTCTATTGTCAATTCATCGCAGTTGCTATTGCGATAATCTATGGCGTTCACCCAAACTTCAGCACCATTGGCCACCCATTGCTTCGGTAGATGATAGAGGCGGCCAAACCGATCTTTTATTAAATCCTTGTTAGTGTAATATCGTTTACAAATGAGCCAGATACGCATTTTTATATTTGGCAGTTATTAGGTTCCAATCAAATTGACCGACAGCCGCATTTCTTGCTTTTACCCTCATAATATTGAGTTGATTGATAGCAGTAATGACATCGACAATTTTAGCGGATAAGACGTTAGCATCTGCGGGCGGCACTAGATAGCCCGTGTCGCCATCTTGAATGATGTCCTCAATCCCGCCGACTCTGGTGCCTATTACCAAGCAACCACTCATCATCGCCTCAACAAAGGTTAACCCGAACCCTTCTATATCGCCACCTTCCAGTTGTATAGATGGGCCGATGAATATATCTGCGGTTGCATAGTAGGCGGGAAGTTGCATATTTGCTATGCCTCCGGCAAACAGAACAACTTCTTCAAAGCCGTACATTCGTGCCTGTGCACGCAGTTCTTGTTCCATTTCTCCATGTCCGACGATCAAAAGTTTAGCTTCTGGAAATTGTTCAATAACCTTAGGCATAGCATCGATGAGATACTGCCCCCCCTTTATCTCTGTCAAGCGCCCGACAAAAAGCAGAAATGGACCATGAATTCCAAATTGATCCCTGATCGCTTGGCGCTTTTTCTCAGGAGAAAAGAGTGAGGCGTCCACACCCATAGGGATAATATCCGGTTGCCGGTGACTGTGGGTATCATCGCAGAGCACACGAGCCAGTGCTGAGCTGACCGTGACCATCCGATCAGCATTATTGACGATCCATTTTTTTACCATGTTGAGGGCCTGGCTCCGAAAACTGAACACGTCGGCCCCGTGGGCTGTAATGATCACCGGAATTTTGAATATTTTTTTGGCGGCAATAGCCCAAAAACCCTGTGGGATCAGCCAATGAGCGTGAATCACATCAGGACGAATTTTGACAATGAGCAGTAGCAGGGAGAAAAATTGGGCAAAAAGGAAAAAAGGAAGCAAGAAGTAATACAGTTTGCTGCGCCGAAGTTTGGGGACAATCCCTTGCCCACCGGCTAACCGCTCAAAATCGGTAAAAAAATAGCGAAAACGATGAATCCGCACCCCTCCCATCTGCTCATTTTCCAAAGCGCCAGGGTAATGTGGTGTGTGCACCGTGACATCAAAAGTATCGGTCAACCTTCGGGAAAGTTCATAAACAAAGGGAGGGTCGGTATCGTCTGGCCAACGAGGGAAGGTAGAAGTAACGACAAGCAGTTTGGGTTTCATCAAGGCACTTATTACTCCACCCGATCATAACGCATCTGGCTAATCTGCTCTGCGACTAAACCAATCATAAATATAATGATGGAACTGTTGAACAATAAAGCCGACATATTGGTGAACCGCCCCTGAGTCACAAAAGTATAGCTATAGTAGCAACTACCTGTCATAAAAAAGAAAAAACTCATCGGCAGAAACACCCGGAACGGCGAAAAGAGAGTCGCGATCTTGGTGATAATCAGGAAAAAACGTGTCCCGTCTCGCAGCAGTTTAATTTTACTTTTCCCTTTTCTGGCTTTTGTCTGGATAGGGATATACTTAACGCTGCGACCGCTACGGAGGTAGCCAAGAGTCAGTGTGGAAGGGTAGGAAAAGGTATTGGGCAAGAGGTAAATAAACTGCTTGGCCACGGATAGCCGAACCAGGCGAAAGCCGGACGTCAAATCCTGCACTTTAAACCGGGTAACATAGGAGGCGAATTTGTTATAGACCCAGTTGGCCAGGTCACGATGGGCACTGGTTTCCGACTGGGTGGTCCGGGCACCAACGACCATGTCGAATTGATCTTTATGCTCCAGGAGGCGGGCAATATCCTCGGGCCGATGCTGTCCGTCGGCATCCATCATCAACACCCATTCACCCTGCGCACAGCGAAGCCCTGATTTAATTGCGGCCCCATTGCCGATGTTGTACGGATGTGGCCATACATTGGCACCGGCTGCCATGGCCTCCTGCAGGGTATTATCGGTGGAGCCATCATCCACCACCAAAATTTCAAAATCGGGATGCAGTGCCCGAATCTTCTCGACGGTGCTGCCGATAACACCTTCCTCATTGTAAGCCGGCAACAAGACAGTCACTTCGTATTTTGTTTTCTGCTCCACAATCTCTCTCCACATATTCAGGGGCAACGACGTTCGATTAGAGCAGAATCACCCTAAAACCCAAAAGGTTTCATACCATCGACCTGATAAACCCGCCCGATGATATAAAACCCTTTTAACAATCTTGATGACCTCGTTAACAGTCAAAAGCCTGAATGTCACGCATCGTTAAATCAGTAACTTACGAAGCTCAAAACGTCGTTTTCGTGGATTTTTACGACAACGACAATCTTGACACCCTCGTAAAAAGTCAAAAGCTGAGAAATCATGGCTAGGCAAATCAATAATTTAGAAGGCAAGAAACGTCGTTCTCGTGCTTTTTTACGAGAACGACAATCTTGATGACCCCGTTAAATCCAAAGCCTAAAGGTCAAACATTATAAAATCAATAATTTACCAAAGACAACAACATCATTCTCCGAGCTTTTCACCTGAATGACGAGCTCTGCTCCAAACAGAAGCGATACGGACGAAGATTCTCTCTGACAACGCTCGACGGGGTAAGGCTATATATTATGGAATGGATTGACATGTTGGCTTTGGCCTCGGGCTTTATCCACCACCACCACATCCTTCACCCCTTCAACCTCCCTGATCATCTTTTCTATATTGGCAAGGAGATGAGAATCGGCTCGCAGTACTTCACCGATATTGTCCAAGGAAACCACGCCATCTTTGACACGACATTCAAGCATGAGCGAGTAGTTCACCAGCTTGGCGTTAATTTTGGAGCAAAGTACGTGGTTATCGAGAATTTTCCGAGCCTCCGGCGTTGTCTGAAAAACCGGTTTTTTCAAGGTTTCGGCGATGAGATCAACCGCATCGTCAACAGTAAGCTTATCGATGAGAATGACCATGTCATAGAGTCGGCTATCCCAGGTATCGATTCCATACAGCTTCACGCCCCAACGACGTCGCTCATCATCATCCTTGTTCAGGATGTTTTCCGCATCCCGCTGAGGGACATTATCCCTGCGCATAACCTCGGCGATTCGGTCTTCCATGCTGGCAAGAATGCGTACCTTGAGCACGTTGGGAAGATGCCGCAGGAAATACTGTCCAGCCAAACCATGATAGACGATATTGTCCTGCTGCACATGCTTCAAAAGAGCATACTGGTAATAACTGATATATCGTTCTTTTCCGTGACGAAACTTCTCGAGAATAGAGGGAGAGTCATGGATGGCCCGGACCAGACTGATCTCTGGAATATTAAACTCCTCTGAAGCTTCGAGTAAGATTTCACGAGACACACAACTGTAGTGCAACCTTTCCGCCAATTTTTCAGCAACACATTTGCCTCGGCTATACGACCCTCGAGATATGGTAACAATTGACATAAGGAAATTTCTCCCTGTTGAGATTGTAATTATTTGTTAGGTTGGTTCTTCCACGAAGAATTCCATGATTACGGAATCAACCCGACCATCAGAACCACAAGGCCGCATACAACAACAGACTAGAGCATTGCAACTTACCCAGCTGGAAACAATCAACTTTTTTTAATTGTTGTGTGAATCTCTCCGACTGTCAAGTGCTGAAGCTCAATATCCTCAGAAACCCACTCCCCTATTTTTACTCACCGGCAGCAACTCCCCCTTTGCATCTCATCGAATCTGTTTTGAGCACAACACACTGAAGTTCTGCCATTTTAACAGAAATATACCAAAAAGATATGCCCTTTCCTCAATATTAAATGGTGGGCATGGTCATTTTGACCCAGCCAGTTTTTAAGCGAGTCACAATGACTCATTAACAATTAACCGATTAATATAATGATAAAAAATAAAACAGCATTCCATAATTTGTACAATCGCTTTGGATGCGCAACTTTCCTCAGGAAAATTTTGCCCCGAACGAGTCCGCAATGAGCAACCTCAGGAAAATTTTGCCCAACGGGACATTTTTTACCAAGAGAACCGGGGAGTGGTGTCAACCTGACTCAGCATTAAGTGCATATGTACTTTCTGGTAAATTTCAGAAAGAATTAGTAGGCAAAGCCCAGATCAAAATCGATAAATCACTCCTATTACCGTCCTGGCACAGCATTTGCCTAATGAGAAGTGCGCGTATCATTGGATCCAAAGAGAGGCAGAAACTTTTTGCAGAACGATAGGAACCCTAAATAAAAAAGGATGGTTTCATTATGGCAGTTCGTGAAGAAGTATACGGTTATTTTATTCCTTCTGTAACCCTCATCGGCATTGGTGCTTCCAAACAGATCCCCGACAAAATCAAGGCGCTTGGCGGTTCCAAGCCGTTGATCGTCACCGACAAAGGCATCACCGGTGCCGGTATCACCAAAGTTATCACCGATCTGCTGGACGCTGCAGGTATGGGTTACGTTGTCTATGACGAAACAATCCCGAATCCCACCGACAAGAACGTTCACGACGGCGTTGACATCTACAAGAAAGAAGGTTGCGACTCCCTGATCACCCTGGGCGGCGGTTCCTCCCATGACTGCGGTAAGGGTGTTGGTCTGGTTGTTGCCAACGGCGGCAAGATCCATGACTTCGAGGGCGTGGACAAATCCACCAAGCCGATGCCTCCCTACCTGGCCGTCAACACCACCGCTGGCACCGCTTCGGAGATGACCCGTTTCTGCATCATCACCGACCTGTCCCGTCACGTAAAGATGGCCATCGTTGACTGGCGTGTAACCCCGGGTATCGCTGTCGACGATCCCGAACTGATGGTTGGCATGCCGCCGGCACTGACCGCAGCCACCGGTATGGACGCCCTGACCCACGCTGTCGAGGCGTACGTTTCCACCATCGCCACCCCGATGACCGACTCTGCTGCCGAGAAAGCCATCGAGTTGATCGCCAAGTACCTCCGTCCTGCCGTTGCCAACGGAGCCGACATCGAGGCCCGCGAAGGTATGTGCTTTGCCCAGTACCTGGCCGGTATGGCCTTCAACAACGCCAGCCTTGGTCACGTTCATGCCATGGCTCATCAGCTGGGTGGTTTCTATGACCTGCCCCATGGCGAATGCAATGCCATCCTCCTGCCCCACGTAGAGAAGTTCAACCTGATCGCCAAGATCGACCGCTTTGTGAAGATCGCTCAGCTCATGGGCGAGAACACCGAAGGTCTGGCTCCGCGTGATGCCGCCGAGTTGGCTCTGGATGCCATCAAGAAACTCTCTGCCGACATCGGTATCCCGGCTGGTCTGATCGAGCTTGGCAAACGTTATGGCAAAGAGGTCAAGGCTTCCGACATCGACACCATGGTCGGCAATGCCCAGAAGGACGCCTGCGGTCTGACCAACCCGCGTCGTCCGAAAGATGCTGACGTAAAAGCCATCTACACCAACGCTCTGTAAGAGCTTTGCGTAGCGGTAGGTTATTCTAGAGATTGTCAGGGGGAGGCGAGTTGCATCCCTCCCCTTGACTGTCTACAAAACCGAGACGACGCATCCAAGGTCCATAAATTTCATGGATGATTATCTGCGGTGGACCACTCTTCCCCCTCTCGAACAAGGTCCAACGGTTCAGATGATCACCCAGACAAAATGCCGGTGGAGCCTGCCCCTGTTATCCCTGAACTTGGCCTGTGTGGGCTTCACCGGCCTTCCTACGAGTTACGCTGTGGTTGGCGTTGCGGGACGCGGTAACGCGTCCCGCGTTTCTCCACGAAAAAAATTGGATGAGAGGCGCAGGGGCTTTACTCCTTGTGTCCCTGCGCCTCGATTCCTGAATGAAATGACCGGAGAATGATGAAACAACGCTCCATCAGCCCCAAATGCGCGGGTATGTCTCATGCCAACGGTTTTTCATCCCCGCACAGGCCAGACAGCTTCGACTCGTTTTCACCGGCAGGAAAGCGAATCGTTGGTGTCTGGCATTTTTTGTTTTGTTCACAAAATACGGTAACCCCGTATTGGTTCACTCACAAATTTCATGGGAGTCACTCATGCAGAAAAAGAAGTTGCTAGTGAACGGTATTGAGCGCACGGTAATGGCCGATAGCTCTGAACTGTTGTCCGATGTCATTCGTAAAAACCTGCACCTGACCGGTACCAAGGTCGGTTGCGGCAAAGGACAGTGTGGTGCGTGTAACGTGATCATGGACGGCAAGCTGATCCGATCCTGTATCACCAAAATGAACCGTGTACCCGATGGTGCTTCCATCACCACCATAGAAGGTATCGGAACCCCCACCGCTCTTCATGCACTGCAGGCAGCCTGGATGCTCCATGGCGCAGCTCAGTGCGGTTTCTGTACCCCCGGTTTTATCGTTTCTGCCAAAGCATTGCTGGACGAGAATGCAGATCCTTCGCGTGAAGATGTCCGCGACTGGTTCCAGAAACACAAAAACGCCTGCCGTTGTACCGGTTACAAACCGCTGGTCGATGCGGTCATGGATGCGGTCAAGGTGCTCAATGGCAAAATGACCATGAAGGATCTGGCCTACCAGCTTCCTGAAGACGGTAAAGTGCTTGGCACCAACATGCCGCGTCCGAGCGCCACTGCCAAAGTTACCGGTACCTGGGACTTCGGTGCAGACCTTGCCCTCAGCCTTCCTGAGAACACCCTGCAGTGCGCCCTGGTCCAGGCCGAAGTTCCTCATGCAAACATTCTCTCCATCGACACCTCAGAAGCGGAGAAGATGCCCGGCGTATTCAAGGTTGTTACCCACAAAGACGTTCAGGGCAAAAACCGCATCACCGGTCTGATCACCTTCCCCAGCAACCTGGGTGATGGTTGGGAGCGTCCGATCCTCTGCGATACCAAGGTCTTCCAGACCGGTGACGCCATCGCCATCGTCTGTGCCGACACCGAGAAAAATGCCAAGGCCGCCGCTGCCAAGGTGAAGGTAGAGCTGGAAGAGCTTCCCGCGTACATGAGCGCTCCCGCGGCCATGGAGCCCGATGCCATCGAGATCCACCCCGGCACCCCCAACATCTACTACATCCAGAAAATCGCCAAGGGTGAAGAGACCGCTCCCATCTTTGAAAAAGCTGAGGTAACCATCGAGGGTGATTACTATACCAGCCGTCAGCCGCATCTGCCCATCGAACCTGATGTCGGATTCGCCTACTATGACGAGGACGGCAAGTTGATGATTCACTCCAAATCCATCGGTCTGCACCTGCACCTGTACATGATCGCCCCTGGTTTGGGCGTTGAGCCGGAGAACATCGCCCTGGTGCAGAACAATACCGGTGGAACCTTCGGTTACAAGTTCAGCCCCACCATGGAAGCCCTGGTCGGCGCCGCCGCCATGGCCACCAAACGCCCGGTCTACCTCTGCTACGATTACGCCCAGCAGCAGATCTACACCGGTAAACGTTCTCCGTTCTGGACCAACGTCAAGCTTGCATCCACCAAGGATGGTCAGCTGCTGGGTATGGAGACCGACTGGTCCGTTGATCATGGCCCCTACTCCGAGTTCGGCGACCTCCTGACCCTGCGTGGTGCCCAGTACATCGGTGCAGGTTACGATATCAAGAACATCCGTGGTGAAGGGCGTACCGTTGCCACCAACCATGCATGGGGTGCAGCCTTCCGCGGATACGGTGCCCCCGAGTCCGAGTTCCCGTCCGAGGTTTTGATGGACGAGCTGGCTGAGAAGCTGGGCATGGATCCGTTCGAACTGCGCTACAAAAACGTCTACCGCAAAGGTTCCACCACCCCGACAGGCCAGGATCCCGAGGTTTACTCCCTGCCTGAGATGATGGACAAGATTCGTCCCAAATACGAGGAGGCCAAAAAACGCGTAGCTGCCGAGTCCACCGATACCATCAAGAAAGGTGTGGGTATCGCCATTGGTGTCTACGGTGCCGGTCTGGACGGCCCCGATACTTCTGAGAGTGATGTACAGCTCAATGCAGACGGTACCGTGACCATCTTCAATTGCTGGGAAGATCATGGACAGGGCGCTGACATGGGTACCCTGGCCACCGCCCACGAGGCACTGCGTCCGCTTGGCCTGAGCCCTGACCAGATCAAGCTGGTGATGAACGACACCTCCAAGTGCCCCAACTCCGGACCTGCCGGCGGTAGCCGCAGCCAGGTTGTGACCGGCAACTCGATCCGTGTTGGTTGCGAGGAGTTGATCAAAGCCATGACCAAGGCTGATGGATCGTACCGCACCTATGATGAGATGGTGGCTGAGGGCATCCCCACCAGAATCAACGGCAAGTGGACCGCTCCTGCCAGCGACTGCGATGCCAACGGACAGGGGAATCCCTTCTGCTGCTACATGTACGGCGTGTTCCTGTCCACGGTAGCGGTAGAGGTTGCCACCGGAAAAACCACGGTTGAGTCGATCTCCTGCGTTGCCGATGTCGGAACCGTTGTCAACAAGCTGGTTGTTGACGGCCAGATCTACGGCGGTATGGCTCAGGGTATCGGCCTGGCCCTGACCGAGGACTTCGAGGACATCAAGAAGCACTCCACCATGGCCGGCGCAGGTATCCCCTACTGCAAGGATATTCCGGACAACATGGAGATCATGTATGTTGAGTCCCCGCGTCCCGACGGCCCCTTCGGAGCCTCCGGTGTTGGTGAGATGCCGCTGACCGCTCCCCACTGCGCGGTCATCAATGCCATCCACAACGCCTGCGGCGCCTGGTGCCGTCACCTCCCGGCACGTCCGGAGAAGGTTCTGGCCGCCATGCCCAAATAAGGGCGAACAGTGTAAGACAACTTTTGTAGTGCATTGTTGATGTAAAAATAGGGAGGCCAAGATGTACCTATCTTGCCTCCCTTTTTTTCGCTCACTTCTTCCTCACGCAACAGACCATGGACCAAACCCAACTCAGAGAACTTGAATCCAAATGTATTCAAGAAGAATATCCCTTTTGTACCGCGGCCTGCCCGGTTCATGTCGACGTTCGCGCCTTCATGGCCAGCCTCGCCAAAGGGGACACGCGTGGTGCACGAAGAATTCTGGACCGAACCATGCCCTTTCCCGAAATTCTCGGGAGAATTTGCGACCAGCCATGCCGATCGCACTGCAAGCGTGTCGAAATCGATGCTCCCCTTGCCATTGGTCAATTGGAGCAATTCTGTGTTGATTCAACCAATACCGTTATCAAGCTGCCCAAATTACCGGCCAAAGGAGGAAAAATCGTCGTTCTTGGCGCTGGCCTTTCGGGGATGACGGCAGCCCTGGATCTCAGCCGCAAGGGACGACCGGCAATGCTCATCACCGCAAGCACCGCCATCGGCGGAACGCTGCGGTCCATGGATGAAGCGCTTCTCCCCAGGGAGACCTTTTCCCAGGCGGAAGCAACCCTTGCTCACTATGGAGTCACCATCCAAACGGGGGCCGTCCTTGACCGGGAAAGCGTTGCGTCCCTGCTGGAGGGCAATGATGCCATCTACTGTGACTGGGACGATTTTGACGCCGCCCTCCTCCCCTTGAGCGCCGAGTGCAACGATCCGATCAGCTTGGCCCTTGAGCGGTCGGGCTGCTTTGGCGGTGGTGGTGTTCTCCCCGGTTCCACCTTCTCAGCGGTTCACCAGGCGGAACAGGGACGACGGGCCGCCCTCTCCATTGAACGGCATATCCAGCACGTGTCGATGACGGCGCAACGGGAAAAAGAAGGCGCCTGCGCCACGCGGATGTACACCTCCATTGCCGATGTTGCGCCGCTTGCCGAAGTGACTCCAGCCCAACCGCAAAACGGCTATACCCCCGAAGAGGCCCGGCAGGAGGCAGGACGCTGCATTCAATGTGAATGCCTGGAATGCGTCAAGCAGTGTGTCTATCTCCAGGAATACAACGAGTATCCCAAAACCTGGACCCGGAAAATTTTCAACAGCAAGACCATTGTCCAGGGAACCAGGGCAGCGAACAAGATGATAAACGCCTGCAGCCTCTGCGGCCAGTGCTCGGTCATCTGCCCCAACGATTTTCCCGTTGCCGAAGTCTGCCGAACCGCCCGGGTGGAGTTGTTCGACGATGGCCACATGCCGCCCTCGCCCCATGATTTCGCCCTCGAGGACATGCAGTTCAGCCTCAGCGAATACTGCAGCCTTGTTCGACACCAACCCGGTACCGAGACGAGTGCATTTGTCTTTTATCCGGGCTGTCAACTCGCAGGCTCTGCCCCGGATACGGTCAAACAAACCTATGGATTTCTCTGCAGCAATCTTGAAGGCGGCGTTGGCCTGATGCTCGGCTGCTGCGGCATTCCCGCCCACTGGGCCGGCAGGACCGCACTTTTCCAAGAGACGATGCACTCCTTTCAGGCAGAGGTGGAACGGATTGGCAACCCGACGGTGGTGACGGCCTGCTCTTCCTGCCTGTCGGTGTTTCAAGAATTTGCCCCCAATGTCAAATCCATCTCGCTGTGGGAGGTGCTCGATACGCTCGATCTCCCCGAAGGCACGACCAAACCTGCCAAGCCGCTCACCTTACACGATCCCTGCACCGCCCGCGATCAACAAGATCTCCGCGACAGCGTCCGCAGTCTCTGTGCGAAAATCGGCATCGAGGTGGTCGAGCATGAGTATAGCGGCGAAATGGCCGACTGTTGCGGCTACGGCGGGTTGATGCAGTTTGCCAACCGGCCCCTTGGGCAAAAAGCGGTTGCCCAGAAGGCCAAACGAAGTGAGCTTGACGGCCTCGCCTACTGCGCCATGTGCCGCGACAACCTGGCCGCCCATGGACGACCTGTCGCCCACCTCCTGGACTACCTCTTTGCATCGACGGAACAGAATCCCTTAAGCCGGACAAACCCCGGCTATTCCCGACGTCATGAAAACCGCGCTCGCCTGAAAAGCGAGCTGTTGGCCGAATTGTGGCAGGAGAAGGGGGCTACACGTCCCGATCACACAGCACGTAAACTGCTCGTCAGCGAGGAAGTGGAAGAGTTGCTCAACAGCCGTCTGATCCTGGCAGAAGACGTCCAAAAAGTAATCCACTACGCTGAGAGCACGGGCAAATATCTGATCAGCGCCAATCATCGCCACCGTCTGGCCAAGTTCAGACCAATACGGGTCACCTACTGGGTTGAATATGAGCCCACTGACGATGGCTACCTGGTGCACAATGGCTACAGTCATCGCATGATTCTGCCGGAGGACCAAAAATGAGTCAGTTTTCTTTTGTCGAGGATATCGATTGGCTCTGTGCCGAATGTCAGCAGCCGCTGCAACCGACCAAGGTCCAGGTGAACTACCTCAAGTCCGCCTTTCATGTCGAGCTCATGGCCTGCCCGAAGTGCGGCTTCACCTTTGTGCCCGAATCCCTGGCCACCGGCAAGATGCTCGAAGTGGAACAACTCCTGGAAGATAAATAAGATGCAGAGCAACTGTCTTTTCAGAACCAGTGAACCTGTGGAGCTGTATGAGCAGGATGAACTGCAGGCGCTGACCGGAGGCACCTTGCGCCCCGGCGGCAAAGAGCTGACCCGTGAGTTGCTGACGTTCTGCAACTTTGCCCAGGGCGCCGCGGTACTCGATATCGGCTGCGGCCCGGGACACAGCCTGGAGCTCATGGCCCGTCACTTTGCCCTGCACCCCACCGGGATCGATCCATCGCCCTCGATGCTGGCAAAAGCCGCTCAACAGGCCCCCATGGCCGAACTCCTCCAAGGGGGCGCAACCGCCCTGCCCTGCGCGGATGAAAGCTTTGACGGCGTGCTCTGTGAATGCGTGCTCTCTTTGACCGAAGACATGGACAGGAGCCTACGCGAGATGCACCGGGTACTCAAGCCCGAGGGCAAGCTCATCCTCACCGACATCTACTGCAAGCAACTCTCTTTGCAGGCACGGCTGCCGGAACTCAAAAGCTGCATCAGCCGTGCCCTGCCCTTGGAGACCATCACCGATGGTCTTCACCAGGCCGGTTACTCCCTGACCCTGCTCCGCGATCGCTCCGACCTGCTCAAACAGCTGGCCGGCCAGATCATCTTTTCCTACGGCAGTCTGGAAAAATTCTGGTCCCTGTTCATGGAAAAAGAGGCGGCACAGCGCACCAGCTGCGCCCTCGCCACCGCACCGCTTGGCTACTACGTGCTGGTTGCCGAAAAAGGAGGCTTCCATGGATGAAACCGCCCTGCGCATCATGCAGCTCAATGGACAAGGCTACTGCTGCAGCCAGATCATGATGCTGCTGAGCCTGGAGGATATGGGGGAGGAGAATCCCCCCCTGGTCCGTGCCATGGCCGGCCTCTGCGAGGGTTCCGGCTGCGGGGATCTCTGCGGGGTCGCCAGCGGTGCGGCCTGCGTGCTCTCGCTCTATGCGGCCAAAGGCAGCGACGTGGAACAACCGCTGGACTGCTACCCGATTATGCTCTCCCAGTTCATGGACTGGTTCAAGAGCAGCGCCACCGAGTGGGGCGGTATCCGCTGCGAGGATATCGTTACCCATCAGGGGGGGCGCAAGCCCGAGGTCTGCGGTGATATCATGCTGCGTGCCCGGGAGATCATTCTTGGTATCTTAACGGAGAACGACATTGACCCGAGCCTGCCTAGAGAACAAGCAAAGAACTTTTGACCGTTCCATCGAGCTGCTGTCCTCAACGACCAGTTTGTGCCCTGTCTGCCTGAAACGGGTCGCAGCAATCCGTGAACAACAGGGCGACGCGGTCTATCTGGTCAAACGGTGTCCCGACCATGGGACCTTTCGTACCGTAATCTGGCGGGGGAGCGTTCCGTTTTCCACCTGGCTTCGGCCAAAAAAACCCTCCGCACCCCGCCAGGCCTTTACCGGAATTGACCGTGGCTGTCCCTTTGACTGCGGCCTCTGCCCCGACCATGGCCAGCACACCTGCACCGCCCTGATCGAGATCACCTCCCGCTGCAACCTGCGCTGCCCGGTCTGTTTCGCCGATGCCGGTGACGAGCAGCCGGATCCAGGGCCCGACCTTAAACGGATTGGTCTGCTCTACGACCGGGTCATGGCCGGTTCCGGGCCGAGCAACATCCAGCTCTCCGGCGGTGAGCCTACCATGCGCGAGGATCTCGCGGAGATTATTTCCCTTGGCCGCGAAAAAGGATTCTCCTTTATCCAGCTCAACACCAACGGCATCAAACTCGCAGCAAACAGCAGCTATGCAAAAAACCTCAAGCAAGCCGGACTCTCCTCGGTCTTCCTCCAATTCGACGGTTTGAGCAGCGCCACCCACCTCGCCCTGCGGGGCCGCGACCTGCGCACCATCAAGGAGCAGGCGATTCTCAACTGCGGCGAGGCAGGTCTCGGCGTTGTGCTCGTGCCGACCCTCGTTCCCGGCATCAATACCCATGAAGTTGGTGACATCATTGCCTACGGTGCACGATTTGCGCCCACCGTGCGCGGCGTCCATTTCCAGCCGATTTCCTATTTTGGCCGATTTCCGCAACCTCCAGCCGATCATGACCGGCTCACCCTACCCGAAGTCATCGAGCTGATCGAAACTCAAAGCGACGGCAAGATAGGCCGGGAGCATTTTTCGCCACCTGCCTGCGAACATGCCCTGTGCTCCTTTCACGGTAACTTCATGGTTCGCGATGACGGCCAGCTGATGCCGCTCGGCGGTGGTTCTGCCTGCTGCACCACCGGCGAACCCATGGTGATTTCGGCTCTGGAAGGCCGGGAAAAAAGCGTCAATTTCACCGCCCGCCAATGGTCCCTGCCCTCCCTGGCCATGACCACAAACGGCGGATGCGGGTGCAACGACCAATCCGCACCCATGGACGACTTCGACCGTTTTCTCGCCCGCGCCCGCACTCACACCTTTTCCCTGTCGGCCATGGCCTTCCAGGACGTCTGGAATCTGGACCTGGAACGGCTGCGGGGCTGCTGCATCCATATTGTCTCGCCGGAGGGCAACCTTGTGCCCTTCTGCGCCTACAACCTGACCTCCCACCAGGGCGAACCGCTCTATCGCGGAGTGCCGCGGCCATGAAGCTCACCACTCTGGAGACTCTCGTTACCGGCGCCATCGGCCATCGCGCTCTGCCCCTTTCGCGGCAGACCATCGAGGCCTGGCAGCTTGATCGTCTGCGGCACCAGGTGGCCTATTGCCAGGGTCGATCTTCGTTCTATTGCCGGCATCTCCAGGGAATTCAGCCGGAATCCATCGTCTCGATGGAGGATATTGCCGCCCTGCCGCTGATCGACGAAAACGATCTGCGTGCCTCAGGCGCGAAAATGGTCTGCGTCAGCCAGGATGAGGTGGCCCGCATCATCACCATGCACAGCTCCGGGACCACCGGCGCCCCCAAACGGCTCTTTTTTACGGCCGAAGATCTTGACCATACACTGGATTTTTTTCATCTGGGCATGCAGCACATGGTCGATCCCGGCCAGAGCGTGGCCATTCTCCTGCCCGGAGCAACCCCGGATTCCACCGGCCATCTGCTCGCCCGTGCCCTGGAACGCTTCCAGGTCAGCAGCCATATCGTCGGCCTTGTCACCCATCCCGACGAAGCGGCGCGTGCCCTGGCGAAACTCAAGCCCGATGTCCTGGTCGGCTTTCCGGTGCAGATACTCGCCATTGCGCGGATGGCCGAATTCCTCCAGCTATCCTTGGGCCAAATCCGATCCGTCCTCCTCTGCTCGGACTATATTCCCCAGAGCCTCAGTGCGGAGATCAAAGTCCTGCTCGGCTGTGAAGTCTTCACCCATTACGGCACCACCGAGACCGGCCTGGGGGGCGGTGTCGACTGCGGGGCCCACTGCGGCTGCCACCTGCGCGAGGCCGATCTCCTGTTCGAGATCGTTGATCCGAAAACGACCAAGCCTTTGGCCGACGGCCAGTGGGGGGAGATCGTCTTCACCACCCTGACCCGAAAAGCCATGCCCCTGATCCGTTATCGCACAGGCGACCTGGGGCGCATCCTCCCGGGAACCTGCCCCTGCGGCAGCCTCATCCGCCGCCTAGATCAGGTTCGTGGACGCATCAACCAGGTCTGCATCCTCAACAATGGCAGCCAGCTGAACCTGCACGACCTCGACGAGGCCCTTTTCCCCCTTCCTGGCCTGCTCGATTACGACGCTTGCCTTGAACGAGACGACGCCCGTGAACAGCTCCGTTTTCGCCTGAAGCTCCTGCCCAGCAGAAGCGAACTGTGGCAGCAGACGGCACACGAACTTTTATCCCGCGTTCCAGCCCTTGAAGGCCTCAGCCTGTTTTTTGAAGCACCGCCCGAGACCGATATCCACCCGGCTAAACGCACGCTTGAAGACCATCGTAAGGACATCTTGCCATGAAAAAACTGATTCAACAGATCTGCACCACCCTTGGTGACGCACAGGACCTGGTCCTGGTCACCATTTCCAGCCAATCCGGCTCCACCCCACGCCTGGCTGGGGCCAAAATGATCATCCTTCGTGATGGTCGCATCGGCGGCACCATCGGTGGCGGCCAGGTCGAAGCACTGGCCATCGAAGAGGCGGCCCTCTGCTTCGACGGCAAGAAATCCCTGCGCAAGACCTTTGATCTCACCAACTCCATGGCCGCCAACACCGACATGATCTGCGGCGGCAAAATGGAAATTTTCCTCGAGTACATCGCCCCGAGCGACACCAACCGCGATGTCTTCCGTCGCCTGCTCGAATCGATGCACTCCGGCCGCCGCATCACCCTGGTCTGCCCCCTTGCAGACGGCTCTGCGGACGAACCCCGCTTTGTGGTTGACCATCGCGGCACCCCGAGCAGTCCTGCCGTTACCGATGGCCTGCTCTCCGCCATCAAACAGGTGCGCTCCTCAACCTCCGCCGCAACCCTGATCGAGCATGACGGTCGCGAGTACCTGCTCTCCTACTTTGCCGTGGCCGGTACGGTCTACCTGCTCGGAGCCGGCCATGTCTCCGCCTGCACGGCTGAGGCCGCCACCCGAGTCGGATTTCGGGTCGTGGTCATGGATGACCGGGCCGAATTCGCCAACAAAGAACGCTTTCCCCTGGCAGATGAGGTCAAGGTGCTCGATTCCTTTGACGACTGCTTCCAGGGGTTCGAGATCGACCACGACGCCTATCTGGTCATCGTGACCCGTGGCCACATGCACGATATGGATGTGCTCGAGCAGGCCCTGCGCACCGAAGCCGGCTACATCGGCATGATCGGTTCGCGCAAAAAACGTAACGCCACCTATAAAAAATTGATGGATAAAGGCTTTAAGGAAGTGCAGCTGGAAAATGTCCATTGCCCCATCGGCCTTGGCATTGAAGCCGATACGCCGGAAGAGATCGCTGTTTCCATCGTCGGCGAACTGATTTACCAACGTGCCACCGGAAGAAAAGCCTGGCATCTGATCTGATTTTCTGTTTAATGTAAGTGAATCAAATAATCAGAAAATTTGAACGCAAAGCAGCCTAGGCTTTTTATCATGTCACCAAAACCCAGTGCCATTCTTCTCGCCGGGGGCTTCTCCTCCCGCATGGGTGAACTCAAGGCCTTGCTCCCCATGGGGAAAGCTACGGTCCTTGAACAGAGCATCAACCTGTTTCGCTCCTGCGGGATCGAGGATATTGTCGTCGTCACCGGCCACCGTGCTGCTGAAGTCACTGCCGCCGCAAACGAGGCTCGAGCGCGTGTGGCGCATAATCCTGACTATGCCGACGGTATGTACAGCTCCATCCGGGCTGGTGTCCGGGGGATCAATGCAGGCAGCAGCGGTTTTTTCCTGCTTCCGGTCGATATCTGTCTGGTGCGGCGCGGCACGGTCAAGCTGTTGCTCCAGGCCCAGGCCCAATCCCCAGCGCGGATCTTCTATCCGGTCTTCGACGACCAACGCGGGCATCCGCCCCTGTTCTCCGCTGAACTCATCGAGCTGATTGCCCACACCGAGGAGCCTGAAGGCGGCCTGCGTACCCTGCTCGCCCAAGTTGAGGCCCAGGCCCCTGAGCAGGTTCGGGAGGTACAGGTGGCTGATGCCAACATTCATTTCGATATGGATACCCCGGATGACTACTTTACCGGCTGCATCCGTTTCGGCCGACGGGGCGTCCCCACCATGGCCGAGGCAAAGGCCATTCTCGACCATATTTATTCCATGCCGGAAAAAGGGCTGGCCCATGGCCGCATGGTCGGTGATGTGGCCGGTATCCTCTGCCAGACGGTCATTCGCCACAGCGGCAGGGAACTGAGTCCCTATACCTGCCGGGTCTGCGGTTTATTGCATGATATCGCCAAGGGCCACCCCCACCACGAGGAAACAGGAGCCGCCTGGTTGCGCGAACTCGGCTTTGACAGAGCGGCCGAAATCGTCGGAGCGCACAAGGACATGGACTGGACGCCGGAGATGGGAGTGGGCGAACGGGAACTGGTGCATCTGGCGGATAAACTGGTTCGCGGCAGCCGCATGATCGGCGTCAACGAGCGTTTTGAGGAAAAACTGGCGCTCTACAAGCACGATCCGGAAGCCGTCCAGGCCATTCTCGGCCGGTACCGCCTGGCACAGAATCTGGCGGCTGCGGTCGAGGCCGAAGTGGGTCAGCCGCTGGAACTGATCATGGAGATGACCTCTGTGGCATGCAGCCATTGATTTATCTGCTTCGTCACGGGGAGGTCGACACCTCCTCTCCCCGCCGCTTCCTCGGCCGGACCGATCTGCCCCTCAATGCAAATGGCATCAACCAGGCCAAACAACTTGGCCTGGCTTTCGCCGACATTCCCTTTCAACAGGTTTTCGCCTCACCGCTGCAACGCGCCATGGAGACGGCTTGCCTGGTCAGCCGACGTCCCCTCTCCGCAATTCACCCCATTCAGGCCTTTGAAGAAATCAACCTGGGCAGTTGGGAGGGATTGACGGCCGAGGAAGTGCGGGCACGATTTCCTGGGGCATACGAAACGCGCGGCAACAACATGGGCACCTTCCGTCCCGACCAAGGAGAAAGCTTTATCGATGTAGCCGCCAGGGCCCTGCCCGCCCTGCAGCGCATTGCCCGCGAATGCACCGGACCGACCCTCATCGTGGCCCACGCCGGAGTCAACCGGGCCCTGCTGGCCTCCGTGCAACAGACTCCGATCGACGACCTCCTCTCCATTCCCCAGAAGTACTGCGGAGTGAATATCCTGGGGCTCTGCAACACCGTCCTTTCGGTGCAGGCGATCAACCAGATCCTTTATTGCTGAAGACAGCGACCGAATGTCCCTCGTATCATTCGATTGCAGGTGAGATATCTCCCCATTGGGGCGGGGAAAGAGATTTCTCCCTTTGGTCGAAATGACAGAGGCAAGGGACACCATTATTACCGACTCTGACCTCCGCTCCAAACTGGCTCTCCAGGATGCTCCGGCGTCCTCCCATGCGCAGCAAACCATCACGTCCTCTGCCTGCAGCCAGGCGGCTATCCGGAATATGCCCTTTTCGACATCATCGCCATTGACTTCCCCGCCCTGCTCCTGTACCTAGCCAATAGATTTCGGCAACCCCTTTCTTCGACGCTCTCACCCTTCCGGTCTTTATAGATATCTCACATGTCCATCAGCCAACTTTCCGCCGACGACCTTCGTCTCACCATTGATCCGCAAAGCCTCACCTTTCACGACACCTCCGAACTGGTCAACGAACCTTTGCCCTGGATCGGTCAGGAACGCGCGGAACAGGCGGCCCGTTTCGGCCTCACCATGCAGCAGGCCGATTACAATCTGTTCGTGCTCGGTGAAGTCGGCAGCGGCCGTTCCTCGCTGCTCAAACAGGCGATGATCGAGGTTGCCGCCCAGCGCCCTGTCCCCCCAGATCTCTGCTACCTCCACAATTTCGAGGCGCCGGAACGGCCCTGTGCCCTGCATCTGCCTCCGGGCAAAGGGAAGGCCATGCGTCAGGCCATGGCGAGGATGACCAAGCTCCTGACCACGGAGATACCCCAGCAGTTGATTGGGCCGGATTTCAAGATGGAGAGCGAGCGGATCGAAAAGGCCTTTAAGGAGAAGGAAGTCCTGGCCTTTGCCGAGCTAGACGCCTTTGCGGAAGCGCGCAACTTTTCCATGCGCCAGGAATCGAGTCAGATGATGTTCACCCTGCGCAACGCCGAAGGCAAAGCCATGTCGGAAGACCAGCTGCTGGCGATGAGCAAGGAGGAGCGGGAGGCCATCAACCGATCGGAAGAGGAGTTGCTGGCTGAGATCAACCGCTATTTCGAGCGCACCCGCCCGCTCGAACGGCAAATGGAGGAAGATCTCGCCGAGCTGCGCCGCAACGTTGTTTGTCCGCTGATCGATCGGGAGACAGCGGCTGTCCTCCAGGCAGTGGGCCAACAGGAGCAGGATTGCCCTCAACTGGCCCACTACCTCAGTCAGTTGAGCCATGATCTGCTTGAAAACCTGGAGCTGTTCCCGAGCCAGGAAGGCGAAGAGGAAATTCTGCGTAAAGAGGCCCTGAACCGGGTCCTGGCCCGTTACCGCATCAACCTGGTGGTGGATAACGCAGGCCTGACGGGTGGACCGGTTATCGTCGAAGGCAATCCGCTCTATCGCTCGCTCTTTGGTTCCATCGAGTATCACAGTGAAAACGAAGTATTGGTGACCGATTTCTCCCGGATTCGCGCCGGTAGCCTGCTCAAGGCCCACGGCGGTTTTCTCCTGCTGCACCTGCGCGATCTCCTTGCCGATCCTCTGGTCTGGGAGAAACTGCGCCGCTTCTTGCGCAGCGGCCAGATGCAGATCGAGGAGCCGGGCACGGCCTATGCCCCTATTGCCGCGGTCTCGCTGACCCCGGAACCGATCGACATCGAGGTCAAAATCGTGCTCATCGGCTCGCGCGAACTGTATTACGAGTTGCAGGAAAACGATCCCGAATTTGCCCGCCGTTTTCGGGTCAAGGTGGATTTTGTCGAGGAATTCGTGACCAACGATGCCCTGCGCCGCGCCTCTGCCGTCTTTGTCGCCAAAACCTGCGCCAAGCGGAACCTGCCCCCTTTCTCGGCCCGGGCGGTGGCCCGCTTGCTTGAACAGAGCCACAGGGAAACCGAAGACCAAAAGCGGCAGAGCGCCATCTTCGGCCATCTCGATGCCTGGATTGTGGAAAGCGCGGCTTTTTGCCGGAATCGTGGAGGCGATCTCGTTTCAGTGACGGATGTCGACCAGGCGACCTCCGCCCGCAGCCTTCGCCACGACTATCCGGAACGGCGCCTGCGCGAATCCATCGTTGACGGTGAAGTGCTCATAGAGCTTGCAGGGGAACGGATCGGCCAGGTCAACGGGCTCAGCGTGATTGATCTTGGCGACCACAGTTTCGGCTTCCCCACCGGGGTGACCGCCCGCACCCATGCCGGTGAAGACGGCTTGACCAACATCGAGCGCGAGGTGGAGATGTCCGGCCCAATTCATGACAAGGGCGTCTTTATCCTTGAAAATTACCTGGCAGCCCTCTTCACCCGCAACGCACCGCTGACCTTCAATGCATCGATCGTCTTTGAGCAGGAGTACCACGGCATCGAGGGCGATTCCGCCTCATGCGCGGAGCTCTTTGCCCTGATTTCGGCGCTCGCCGGGGTGCCTATCAACCAGGGCATTGCCGTCACCGGGGCACTCAACCAGCACGGCGAGGTCCTGCCCGTGGGCGGCATCAACGAAAAAATCGAGGGATATTTCCGCGTATGCCGGGAATACGGCCTCACCGGTCACCAGGGCGTGATCATTCCCGCACGCAATCGCCGCAATCTCATGCTGAGCCATGAAATCCTCGAGGCGGTACAGCAGGGGCAGTTCCGCATTTACGCCTCTGAGCTGGCCACGGAGAGCCTGGAACTCCTCACCGGCCTCCCCGCAGGCCAGGCCAACGCCCGAGGACTCTACCCCAAAACCAGCCTCTTTGGCCAAGTACAACGCACCCTCAGTCAATACAACCGCGCCTGCAATGCCCACGAACGGCATAAGGAGTGAAAAACTGATTCCCATTCAACCTCAGCTCAAGGACCTGGTTTTGAGATCCCTCACATCCGTTCGGGATGACATCGATCTCGCGGGTCGTTCCGAGGTGTGACACACCACCTGGATGTCATCTCGACCAAAGGGAGAGATCTCTCACGTGCGTTTGAGATGACAGTGCATCGGGGTGCGGGGTATCCCGAATGCAAAATTGCAAACATTGAACACATATCCCCGCCCCTTTCATTTCGTCCGATGAAAGAAATCTCTATCCGAATTGTAATGGAGAGATCCCTCACATCCGTTCGGGATGACATCGATCTCGCGGGTCGTTCCGAGGTGTGACACACCACCTGGATGTCATCTCGGCCAAAGGGAGAGATCTCTCACGTGCGTTTGAGATGACAGTGCATCGGGGTGCGGGGTATCCCGAATGCAGAATTGCAAACATTGAACGCATATCCCAGCCCCCTTTCATTTCGTCCGATGAAAAAAATCTCTATCCGAATTGTAATGGAGAGATCCCTCACATCCGTTCGGGATGACATCGATCTCGCGGGTCGTTCCGAGGTGTGGCACACCACCTGGATGTCATCTCGACCAAAGGGAGAGATCTCATCTCGTCAAGCTGACCGTGGGCATCAATTATGGACAGCCTCGTAAAAAGTCAAAAGCCGAGAAATCACGGTTAGTCAAATCAATAAGTTAGAAGGCAAGAAACGTCATTTTCGTGGCTTTTTACGTAAACGACATTATTGAAATGGAGCAAGGGCCTTTTCATTTCTTATCACAGGCACCAGTTCTGTGTTTTTTTCCTGGAGATGGGTAAAGTCGCATAACAAGGGCTCTGCCTGACGAAGGGTTTTCTTGATCTTCACCGGCCCCGCCCACAAAACATACTGTTCGTTGTATTCTGCCTCCGCAGTCACTGCCTGAGGAGGCATCACCAACTCCCCTGTCCAATGATCAACGGCCAACACCTCAAGCGATGTTTTGGCACGCAACACTTCATTGTTCGCGAGCAGCCAGTCCACCCTTGTGTATACAGTGCCAAAGACATCGACCGTGATATAGACATCAAGTTCAGCCTCGGAGGGTGGAGCGACAGACACCCCTTTGAGAAAGCAATAGGTCTGCAGCAAGGCAAAAAGATACTGCAGGTCGTTTGAGGTAATCTCCTCGGAGTTGTGGTAGGCTCCCATACCCGCATACTCGGCTCCGGCTTGCACGACAGCGGCAGTTCCTTGCTGTTGCGTTCGTTTCGAACTGGGTGCATTCAACAGGGTCTCCACAGCCTGTGTCGTCGTGGTTGATCCGGATGATGCAATCGTATCAGTCGTTGCCTTGTACCGTGGATAAACCGATGTCTCAGTGATTGGAGCTGTTTGCAGGTAGTCACCGCGCAGTTGAGAAACTATCGAGAATCGACCACCGGCCAGATTGCCGGAGCCGACATCGCCGATGGCATTGACACAGAGGTTGACCTTTCTGCCTTGAATTCTGGCAAGATCGATCTGCAGAAGAGCCGCCCGCGTAGCCGCTGCTACGAGTTCCTGTTCAACGGCGAAACGTTTGCCTCCACCATGCCCCGGAATACCGGTCAAGGCGCCGCATCCGGGTAAAGCCAGGAGAAGAGGCCACAACAAGAACAATCGAAAAAGAGCATGCAGAATGGTCAATGTTGATTCCTTTTGGACTTCCAAAATGATTGTTCACCGGTAAACCGATGTTCACCACCGGCAAAGGTGAAACCATGGGCAGGCATATCTTTGCTCAGGGTTCGCGCAGGCTTTCCTCCCAAACGCGAATAACGGGATACAGAAAGTAGGATAAAACCGTGCGCGTACCGATCTTGATTTCTGCCTGAACATTCATCCCCGGCATGAGCCGAAACTCCTTTGGGACATTTCGCAGTTTTGTGGAGAGGAGATGAATCCGTACCCGATACGAGGAATTGGCCTCCCCCATCTCCTTTTTTCCGCTTATAAAAGCCTTCATCTCGTTGTTCGCAATCACATTTTCACTGACAACTCGAACCTTGCCGGGCAAGGTATCATGCCGCTGAAACGGGAAGGCATCACATTTAAGGCGCACCATATCCCCTGTGCGAATGCGGCCAATATCCTTTGACGCCACCCTGACCTCGGCCTCAAGCACACTGTCATAAGGGCTGAGGATGATGAAAGGCTCCCCCTGCTGCAAAACAGAGCCAATCGACCGCTCGGCCATTTTCAACACAATTCCCTTTTCCGGTGCCCGTAACGAGATGAGTTCATGTGCCCTTGCCGCCTTACGCAGCTCATAACGGACATTTTCCAGATCAGCCCGTAACCGGGTTTCCTCTTCCATCAACTCCGCCTTCCGTTCCTCGACAAACCGTTGCCAGTCCGATTCAACCTGCCGCAGTTCGTTGCGGATAACACGCGCTTCCGCCTTGAGGCTGTCCATGGCACTGGCGGTCGAGCTTTTACTCTGCTGTATCTCCAGCAAACGAAGTCGATATTCCCGATCCTGTTGCGGATGTTGAGCCACGGTTCCCTCTTTGTCCCTCAGCACCCTGAACTGTTGTTCATGCCCGTGCAACTGAACGCCGTTTAATTGGAGCTTGCCCTGCAACATTGCCCTCCGGTCACCAGCTGCCCGTCTATACTTTTCCTTGACCAACTGCCGTTGCCGCATGAGTTGTTGCTGAAATTTGCCCTCATCTCCATCATCGGGAAGGACTTTGAATGGCTGTTCTTCACGTTCCGCCTGTATGCGTCTGATCTGAACAGCAAGCCTCTGTTGCCTTTGCTCCAATTGCCCCAGATCAGCTCCAGAAAAGGTCGCATCCAAGGTGGCCAGTTCCTGACCCTGCTCAACCACATCGCCCACCTGCACCCGGATAGTGTGAATGAGCGCGGTATTGAGCGATTGCACAACCATGGTCGGATTATTGGTGATGAGCTGCCCACGCGCGACAACAATCCGGTCCACCCTGAGCACAGCTGCACCGGTAAAAACAGAGATCAAAAATCCAATACTTACCCAAAGGACCCAACGAATTTTCCCCGGCACCGGCCGTCCCTCAATGGCAACGGCATCGGGCTGATACTCCAGGATTTCGTCTACCTGCCTCGAGAGCTTCATGCACATTCGGTTTGTTGCTGCCAGAGCCTGTTATAGGTGGCACACTGATGAAGCAGTTGTTGATGCGGCCCCCAACCGACCACTCTTCCCTGTTCAAGCACAAGGATGGTCTCTGCATTTTTCAGCATGGAAAGACGATGGGAGACGAGGAGCACCGTGCGATTGCGCGCGATCTCCTGTAAATTATTGCGAATGATTCGTTCGCTCTCTGGATCCAGGGAACTGGTGGCCTCGTCAAGGATGAGAATCTCCGGTGAGGTCAACAGGGCACGGGCAATGGCCAGCCGTTGCCGCTGTCCTCCGGAAAGATTCTTGCCGCCCTCCTCAAGCTGGGTGTCGTACCCCTGTGGCAGGGCAACAATAAATTCATCAGCCCCGGCCAAAAGAGCCGCCCGAACAATCTGCTCACGTGAAGCGGATGTTTGTCCTGCACGAATGTTTTCCGCGATGGTGGCATGGAACAAAAAATTCTCCTGCAACACCACCCCGATACTGCGCCGAAGATGGACGGTATCAATCTCATTGAGGTAACAGTTATTGATCCATATCGTCCCGCTCGTCGGGAAATATACCTTCTGCAGCATCCGCGTCAGCGTGGTTTTTCCCGAACCACTGGGCCCGACAATGCCAATGGTGGTCCCGGCGCGAATGGTCAATGAAATATCCCGAAGTACGCGGGGCAGATCCGCACGGTAACGAAAACTGACCTTCTCCAAAACAATGTCTCCCCCAAGGGATGGCCGGAGGCCGTGACGTTTTGCTCCCCACTCCCCCTTGGCGTTCATCACCAGACCGAGTTTTTCGACCGACAGGGCCGTTTCCTGGAACTGGTGGATTAACCCCACCAAACGCACTAAGGGGGAAGAAACCCGGCCCGCCAACATTTGAAAAGCAATCAACGCGCCTACGCTTATGCTCCCCTCAAAGACAAGGCCCGCCCCCAGCCAAACCAGGGTGACCGTCATCATCCGTTCAAGGAAACGGGTCAGTGACCTTGCCGTGATCGAGATTTTGCCGACGAGAAACTGCATGCTGACGGCACCAGCCACAGCATTTTCCCACTGCCTGCGCAGCAAGGGTTCGAGGGCCATGGCCTTGACCGTGGCCACGCCTTGGATGGTTTCCACCAGCATGGCCTGACGTTTCCCTTCCGCCGCATAGAGATCGTTCAGCCGCCGCCTAAACGGGACGATCAACACGCCAATGATGGAGGCGATCAACAGGGTGAACAGGACGACGACTCCTGTGAGGAGTTGGCTGTAAAAAAAGAGAAAAGGAAGAAAGACAAAGAGCGCGCCTGCCTCCAGTACCGAGAGGAAGAGATCCCCGGTGAGAAAATGACGAATCTTGGCAGTTTGCTGCATATGTTGGGTGAGGATACCGGCAGCAATGTGCTCAAAAAAATCCAGAGGCAACTGCAGCATGTGGCGAAAAGTCCTTCCGGCAACACGCAGGTCGATCTTGTTGCCGGCATGCAGAAGGAGGTAATCGCGGAGAAAATCCAAAAACCCATTGATCGCCAAGGCAACGACCATGCCGATCCCCAAGGTATGTAGGGTGGTCGACGCCTGATTGACCAAAACCTTATCGATGACGATCTGAAAGAAAATGGGCGTGACCAGCCCTATGAGGTTGATGAACAACACCGCGAGGCCAACATCGAAAAAGGTCCATTTCTGGCGTAAAACCTCGGGGATAAACCATCGCATGTAATCAGCGGTTTGAAAACCAGCCAAAATCAACGGATAAAAACCAGCCACTTTGAGGGTAAGGCGGACCACTGCGTCTCGGAATAATGCGAAAACGCACCTCCTCGATTGTCTTGTCTGATTGTGTTTTTGCCGATTATGCCCTTTTTCGATAGCTTTTTCCCTCCATGACAAGGATCTCCGAGTTGTAGACGAGTCGGTCGGCAATCGCCGTGGCAACAGTGGTGTTATCAAAGATGTTTCCCCATTGTGCAAAGGGCAAATTGGTCGTTATGATGGTCGACTTCTGTTTATGCCGAGCACTGATAACTTGGAAAAATAAGTTTGAGCCCTGTTGGCCAAGCGGTAGATACCCGATCTCATCTATCACAAGCAGATCCGGACTTTGGTATGTTTTGAGTTTGCTTAAAAGGGTTCGATTGTCCTGAGCGGCGACCAACTGGTTGATCATATCCATTGCCGAAGTGAAAAGCGTTTTGATGCCGTCCTGGGTGGCTCCATAGGCAATGGTCTTTGCCAGGAGACTTTTCCCCACGCCAGGATTGCCGATGAGGATGACGTCCATTTTACGGCGGATAAATTCAAGATCCAGCAGCCCAAGAATGGTTGTTTTGTGCTGACTGCGTGATGAATGAAAGTTGAAATCAAACTGATCGATGGTCGGCTGCTCCGGCAGTTTCGACTGTTTGAAGCACAGCATAATTCTTGCCCGACGACGCTGCTCGAGCTCCAGGTCGAGCAGGCGATGCATCGCCTGCAGGGCAGAGAGGTTTTTCTGTTTCCCCTGCTCCAGGATGGATTCTATGTTTTCCGCGCAGTGTTTAAGGCGCAATGCCTTGAACTTCCCCTGGATCTCTTTAACCATTGCCGGATCTCCTTTTAAGGGCAATGGCGTCGTACTCGGCCAAAGACGGAGTTGTGAGCCTGATGTCATTGAGGTTCTCCTGGTCAAGCCGTACCGGCGGGTGATCATTGACCGGTGTCATCTCCTGGTAGAGGATGTTGCGGACATAGTCGGCGCCGATAGCCTTTTTCTCCAATGATTTTTCCAGTCCATAGCGCAGCGCGGACTCGCCGTATTCATCCCCCAGCAGCAATAGGGCGACGATATTCTTTTTGATCGGGAGCCGAAGATCGGTCAGCTGGTTGAGATACCGCAGCGCGATTTCTCCCAGAGAGAGGAAAATCATCACCTGTCGATCGCGAAGCGTTCTCTTCTTGATTTTCTGTACCTGTTCCCGGTGGCCTGGTAGCTCCAGGCGCTGTCTCCGCTGCCAGCACCGGCAATGGCAGGCGATCATTTTGTCTTTGAGGTAGATGGAGACTCGTTGGTTGTCAGCCTTGAGAACAACCTGTTTACCAACGGCCCATGGCGGTACGGAATAGACGTTGGCATCGAAACGTACTCCAAAGTCCTTGTGGACCTGAAGCGCACAGACCTGCCGGCAGTCCGGTAGTGGGTCGGGCAGCGGTTGCAACCCCTGCAGCCGGTCTATGGGGCGCTGGCCGGTGGTGGCGTGCTTTCTGACGTTGGCCACGGTGTCCAGCCAGTGCCGCACCTGCTCCTGGGCCTGGTCGAGGCTGGTTATCTCCCGCAGGGGCCAGAAGTTGGTACGGATGTATTTGATGGCATTCTCCACCTTGCCTTTTTCATGGGGCGCCCGGATGCTACAGGCATGGGGCCGGATGCCGAAATTGCCGATAAATTCGAGAAAGGCGTCATTGAAACGGATGATCGAACCCACCCGCTCCGTCACTGCGGTGAGCATGTTGTCGACCACGATTTCTTTCGGCGTCCCGCCGAAATACCTGAATGCTTCCAGCAATCCCTGATGCAGCGACTCCTGTTGCTGACTGTGGGTAAAATAAACGTAGAGCATGCGGCTGTAGCCTTCCAGCACGGCAAGCGCATAGAGTTTCCTGCTGCTCTCACCATAGGAAAGGCCGGAAAAGTGGCCCCAATCGATCTGGATTTGCTCGCCCGGTTCCGACTCAAAACGGATAAAAGGTTGGCGCTGAGATCGCTGACCACGCAATCGTCTGAGCAGGTCCCGCACTATAGTGATTTCACCGTTGAACCCCTTACTACTGATTCTCTGCAGCACCACCGGCGCCTTTATGTCCGGACAGCGTGCAACCATCTCGGCAATCATCTCTCTGTAGGGATCCAGCTTGGACGCTTTTTTAACCTTGGTCCGCTTCGGCGTATCGTCGGCGAGGTATTTTGCCACGGTCTCGCGATTCAACTGTAACTGCCTGGCAATACTGCGGATAGAAAATCCCTGTTCCTTGAGCTCCACAATTTCCAGAACCGTTCGCCTGCCGATCATCTGCCCATCTCCATACTGTGCCGGATAAGCCGGTCAATGGTTGCCGGATCTTTTCGCTGCATATCTTCAGGCGCCCGGAGCAACTTGGTGTTACGGACTGCTTCCCCAGGCAGGGACAGGACCTGGAAAAAAGTGCCGTCAAAGGCCAGCAGGTCTTTGCTGATAAGACTGTCGCGGGCCAGGATGTACTCATCCAGGCTGATGGCAAGCAGAGAGCAAATCTTGTCGTAGGCATAAAACGACAGCCCCTGTCTATCGGCGACCATGACCAGGAAGAAATAGAGGAGCAGTTCATGATGAGCGAGACTGGCCCAGAAGCCGTGGCGCAGGAACCGGTGTTCGATATAAGCGAAGCTGCCGTTGATCGTTCGTACTCGTTGGGGAAGCAGTGCGTTTCTCATAAAGACCTCCTTTCTTGAGCACGGTAGCGCATCGAAAGACCTGAGGCCATCGAGTCCTTCTTTGCAAGATGTGGCTATCCTGCTGTAATAGGGATGATTTTTACGGGCAACGCGTCCATCTTTGCAAGATTCCCCATGTTGGATGAAATGTAATAAATTATTGATGTATCGTTGAAAAGCCGCGTTGACGTGTCCTTCTTTGCAAGATCGTTCCCGGCTCCCTGACGTTTCGTCCTGTCTCGTAACCGCTGCAGCCGACGGTTACGTTCACCGGAATCGGGATTTCTCCGGCGATACTCCTGCCAATAAGTAGGATTTTTATTTTGCCAGGCCCGTTGACTCTCTCGTTTGTTGGCCCGGTGATCGGGATCCGCTTCCAGCTTTTCTCGTTGCCACTTGCGTTTTCTCGCCCGCTGACACGCTTTATCACCGCAGTATCGTTGATTTTTCACTTTGGAGTTTCTTGGCAGAATCCGCCTGCAACAGGCGCAGCGAAAGGTGGCCCGTTTCATTTGCACCTCCATGTGTTGAGAGACGTGCTTGCCGAACAGCAAGAATACAAAGAAACTACAAAGGAAAAAATAGAAGAAAATCCACCTGATATACATCAGGTTTTAAGGAGGAAAAAAGAAAAGGAAGAAAAAAGAGGTCAGTGGTTGGGTTTCAACCGCTGATTGTGTCGACTTTTACGCCGATGATTTTGGATGGAAAGTAGATCGCTGGCCCCACCATCGCAAGCCAAAGGGTTGATTTTCATCGCTCAGCTCAAAAACCCGCTTAAAGACGAACACGTCCCCGGTCGATATGGTTTCGTATTGTTTTGGGGACAAGTGTTGCATTCCCTTGCCTGATCCCAACAATGGATCGAAACAGACTAAGCGAGCCTCCCCTTCCTCAGGACTTCGCGTTACTCCGGCCAAAACCACGTATTGTCCACTGTGCAAACGAGCAATGACAGGAAAGGCCTTGTTGAGTTTCAACAGTCCCTCCCAATCCAAATGGAACAGGTGTGCCCGCAACCCATTGTCCTTGGCCATGCGCAGCATCGTGCTGTGGCCCACCATTTCCTGGGGCTGAGCGTATTCGTGGGCCAGACGCTCGGGGGAGACCTCGATCTGATGTTCACGCGCCACAATCGAAAAGCAAAGCAGCGCCGTATTGACTCGTCGAAAATAGAGAATGCCCCCTGCCCAGATCTCCTGGAACTTTTGCAGGGAGATTTTCTCAAGATTTGTATTGTCGGGAGATTGGGGGAACAGAAGGGTAAGCGCGGTTTCTGAGTCATGCGTCCACTCTGAAACAAGCACATATCGGCCATTTCGGAATTCGGCAACCGCCGGCAGACATGCGAAGAGTTGCTCGAACTCAGGGCGATGAATAACCGTCTGCAAACCCAATCCACGGGCGGTTTGGATGATTCTTTCCAGGGTGATTTTCCTGCCATTGGAGCCGGAATCGGCTGAAATTGAGGAGAACCGTTCGCTAGCCTCATGACCAAATTGTTGTATCAGATGGCGGCAGCAGAGGAGCAACTCAATCTGATGACTGGTGGATTCCTCACCTTTCGGTCCCGACATTGCAGTGATTGCCCCATCCTCCTTGAAGTACGGATCTCCCATGCTGCCTCAAAAAATTCTCCTTAAAGCACTGCGAAAGCGCCCTCAACATGCAAGTGGCATTTCTGTGAAAAACTACGCGACGACGAGGAAATCGTTTGCACTGATATCGGGTTTACCCGTTAATGTGGCAAATTTGACCGCGCCATCAGGACCGACCCCATCGCTATCGTAGAAAAGGGCGCCTGATGCGGTGTTGTAGAGGATATAATCGTCGGCATCCAAGGCACAACCGGTTGCATTGGCTGCAAAGAACGACGGAGAGAGTGGGCCCTCGGCAGTGAGTGAGACAAAGGTATCCCGGTCCAACCAGATACGATCCTCGCCTGAGACCATATCCCGCAGGATATCAACATTTTCTCTGCGATGGATGCTGCTATTAAAAAGGAAAACATCCCGACCTTCGCCTCCAGCAAGAATGTCGCTCCCTAAGCCACCGGCAAGGGTGTCGTCACCGTCGTTGCCACAAAGAATATCGTTCTTGAACGATCCGATCAGGCTGTCGGAATTGTTCGAACCGTGCACTTTCTCGATGGCAAGGAGGATATCGTCATTTGTCTTGTCATCGGTTGCAAATCCAATGAGCAGGTTGACCGTAACCCCGCGGCCAGCATCGCGGTAGTCAGCGGTGTCGGTGCCTGCTCCACCTATCAGCAGGTCGAAACCTGCACCACCTCGAAGAACATCATCACCAGGTCCGCCCAGGAGAACATCAGTCCCATCGCCCCCTTGCAGCAGGTCGTTTCCGGCCGCCCCAAAGAGGAGATCGTTTCCTCCGTTACCGATAAGGACATCTCTGCCTGTGGAACCGATGAGACTGTCATGGGCATCTGATCCGAGGATCTTTTCAATGGAAAGCAGCGTGTCTCCGGCCGCGGTACCTCGGTACGCTTTCCCGGTTGCAAGATTGACCGTCACCCCATCGACCGAATCACGATAGTCGGCAGTATCGGTTCCATCGCCGCCATCCAGTTTGTCTGCCCCCATTCCGCCGCGCAGTACATCATTGCCTGCCCCGCCAAAGAGTGAATCGGCACCATCCTCACCGCGCAGCACGTCATTGCCTGCCAACCCGAAAAGCAGGTCATTGCCGCCATACCCCACGAGCACATTTCTCACGGATGAACCGGTAAGGCTATCTGCAGCAGGTGATCCAAAAATATTTTCGATGGCAAAGAGCATATCGCCTTCCGCCGTTCCTCCCTCTGCTGCGCCGGTTGACAAATCAACGAGAACAGCAGCATCCGAATCACGATAATCGGCCGTATCGATGCCATCGCCGCCATCGAGCAGATCAGCCCCAGCCCCACCCCGAAGGATATCGTTTCCTGCCAAGCCCCAAATGACATCGTTGCCGCAACTGCCCCGTAGGGTATCGGAGCCGGAGTCTCCGCTCAACGTAGGCTGGTTGACCACACGCAGTTCAAAAACATCACTTGCAGTGGCACCATCCCCATCTGTGGCACTCACCCTCACATTGATGGTTTCAAGAGAAAAGGGGACGCCGGTAAATGTTTGTGCAAGTGGATTGAATATAAGCCATGCCGGCAACGGGGTTCCATCGGCCAGGGTTGCACTGTAGGCCAGGACATCACCATCAGGATCGACAAAGGATCCAGAGGCTATCGTGGAGTTGCAGAGCTGCCCCCAGGTTGACTGCATGTCAGGTAGAGGGATTACACTCTCTGGTGCTCTGTTCAGGGGAAGAATATCCAGCACCAACTCCTGCTGCGCAAAAACGCCGCAACGGTCTTGAACACTGACCACCAGTTCGAGATGGCCCAGGTTTTGTTCATCGGGAGTGCCGGAGAGGGTGCGGCTGGCAGGATCAAAATGGAGCCAGGTCGGCAATGCATTCCCTTCAGGCAGACCGATTTCATAGGAGAGGGTATCCCAGGAATCCGGATCAATGATGACATCGCCCGGAATTACGAACGAAAAGAACTCGCCCACCCGGGATTGCAACTCGGGAAAAGAGCCGGTTATTTCCGGCGCATGGTTTTCAACGACATGGTCGTCGATATCGGAGGCATTCCAGACAGTTCCGTCGGCAAATGTAAATCGTTCCACCTGACCGTTATAGGGCGCGTCAACCTCCCCTTCATATTCCATGTCGAAATATCCAGCGATCCTGATCTGGTCAGTGCTGTTCTGAAAGAACAAAATGAGGTCGTTTTGTTCACCTTGCATTTTCACCGCAAGGATTGCCGCTGCACAAATGCCCTCACCGAAGAGAAGGGTGTCAAAACTGCTCGCCAAGTCAAAATCGACAAGAACATCCTGACCATCGCCTTGATTGAAGAGGTATGTATCTTTGCCGGAGCCGCCCTGAAGGCAATCGTTTCCCAAACCTCCCTCAAGGACATCATCTCCCGCATTTCCATACAAAAAATCACTGCCCCCTTGGCCATAGAAGGTGTCATCTCCAGCACCACCGCTGATGGTATCATCGCCCCCACCTGCCCAAAACAAGTTGCCCCAATTCTCCCCCACAATGTGATCGTCATCATCGCCGTAATAGGGGCTTTGGTAGCGGGCCATCACCTGTTCAAGCAATTCGGCGTGGGAATACACCTCACCATTGGCAAATTCGTAGGTGAAATCGAGTTCAGGATTCCGCCCGCCGCGAATAACCGTAGCCACGCCACCTAGGCCACCATTGTAGGCGATATAAAGATCCTGATACATTGCAGGGGGGCACCAGGTCTGGGATTGACTGAACTCCAGGCTGTATTGCCTCAGTTGGTCTTCGGCTTCAAGCGAGTCCCTCCAGTCGATGGTCATGATTGAGGAAAGTTGATCCATATCGACCGTGGTAAAACCGACATTAAAAGAGGCCAGATCCGGGGCTCTTTTTATGTCGATCAACTGCACGACATTGGAGCCTTCCTCGTCATCGATGACATTCACCCCTCCCCAAATACAATCAGGCTGATAGATGTCGTCCCCCGCCCCGCCTTCCAAGATATTGCAGTAGGAGGTATCCGGTGTTTCATAGGTAGTGCCACTCACCAACACGTCGTCGCCCTCGCCTCCTCGCAGGATGTCGTGCCCCATCCCTCCGGAAAGCAGATCGTTATCATTCCCGCCGAAGAGGATATCAGAATAGTGACCTCCAAAGAGGGTATCGTTGCCATTGCCTCCATCCATCCGGCAGGCCTCGTCAAGGGCAAGGGGATGATCGGAAGTCCAGTTGTAATCGGAGTCGTCGTAGCTCTCCAAAATGAAGTACCCAAGCACGTCATCGCCGTCTCCGCCAAAGAGCGTGTCTTGCCCCCCACCGCCATTGATATGGTTATCGTTGCCATCACCGCAAAGAATATCAGCATGACTCGAGCCCAGCAGGTATTCAATGCTCACGAGGACATCGCCCTCGGCATCTCCTCCAAGCCCCGAACCTGTTTCTAAATCGACAGTCACACCTTCGCTGGAGTCGATGTAGCCAACGAAATCAATCCCGGTCCCGCCATCAAGATAATCCGCACCAGCCCCCCCATAGAACCTATCATTGTCAGCATTGCCATAAAGCAGGTCGTCGCCGTCATCCCCGTAGAGGGTATCACTGTCAACCCCGCCCCAAAGGGCATCGTCCCCATTGCCCCCATAGAGCCGATCATTGCCCGCACCGCCCTCGACAATATCGTTGCCGTCATCACCGTAGAGGAGGTCATTTTCATTGGCAGGGGTTGATGATTCCTCATAGGACCAATCAACGGAAAACCCTGCTGGAAGCCAGGGATAAATTTGGCGCAACAGGGAAACAAATTCCTCGTTGAAACCGTTTCCGCCACTCAAGGCATCGTTTCCTGTCAAACCGTGGACGCTGTCATTCCCACCGCCAGCGAAAATCCGATCGTCACCGTCAGTTGTAGTAATTGCCTCGTCTGCATCGCTGTATTGACGATATTCGGGGACCTGCGCTGCAAAGTTTTCCCAACTGAGGCTGGCACCCGTACCTATCTCAAAGGCAAAGGAACCGAGCATTCCATTTTTAATGACAACCTGATCGCCACTGTTGACCCGGATCAGAACATCCTGACCGTCCTCGCTGTAACAGGCAGTCCCTGTACTGCTGAGTGCACATCGCATCCACTGCAGCGAGGCGAAAGAGGTGATGCTCTCAAATCTGATGATATTTTGTCCGTTTGCATCCTCGATGCAGTCCGTGCCGTCGCCTGCGGAAAAGACATAGAGATCGTCTCCGAGACCGCCAAATAACTGGTCATTTCCGGCACCGCCATACAAAATATCGTTGCCGGTTCCACCCTGTTCTGGGTTATCCCCCCAGAGGATATCGTCACCTCCATCCCCGTAGAGCAGATCGCTCCCCTCGCCGCCGGATAAGGTATCGGCACCATTCCCTCCATCGAGAAGATCGCTGCCACCTGCCCCGTAGAGAATATCATCACCATGGCCACCATACAGGATATCTGCGCCGCCACTGCTCGAGGTGGCATCATTATCGCCCCAGAGGATGTCATTGTCGTCGTCACCGGAGAGCAGGTCATCGCCCAAGCCACCGATGAGACAGTCGTTGCCGATCCCACCAAAAAGCCGGTCAGCTCCATCCTCGGCAAATGAGAGATCTAGCTCCATCTCTGCCGATTGCATGCCGGTGAGGTACCCGTCAGCATAAACAAAGCTCAAGGAATAGGGATCGCTGTTCAGGGAGATAGCCTGGATAGTCAGATTCCCGTCACCGACCAATAGATCGTCACCGGCGCCACCGCTGACAACGTCATCGCCCGTACAGCCCACCACCAGATCGTTCCCGCGTTCTCCCATGAGCAGGTCTTTTCCCAACATACCGGCAAGAATATCTGTATCATCGCCTCCGTACAGCATGTCTTCACCGCCACCGCCACACAAGAGATCGATGCCTGCCCCTCCTTCAAGCCAATCCCCCTGCTGCAGTTGCGCAGGTTGTTCCAGCAGGGATCCACTCACCCCCCACAAACAATCGTTGCCCTCTCCACCAACCAGGTGATCCGCGCCAAGGAGGCCTTCCAGGCGATCGTTGCCGCTTCCGCCGGTCAGGGTAATACTCGTATCAAGGGCAAGGTCATTCTCCGAATACAACCAACTACCGCTTGTGGAGCCATCGAGATTGAAGGCTGAAACTTGAAAAAACCCGTAAGAATAGACAACGGATTCCCCTTCGAAATATGTAAGCTCACTGGTATTGGTGCCCTCAGTTCCAATCAGATCAAGATCAAAATTTGTTGGAGTCTCATTCTCCCATAATGTGAGGCCGAATTGGCCGTCGGCAAAATCAGCAACGCTGGTTTGGTTACAGAAGGTAAGGCTGGTCTCGGCATCGATGGTCAAAGTGCCGGGGGAGTTGAAGGTCATGGTGTAGGTTTTGTGGAACGTACTGTCATCGCTGGTGAAGACGTAGCTGTTTAAGCCGCATTTCTTGATGAACACCCCGGCAAAAATCTTGCCGTCGATGACCAGAATGTTGCGGCCGTCGTCGATAATGGTGTCGTGGCCCCCCCCGGTGTTGATCACGTAGGTGTCGACTCCTTCGCCCCCAATCAGCGTGTCACCGCCTCCACCTCCGTCTAAAATATCATTTCCTTCAACGCCGACTATAAGATCAGCTTGGTTGGCACCAGAAAGCATATCGCCACTGGCCCCCCCCACCATAAAGGACCTTTTGGATCCAGCAGTCGCTTGCATGGATTGAGATCCAGTTTGAAGATACCAATCTTCAAGCTCCGGCAGTAAACTGATAATTTTAGAATATTCAGTCCAAGGGACATTCAAAGGCCAATCCTGGAGATACAGTGAATACCCTTTCGCCGATTGCAATGAGTCAGCGACAATACTACGATCAAAATGGATCCCCCCGCTAACCCCTTTGTTATCGAATAATTCTTGGTCAGGAGTAAGTCGATCGTCCTCATAATATGCCTGCATAGCAAAGGCGATCAACATTTTGGTCAGGTTGGTGTTGGTCATGGTTAAGCTGCCTTCCTGAGCAATCTTTTCCATGTCACGGGTGAAGCGGGTTAGCATATCCGTATCACTCGCCTGTAGAGCTGTACCGGACTCGTAACGGACGAGGCGCTCCAGAAAGTTTTCATGCCCTTCGTCCGTAGGGAAATTGTAGAGTTTATAGTCAAAAATCATTTTTAACAGATCCGGCAGTTTGAAAGTGACCTTTCGAAAAGCATCTTTTTCCAGGAAGGCGGTCAGCAAAGCCTGGGAATGAAGATCGATAGATGAGGCGTCGGGAGTGCCGTGGGTGAGTGAAGCCAATGGGGTACCGATCCTATTGAACGTTCCGTCACCGGGACTTAATACTTCCCCCTGAACATAGCGATAGCTAACAAGGACTTCTCTCTCCTCGAGATTTTCTGACGTGCCGAATTGTTCAAGACGTTCAATAGACGGTAACCATTGCTCATCCACTGAATTACCCCAAAGGTAGTTCAGTAAATCGTCCTTGACGAGATGATTGTACATCCCATCGATCATGTTAGTAGCAGCGGATCTGAACGGTGCAGGATCAAATGCAATCGCATTTTCTTTGAAGAACACACCGATTAACGAGGCCAAACCACCACCAAGACTGTGGCCGGTGAGTGTGATGGTGGCGTTTGAATTTTGGGCCCGCACTTGGCAATAATAAAGAGCTGCTTCCCGCAGCTGATCACAGCAATTTCCCGCACCTAGAGCCGTATTAGCAATCCAATCTACAGCTGTTGCCGTCCCAGCAAAGGAGATGACTATTTCATTGCCGCGCTGGAAGGAGAGTGCCTCGAAGCCGGAAGACAGAGTGATGTGAGAACCTGATATCTCCCTCCAACCAGATTCTGTAGGGATTGGAAACCGATTAATTTCGTCTCGTGTTGAGCGATATGCTGCCCCTGACATTAATGCGCAATCAATTTCAAATTGTGTTATCATTGTTTCCCAGTATCAATTTATTTGCACAATTTATCGAAGTAATCTTTGCTAAATCCCCCTGGCGATCCCCATCCAATATGACCTCCTTTGCATTTATATTCGATCAAGACCTCACAACTTATCCCCATCGCACCAGGCTCTAACGGCGTCCGGAGAATTGACTTGAGATAAGGCTGCTTCAAATCACTGTTAAGTTGTTTCACCATTTCGGCTGAAACTAATCCTTGGCCAGTAAGCTTTTTTTCGTGGGTCTTAGGTGCGAGTGCCACATTTATCGTCTTAAATTCGGCCGGGAATTCTTCGATCGAAATACGTTGCCATGAATTTTCGTTATATCTGAAGATTACGTAAGGAGGATTGGGGCGCCCCCATTTGTTGTAGGAGAGACATAAATTCGGTTCAGCAACAATATATGGTATATTGTTAAGAATATGAACAGCGAGCAGATTAAAGTTGGCACGTTCGATGTCTTCGCTGTATTCACTGGTCCAATTTATGGTTTTTCCGGAATCCGGGAGATCGAACTTGATGTTTTGTTCTCGAATGGGAGAAGATTGTCCTATCTCATGCCTACCACCATAATTCAGTGAGCGCTTCGCAATTATCTTGCTGCCATCGTGCAATAGCACCTCTTCCTGCCAGGTTGCGGAGTCCCCAATCCCCAAAAATGCAAAGGCATAAACAGTTGCCCCCAGCAATAGAAGGACTGACACAACTAAAGTTTTCAACCTCTTCTTAGCCACCAGCATTACCCAACGTTTTTAGCCCCCTTACTGACCGTGGCAGAAAATTCTGAAGCACACTCAGGAGGTTGGCTCGCCACGGTGAAGTTGTTACCTGTGAATTTTGCTAAGGCCGGCGTCATGCGAGGAGTAAGTGCGGTGATCAATTCGTTGCTGGACAATCCAGAAAGATTATGGACATAGCATGAGTCGGCCAGCAAAGCGTTAATATAGGTATTATTTATAAAAGTCATTTCGATTCACCGAAGTTTTGTTTTGGGCGGTCGATACGATTGATGGCTATTTTTTGAAACATCTCTACATTCACCGGTCGGTTTGGAGGGACATAGTATCCCTGAAAAATGAGAGGTGCCTCCCTCTCATTATAAAAAGTGCGTACAAACCATCCTCCTACCGCTCCTAAAGTGTTGTAACTGACAATGGTCTCACCCGTCGTAGCATCGATATACCGCCATTTTTGTTTCCATATCCGCACCCAAGTACCTTTGACATACTCGTCAGGCGTATCGTGCTCCACTTTCTGGATGATCCTCTGGAGCCCTTTTCAGAGCTCAATTGCGTGGACACAAGGCAATACCATCACGAACGATATCTCCAAGATCAGCCGCATAATCAGAACCGCTTGCTGTACCTCGGCAAGCAAGAACGTAACCTTCATTGTCCAACGAACGAAAAAGGGTTGCGGAGAAACCACTAAGGGTATCGGGTTGATGAGCAGCTACTTCCCAATGGGATGCAAGGTCGGCTGCTTGGGGGGACGAAAGGAGAGGGCTGTTTCCTCCTAAATCGTTCTTTAATAAATCACGAAAACTTTCTTGGTCATCAATTGCTCCTCGCAAATTTGCATAGGATGCTTCAGCCAATTCAGTCAATAAAAATAGCTTATCGTTTGCTACCATCGATTATTCCCTTTAAATTGACGGTAATAATTCCAAAATTTATCTTCATTCTCAATATCGAATTTACATTTTCTTACCTTCCAAAAACGTAATTCACCTGAACCGGAGGTAATACTAGAGCCAATATATTTTCCTAAAACAGCACAACTTCCACGATCTACAAGAGTTCTTTGAATTTTTCCAACTCCAGTATATATTCCACATACACTTTCTTGCGAATAGCGAGAAACAAGCTCAAATCTTTTGTTTAATTGAGTAAAACTTTCATCAACTCTCCCCCCCTGCCCCCTGTGATCACATTTTGGTAGTTTTTTTTATCGCGGAAGTCATTTCGCGCCAACGTTTCATAAACACCAGGATTCTCTTCCTTCCACTGATCCAAGGTTTTATAGATCCAAAATCCTGCCTGAGTGCGACAGTAGTACTCGTGCTGAATTATTGAGGGTATCCAATCCCAAAAAACGAGATTGTACATAATCAACACAGCACCAATTCCCCATACAATGGAATTCCTGCCGCGCCTCTTGGCCCAGATCACCACCGATGCCACAACAGCCAGTGAGACCAGCAGATAGGCAATGAAAAACATCAGATACATCAAACCGATCATAAGCACATTGCAGGTAACAAGTGTTCTTTATTGCACCACATAATGGTGAACTCCACTCTGCTTGACCTCCAGCCCTCCAGGGATTTTGCCCCCATTTCCAGCAAGAAACTCTCACTGCAAAAATCTGTTAAATTTTGATTATTTTTTACTGGGCAACTCAAGCTTATGTTATCCAGACTGAAATATACAAGTATAAAATATTTAACTCACTGATGTTCCTTCCCTTTAAGAAAGGCAAAAGCATTGCGCGGCAATGCATCCGAGCTAAATCCTCGAAAAAAATTTTTTTGAAATTTCTTAACACAGAATTCGCTTGCAACAGGCGCTGGAAAGGTGGTCCGTTTCATTCGCATGTCCACATATCGAGAGACGTGCTTGCTGAACACCAAGAACAAAAAAAATTGCAGAGGAAAAAAACAGAAGAAAATCAGCCTAATATACATCAGGCTTCAAGAAGGAGAGAAGAAAAAGGAGGTCAGTGGTTGGATTTCAGCCGCTGACAGTGTCGACTTTTACGCCGATAATTTTGGATGGAAAGTAGATCGCTGGTTCCATTACTATTAGGTCTCAGCTCAGGGATCTGATTTTGAGATCCCTCACATTTGTTCGGGATGACATCGCGAGGGGGGTATTTCTAGGGAGCGTAGCAACACCCCGAGGTCATCTCGACCAAAGGATCTCATCTCGTCAAGCTGAGCTTGGTGATAATCATAGAAAAGAGCCCTGCCCAGCGGGCCAACGGTGGCAGCAAGACCGAACGCAGTGGAAATGACTCAGAAGCCCCCCGACGGAAACCACCGGCAGAAACACCGGCACGGTGGGTTCGTTTCAGATCGGCGGTGACATTGTGAACAATGGTTGTGTTCTGCTTGCATTGCCTGCCACTGTTGAACCTGCGATTGCTGCACCATCATGAATATCTGGTCCTTCCGGATGGAGATTACCGGCTGATTGACCAACCGGCAGACTTGGCAGTTCAGCGAACAGCAAGCAGATCGGCTATTACAACGCCAACCCGGAAATAATTTTGGCAGGTGTGGCAAAGACCATCCTTTGCGCAGCCTCTGCACCGATAATCTCCGCAGCGCACTTTACCCCGTCTGCCAGAAGAGGCTTACGGTACAGCGAAGAATGGGCATCGGATGCAATCACATCAACCAGGCCGGAACGCAGCAGTTGATGACTACATTGCTGCACATCTTTGCCGAATTCGCCGATCACACTTCCAGCAGTCACCTGCACGTAACAGTCGTTGCGCAGCACCTTTTTCAACACTTCAGGTCGCCCGATTACCGTCGGATTTCGTTCGGGATGGGCAATAACCGGTTTGTAGCCAGCTTCAATAAACTGCGCGAGAACATCTCCGGCATTGTTGGGCAAGTGAGTAAGCGGGAATTCGATGAGCACATATTCGGTATCATTGATGGTAAATCCCCGGGCTTGCTCAGGAGTAAACAATGTTGAAACCTCGGCGCCGGGCATGATGGTTAAAGCGATCCCTTCCTGGCGCAACAAATGATTCAACCACGATACCCGCCGACTGATCTCAGCCGGTTTGTACAGCGTATCTTTCAGATGGGGCGTCGCCACAATGGCGGCTATTCCGTCGGCAGCGGCCAACCGCGCCATTTCGACGGCTTCTTCGAAATTTTTGGCACCGTCATCAATATCCGGCAAGATATGACAGTGAAGGTCGATCATGGACAACTCGACGTCCCCGACGATCGTGCGAATACCTTTTTGCCCTTCAACTGCGTTTTCACCTGCAGACTGTCCTCCTCGAATATCTGCAGGTACAGTTGCCTGTTTTTTCTCTTTCGATTTCCAGCCGGAAAACAACCGGCTTGAAGATTTCTTTTCTTCGACGGGCGATACATGAGGTGCAGCTTTCTCCTTTATGCTGTCCCCCTGCTGCACTGCTGCCATGAGTTCGATAATTAAGCGCTCATTGACCCGATTATTGCCCCCAGCCACCACCAACATCAACTGCTCAAACTGACGCCGTAAATCTTCTAATCGCTGTTCGAGGTCAAAAATCTTGCGCTGCTGATCAACGAAAAGCTCCCTGTTCTCACCAACGACTGCAGATTTTTCTGAAGGGACTAATCCAAACCCTTCTTTATCGCGGATGACCTGACTAATAATGTCATCATTGATTTGCGGAATCGATTCTGCATAGCCATACACCAGGGCCGTATCACAGATTAGGTTGATGATGCGTGGAATGCCGCCAGAGGCCTCATAGATTCTATCGAAAGTCGATGGTGCAAAAATCTCGAGTTTTCCGCCCACTTTTTCCAAACGATAAGCCAGGTATTCTTCGAGTTCTTCGCGCTCCAACGCACCGAGATGATAATAAACGGCTACGCGCTGGGAAAGCTGCGTCAATTCAGGAAGTTGTAGTTTCCTCCGCAACTCCGGCTGGCCGATCAACATTATTTGTAAAAGCGCCTGCTCGTCCGTCTGCAAATTGGAGAGCATTCTCACTTCTTCAAGTGCCTGAATGGAAAGGTTTTGTGCCTCGTCGATGACTAATAATACACGCTTTCCTTTGGCATAGCGTGCGATAAAATGGTGGAAAACAGCGTCCAATGCTTTGGCTTTATTCGCAAAATTCCCTTCAATACCAAATTCGTGGGCAACGAGATTGATAAGCTCATCCGAGTCCACATTGGTGTTGGAGATGACCCCGACTTCCAGATCTCCTTCAAGACGATTGAGGATATGGCGAATGGTCGTCGTTTTTCCGGAACCGATTTCTCCGGTGAGGAGGATAAAGCCCGAACCTTCCGCAAGACCGTACTCCAGGTAGGTTAACGCGTTTTGGTGTTTTTTACTCAGGTAGAGGAATTGAGGATTGGGGATGAGTTTGAAGGGCTTTTCTTTGAGGCCGTAAAATTTTTCGTACATATTGAATCAGCAAACAGCTCGAGTGAACATGGTTAAATGGGGAGGCATAGGCATCCTCGTGGATGAGATTTATGATCAGACTTTGGGTGATAGTTGCTTCAGAAAGCACTCTATAAACGGCATGAGATCCCTCACATTCGTTCGGGATGACGGCAGTGGTGGAAACCTCTTTCATGCAAAAACGATTGTCTCCCGGGGATTCCCCAAAAGGGCGAGCAAGTCCCCAGTTACCCTGTCATTTCGACCGCAGGGAGAAATCTCAACTGACGTACTTCGAGATCCCTCACATTGTATCTTGTTTTTTGTGGTAGGTAGCTCCTATCACATCGAGACAGGGTGAGCTTGTTCCCTCACATAAGGCTTAGACCTTGAAACGCAGATCAAGCCCTCTGTCTCGCTTCCTCGCCAGCTCGGACACTGGACGGTAGCCAAGGGGACAACCCTGCATGCACAAGGCAAGTGGGCGAAGTTGGTTAATTTAAAATGTTTTTTTTAATCATGTTCTATCTCGGAATCGATATCGCCAAAGCCAAGCTCGACTGTTGCCTGTTGCTCGACCCCGACAGTTTGAAGAAAAAGTCCAAGTCCGTTGCGAACACTAAGGCTGGCTTTGCCAACCTTTTGGAATGGCTGGATAAAAAAGGGGTTTGCCCCACCCAACTCCATGCCGTCATGGAAGGCACCGGCGTGTATCACGAGCAGGTCGCGCTGACCCTGGTCGAGGCTGGAGTAACGGTTTCTATCGCCAACCCCGCCCAGGTGAAGAATTTCGGGCGTGGGTTGGCAGTACGAACCAAAACCGACGGTGTGGATAGTTTTGTCCTCGCGCGTTATGGCGCCCTACTCAAACCAGCAGCCTGGCAACCTCCCACTCTAGAGGCCCGTGTATTGCGGGCGCTTTTGGCTCGCCGGGAGGCTGTTGCTCTAGACTTGCAAAGAGAGCTCAACCGACTAGAAAAAGCCGACGCAACGGAGATCCCGATATTTATCCGTCAGTCCATCGACGACTCCATCGAATTTCTGCGCACGCAACTTGCCAAACTACAGCAGGAAATCGACGACCATATCGACCGCCATCCCGACCTGCGACGCGACATGGAACTCTTGACCAGCATCCCTGCCGTGGGGCCGCAGACTGGAAGTAATTTGCTCGCTATCGTTCACAGCTATCGTTTTGATTCGGCAGAGCAACTTGCAGCCTATCTGGGCTTGGTTCCAGTTGAACGGCAATCCGGATCATCCATCCGGGGAAGAGCCCGATTATCAAAAGTCGGACCGGCTAGAATCCGGGCCGTGCTGTATATGGCGGCTGTTGTCGCGACCAAATATAATCCTCACGTCAAGGCGGTCTATGATCGACTTCTGGCAAAGGGTAAAGCTAAAATGGCCGCGATTGGAGCAGCGATGCGCAAGCTCGTTCATCTTTGTTTTGGAGTACTAAAAACCCGTATGCACTACCAGGCGGATTATGCAAAAATCAGTTGACCTCTAAGACGGTATCTACGTTCGGGATGACGGCCGGGGGCGGAAACCTTTTCATGCGCAAACGATCGCATCCCGACTGATCACCGCTGCCGATTCAATACAAAGCCAAGCAGCTTTTCCTGGGGAAACAACCCCAGCGCCTTATTGATTTCCTTCACCGAATTGCGTCCAACCTGGGTCACCATAATTATGCCATCCACCAATGGCGCAAAGGTAATGGCATCGGCGCCATCAAGAATGCTGGGCAGATCAAAAATGATAAATCGGTCCGGATAACGATGCTTCATTTCCGCAACCAAATTCTTCATCTGCGGCGAGCCCAGCAATTCCGTGGAATACTCCATGGTCTGGCCGCCGGAAATCAAAGTCATCTTCTCGATACCCGGCCAGGTGATAATCTCCTCGAGCACAGCTTCGTTGCGTAGATAATCTCCCAGCCCTTTTTCCGACTCATAGCCAAAACGCCGGTGCACATCCTGTTTTTTCAAATCGCAGTCCACCAACAAAACGGTTTGGTTGAACTCTTTTGCCAGGGTAATCGAGAGGTTGATCGCGGTCAGGGTTTTCCCCTCACTTGGCTGGGCGCTGGTAATCATCAGCGTATTCCAGCCCTTTTCCCTGGTTTTTTGCATTATCTGTGCCCGCAAAACCTTATAGGCATCAAGCTCCGCCGCATTGGCGTTAATGCACACACATTTATTCTCGTCCAGTGCCTGCAGATTCAACTGCACTCGGGAGGACTGATCATAGACCGGCGGTTGCCACTCGCGGCTCTCCACTTCTTTGCGAAATGAGAGGCTGCCGCCTGCGCGTTCCTTTTCTCCGCTGGACAAGGCCTCTTCCCGTTCCTGTTGAGCCTTGTCTAGCGCCTTGCGTAAATTCATCGAACTCACTCTCTGTCCCTCAATCTCTATGTGGTTTCTCTATAATCGATCAGTTTATCCCACAGACCGCAGGACAACCAGAGCGGCTAACGCGAGCATAGCCAGGATTGCCAAACCGACAATTTGCAACATGTTGGCAACCCGTATTCGCCGGCGCTCCTTTTCATGTAAAATTTCCGGAATGACTGTCAACACCGGAAACGAAGTTGCCTGTTCCAACGCATCAACGGCGCGTACGGTTTGGTCGCTGAACTCCATCAGCGCCACCATACCGACACCGGCGCCCATCCCCAGCACAATCCCGATAAGCACAATTGCCATACGATTGGGTTTGATGGGTTTATCCGGAAACTGCGGCGGCTCGACCACGGTAAAACGCTCACCGTACTGGTCTTTTTCCAGCCCCTGTGCCACCTGTGCTTCCATGAGTTTCTGCATCAACTCATTATATTTGTGCAGTTGGTTATCTCGCTCGTTCAGCATGCCCTTATACGACTCCTCAACGCGAGGGGTGGCATCGATGAGTGCGCGATATTTCACCGATTTGGCCTCATTCTCCGCCATCTGACGTTTGAGCGATTCAACCTCGGCCCGGGTGCTTGCCAACTGCGAGGAAAGGGTAATATAGGCAGGATTATCGTTCGTTGCCCCCGAGACTGCGCCACCACCGGCAAGTAACTTTTGAATTTCCGCTTTCACCGCGATAACATCGGGATACTGGTCGGTATAACGGGTTTTCAGATTGGCCAGCTTCAGCTGCAGCTCCTCCAACCGATTGTGCTCCATGGCCTTTTTGGGAATACCCGCGATCTGCGTCTCCAGATACCCTTCCCGCTCCCGCAAAGTACGCATCTGTTCGGTGAGCCGATCGTTATAGGCTTCCGCATTCTGCAGGCTTTGCATATTGACCTGCAGCAATTCCGGCAGCTCGTTGAAATGTTCTTCCTTGAACTTGGCAATATCGGCATCGCTTTTCGCCATGCTTTCCTTGACCCGATTCACCTCGTCCTGAAGAAAATCCGAGGCTGTTCTGGCTTTTTTTGCCCGATCTTTCAGATTCTCTTCCAAAAAGTAAGAGGTCAGGGCAGAGGTTACCTTCTGCGCCTGCTCCGGGTTCTTACTTTGATAGGCAACAGTGAAGGCGATCGTGGCCGTTGAAGGTCGACCGGTTTTAGGATCCACTACATCCGCTTTCACAAAGTCCAGGGTGATGTCTTTCTTCATCTTCGCCGCAATCTCATCTTCCGGCATCTTCTCGAACAGCGCTTGATACAGATGAAATTTCTTTATAATTTCAAGGAGGTTCGGCGTGCTGACAATACGCTGATAGATGTTTTGCAGACGCTGTTCCGCATAACTGGTGATAGTCGTCTGCACCAGGTTTACGGGAATTTCCTGCTCTTCAATGAGGATGGTCGCCTGTGAGCGATATATGGAAGGCAAGATGAAGGCAGCAGCCACGGCCAGCCAAAACACGACACAGGCCGGCAGGATCAGCCCCCATCTCCGCCGAAAAAGGATTGCTTTGATATCACTCAAACTAATTGAATTTTCTTCCATTGGTTTCTCTGTACCGTTTCTCGTTTTGCCATCTGCATGGACTATAAAAAAAATGACTACCACTAAACTTGATGGCTTCGTATAAAGTCAAAAGCCTGAATGTCACGCATCGTGAAATCAGCTCAAGGTAAACTAAGACGAGATCCCTCACATACGTTCGGGATGACATCGATGAGGCGGCTCTTTCTAGGGAGCGTAGCACCACCCCGAGGTCATCTCGACCATCGGGAGAGATCTCCTCTTTTCAAGCTGTGCTTTGGTGGTAATCAAATAAAAAAATGAGAGATTTCTCACTCTCGTTCGAAATGACATCCGAGGCATGCCGCTTTCAGCAAAACGCAGCACCATCTCTGTCATCTCAACCAACGGGAGAGATCTCACAAACCAGAGCCTTCAGTACAGCTCAAGAGTCATCACGACAATTATTCCATAATCGGATATTTGTACTCCAAGCGTACCATGAACAGGTTGCGTTCCTTATCCTCATCGGCCGCATTATCTTGCACATTGGCATAGCTGTACGATCCGATCACCCTCAATTCTCGGGTAAAATCGTAGGAAATGCCGGGGCTCAACCACCACGAATTCTGATCAGTGGCAGAAACATTCGCGATATCATCGGTTGACGTATTGATGGCATATCCTGTCGATATATAAGCGCGTGAGCTTTCGGCAATACGGCGACCAATCTGCAGTTGCAATGAAGTACGTTCCACCGTTCCGGAACTACCGCTGGCAGGCTGAATATCGTGGGAGGCAGAGAGTGTGCCGTCATTCAACTCATCACGGTAACTCACGCCGGAACGGCCCATAAAGCCGATCCCCTCCTCCTGCGCCTCATACGGGACCACCACATAAATCAACGGATTCGTCGTCGCCTGCAGACGATAGCTGTCGTACTGTGAATCCGTGAAGCGCAGGCCCACATCAAGAAAGTAGCTGAACAGTTCAGAGAGTTTCTTTTCCAGGCCAACCGTGGCGGAGTAGTTGTCTACTGTCGACGAATCGGAATCGTAGAAGGTGACGCCTAGGTTAACCCGCCCGACTGTATTGGCCCAATACTCGGAAAGATCACGGCTGAAAGTCGTGGTGATGTCATGCGAGGTGTTATCCGTGTAGCGATTATTTTCATAATCGTCCTGGGCAAATGAATACTGGACTTGCATACCGAAAACTTCACTGAGAGAATACCCGCCTCCCAGAGAGAAGCGGTACTGCTCCCGCCGGACCGCATCCAAAATCAGCCCGGTGTCGGTAAGGTCGCGATCGGACCGGGAATCCCGCCGGTATTTTGCTGAGGAAAACACATTGGCCCGTTCGGTCAGGGCATAGCGAAACGAACCTGCATAATCGTGATCCACATCATTCAAGCTATCGTGATCCCAATAACTGGAAGCATCCCAGCGGAGGTTGAGCCCAAGCTTCATGCGTTCCGTATTGTCGATCAGTTCCAGGCCAGGAGATACCGTGGTAATAAAATCGGTTTCCTTATGCTCAGCGTCAAAAAACAGATTGTCGCTGTACTCCTGCTTCAGACCAACAGTCGCGGTGAGCTTGCGTTCGTTTGCCGCGGCAACGGAACAATACAGCAAAGGAACAAACAGAATACTGCAGACTGCCCATGAAACGCCCAAGGAGGAGCAAACAGGCATTTTCGCTTGTGTTTTCACGGTACGATAACCACATCACCACGCTTTAACTGGATATTCTGCCCCAGGGCCCCGTCTTCGGTAACGGCATCGTAATCGAAGGTGAATTCCTTTTTCCCCTCCTTGTCAGTACGGATGATTTTGATATCGGACCGATCGGCAAAAGGATTCAGCCCACCGGCCATGGCCAGGGCCTGCAGCACATCAATATTGGCATAATAGGTAAAATTGCCCGGCCGGTTGACCTTGCCAATAACATAAATGACAAGGCTGCGGGTCTGTTGGACCTCAACAGAAAGTTGCGGATCGGGTGTGTACGGCTCGAGCTCGTCTTTTAGTTTTTTGGTTAACTGCGTTACGGAAAGGTCGCTGACCATCAGCTCGCCAAGCAGAGGAAAGGAGATGGTGCCGTCCGGCAGCACAGGAACCACTCGGGTGAGATCTGGGTTCTGCCAGACAGAAATGGAAAGAACATCGCCCGGGCCAATCACATACCCTTCCATCATGGAGGCTGGTTGTGCTTTTTTCTCTGTTTTTTTAACAGCCGTTCCCGCCCAAACACAATTTGCGCCCAGCAGAAGCACCATGCAGAATACGACCCAACTTTTCACAACAGACCAATTTTCTCCCGCCATCATCTACACCCCGAACCGTTAAATTTTCCTTTTACATCCAAATGATAAAGGCATGATAGGCCATACCTTTTCGTTATTCCATTATTTTAATGATTACCACCAAAACTCAGCTTCAAGAAATGAGATCTCTCCTTCGGTTGAGATGCCCCCCGGGTGGAGCGACTTTCCTCGAATCGACCCTCAATTTCGATGTCATCCCGAACGTACGTGAGGGTTCTCGTTGGTCAACTTTAACTTCGAGATTTCTCCCTGCGATCGAAATGACGGCGGGATGAACAGCCAGGAAAGAGGGCAATTCCCCTCCCTCACAAATCACTTCAGGCAAGGTCCGCCACAAACCACAAAGCAGGCAAGACCTCATCAATCAACGAAACTCCAAACCACAAAATCCGAACGTCCCCCTTTCCGTCATCCCGAACGGACGTGAGGGATCTCACTGTTCAACTCACACTACGAGATTTCTCCCTGCGATCGAAATCACGGTGTGGGTGAGCATCCAGGAAAGAGGGCAATACTCTTACCATCCAAAGCTCATCATCCAACGAAACTCCAAACCACAAACACAAAACTTCCCCTTTTTCTTCATCCCGAACAACGTGAGGGATCTCGCTGTTCAACTCACACTACGAGATTTCTCCCTACGCTCGAAATCACGGTGAGGATGAGCAGCCAAGAAAGTGGCCAAAACTCTTACCATCCAAAGCCCATCATTCAACGAAACTCAAAAACGCAAATTCCGAACCTCCCCTTTTCCGTCATCCCGAACGGACGTGAGGGATCTCGCTGGTCAACTTTAACTACGAGATTTCTCCCGATGGTCGAAATGACGGCGGGATGAGCATCCAGGAAAGAGGGCAAAACTCTTACCATCCAAAGCTAATCATTCAACGAAACTCAAAAACGCAAATTCCGAACTTCCCCTTTTCCGTCATCCCGAACAACGTGAGGAATCTCGTCGTTCAACTCAAACTACGAGATTTCTCCCTACGCTCGAAATGACGGCGGGATGAGCATCCAGAAAATAGGGCAAAATTCTTACCAGCCAAAGCTCATCATTCAACGAAACTCCAAAACGCAAATTCCGAACTTCCCCCTTTCCGTCATCCCGAACAACGTGAGGGATCTCGTCTTTTCAAGCAATCCTCGGTATTTCTCGCGACGGTCGAAATGACGGCAGAATAGGCATCCTGGAGGATAGAACAATCGCCACTGCCCGCACAAACCACGACAGACAGTCAGGTGCGCTCATCGAACCAGCCTTCACTCAAATCATTCCATTCCGGGTTGAGCGTACTCACCAGCAAGTTCTTCTTATCCCTACGCCAACTTTTAATTTCCTTCTCCCGGGTGATAGCGGCGTAAGCGCTCGGCGATTCTTCAAAATACACCAGTTTATTGACATTGTACTTCTCGGTAAAGCCTGAAACCTGTTTTGTCTTGTGCTCGTAAACTCTTCGTACAAGGTTGTTCGTCATACCGACGTACATGACCTTGTTATTCATATTCGTTAGACAATAGACGTAATACACAACGAAAAGTCCGACATTCCGTTTGCAAATTATTTGCCAGCAAAGAGACCTATGGCCTTACCAAAAAATAAGAGTCGCAACTATTTAACATTGTCGTTCTCGTAAAAAGCCCCGAAAACGACGTTTCTTGCCTTCTAACTTATTGATTTGACGAACCGTGATTTCTCGGCTTTTGACTTTTTACGAGGCTGTCAACATTCCGCGACTCAATGAAAAACCGTATCACTCAACGAAACTCAAAACCGTAAATTCCGAACTCCCCCTTTCCGTCATCCCGAACGGACGTGAGGGATCTCGCTGTTCAACTTAAACTACAAGATTTCTCCCGATGGTCGAAATGACGGTGGGGATGAGCAGCCAGGAAACAGGGCAATTCCCCTGCCCCTCACAAATCACTTCAGGTAAGGTCCACCACAAACCACAGAGCATTCATGACTTCATCACTCAACAAAACTCCAAACCCCAAATTCCGAACTCCCCCTTTTCCGTCATCCCGAACGGATGTGAGGGATCTCGTCTTTTCAAGCAAACCTTGAGATTTCTTCCGATGGTCGAAATGACGGTGAGGATGGGCATCCAGGAAATAGGACAATTCCCCTGCCCCTCACAAGCCGCTTCAGGCAAGGTCCGCCACAAACCACAGAGCATTCATGACTTCATCACTCAACAAAACTCCAAACCCCAAATTCCGAACCTCCCCCTTTCCGTCATCCCGAACGGACGTGAGGGATCTCGCTGTTAAACTTTAACTACGAGATTTCTCCCTGCGCTCGAAATGACGGCGGGATGAGCAGCCAGGAAATATGGCAATTCCCCTGCCCCCACAAACCACAGAGCATCCAAACCTCATCACTCAACGAAACTCCAAACCACAAATTCCGAACCTCCCCCTTTTCCGTCATCCCGAACGGATGTGAGGGATCTCGTCTTTTCAAGCAAACCTTGAGATTTCTTCCGATGGTCGAAATGACGGTGAGGATGGGCAGCCAGGAAAGAGGGCAATTCCCCTGCCCCTCACAAGCCGCTACAGGCAAGGTCCCCCACAAAGCCCAGACCATTCATGACTTCATCACTCAACAAAACTCCAAACCACAAACTCCGAACCTCCCCCTTTCCGTCATCCCGAACGGATGTGAGGGATCTCGCTGTTCTACTTTAACTACGAGATTTCTCCCTGCGCTCGAAATGACGGCGGGATGGGCAGCCAGGAAAGAGGGCAACTCCCCTGCCCCCACAAATCACTTCAGGCAAGGTCCGCCACAAACCACTGAGCATTCATGACTTCATCATTCAACGAAACTCGAAACCTTAAACTCCAAACTCCCCCTTTCCGTCATCCCGAACAGGCGTGAGGGATCTCGCTGGTCAACTCAAAAACGAGATTTCTCCCTACGCTCGAAATGACGGTGGGGATGAGCAGCCCGGAAACAGGGCAATTCCCCTGCCCCTCACAAGCAGCTACAGGTAAGGTCCACCACAAACCACAGAGCATTCATGACTTCAGCAATCAACAAAACTCCAAACCCCAAATTCCGAACCTCCCCCTTTCCGTCATCCCGAACAACGTGAGGGATCTCGCTGTCCAACTCAAACTACGAGATTTCTCCCTACGATCGAAATGACGGTGAGGATGAGCATCCAGGAAAGAGGGCAATTCCCCTGCCCCTCACAAGACGCTACAGGTAAGGTCCACCACAAAGCCCAGACCATTCATGACTTCAGCAATCAACAAAACTCCAAGCCCCAAATCCCGAACCTTCCCCTTTCCGTCATCCCGAACAACGTGAGGGATCTCGCTGTTCAACTTTAACTACGAGATTTCTCCCTACGATCGAAATGACGGCGAGGATGAGCATCCAGGAAATAGGGCAATTCCCCTGCCCCTCACAAATCACTTCAGGTAAGGTCCACCACAAACCACAGACCATTCATGACTTCAGCAATCAACAAAACTCCAAGCCCCAAATCCCGAACCTCCCCCTTTCCGTCATCCCGAACGGACGTGAGGGATCTCGCTGTTCAACTTAAACTACAAGATTTCTCCCTACGATCGAAATGACGGCGAGGATGAGCATCCAGGAAATATGGCAATTCCCCTGCCCCTCACAAATCACTTCAGGTAAGGTCCACCACAAACCACAGTGCAGTCAAAATTTCATCAATCAACGAAACTCCAAACCGCAAATTCCCAACGACCCCCTTTCCGTCATCCCGAACGAATGTGAGGGATCTCGCTGTTCAACTCAAACTACGAGATTTCTCCCTTCGCTCGAAATGACGGCTAGAATGGGCATCACGAAAAAAGGGCAAATAGCTTCACCATCCAAAGATCATCAATCAACGAAACCCAATACCACATAATCCATACTCCCACGTTTCCGTCATCCCGAACGAACGTGAGGGATCTCGTTGTTCAACTCAAACTACGAGATTTCCCCCTCAGCTCGAAATGACGGATGGATGGGCATCCCGGAAATAGGCAATTCCCCTGTCACCCCCAAATTCACTCCAATAGACACACGTAAGGGGACCTCCCTCACCCAAGAAGCCCCCTTACCATGTCACCCCCCTCAAAATCCTCTTACTTAGCCAGCGACTTGAGCAACTCCTGCGCTAATTCACGCTCCTTAAAATCACCCGGGGCACGCACGACGTTTTCCAGCAACGATTTTGCCTCGTCCAGCTTCTTTTCCCCCATCAGCACCATGGCCAGATGATAACTGAATACCGGATTGGCCGTATTGCTTCCCAGTGCCGTTGTCAACGCGGCACGGGCCTCGCCTAATTGCCCCTGCTTAAATGCTATCCAGCCCATGGTGTCCATAACCGCCGGATTTCCCGGAGACTGAATCTGTGCCTTGCCCGCCAAATTCGCCGCCTTTTCCAGATCCTCCTTGCTCGGATTCTGCTGTTCAGCAATGCTGTAGGCTACATTATTGAGCAGAAACCAGTTCTCCGGAAACTTCTCCAACGCCTTCGCATACACCTGCAAACCTTCTTGCGGGTGCCCTGTCTGCTTGTACAGCTCTGCCAGCAGAACATTCTGGGCAATCGAGCCTCCCTTGTCCACCAGCGGCAAGGTTTCTGCAATCCCCTGTTCGGCCTTTCCCTGTTGCACCAGTATCCGTGCCAAACGGCTCCCTATATCGGGGACAGCACCGTTCAGCGCCATCACCTTACGAAAGGCCTCTTCAGCCGCCCCATAATTTTTCTTGGCAGACTGCACCTCACCAAGAAGAATATAGGCAAAGCCATCGTCTGCGTTCTTGTCAATACGTGCTTGGACAAACCGCAATGCATCGTCGGTACGATTGGCCCGAACCAACTGACGAACCCCTTGCTCCAGCAATCCATTGTTGCCGGGATCAGCAGCAAGGCCGTTCTTCAGAACATCCAAAGCACCATTCCACTGTTGATCAGCCATATACAGGGTCATCAGCCTGGTGGCCACCCCAGTATTTCCCGGCTGTTTTTTCAGTACACCCTGATACAGCGAAATCGCCTTATCCCGTTCTTTGTTAGCCACGTAGAAATCAGCCAGGGCAATGGCCGCTGCACCATTGTCCGGTTCGACTTGTACCCACTGCTGCAACTCCTCCTCTGCATCCTTGGGTTGCTGCATCAGTACATACAATTTGGCCAAGGAAAAATGCAACTCCCCCGCCTTGGGATTGACACTCATCCCTTGCTTGAGGGTATCGACCGCCAGATTGTTTTGCCGATTGCGAACAAAGGCATCCGCCATTTTTGCATAGACCGCTGTCTCTCGAGGCTTTGCCTGCAACACTGTGCGGAATTCGGCAATGGCCTGTTCCAATTCACCTTTTTGCAGAAGAATCGATCCATTCAACTGATGTGCCTCGACGTCGTTGGGGCTGTTCTTCAACACCGCCTGCACATAGCCATCCGCCTGCCCGATATTTCCAGCCCGCAGATACAACTCCGCCAGTCCACGCTGGGCGGTTACATAGGCAGGATCTTCCTTATCAAGTTGCAGACATTCCTCCAGGGTTGCCACGGCCTTGACAAAATTGCCCTGGAGCAAATAGGCCTCCTTTAACAAAAACCGCAGACGAAAACTCTTGGGGAGCCGCTCCAACCCTTTTTGCAACACATCCTGTCCCTGGTCCACAGCCTTCCGTGTCAGGTAAAACGCCGCAACCTTGGTCCACGAATCCTCATTGCCATCGTTTTTGGCCAAAATCCCCTGCAGCAGCGCATCCGCCTCGGCAGTATTCCCTTGATGCCACTGAAAAGCGGCCAACCGCTCAACATGCTCAGTTTTTTCGGGCTCTAGGGATATAATGTATTTGAGCACCTGCTCAACCTTGGCTGCATCCTTGTGTTCCAGGTAATAGTTAGCCAGCGTTACTTGGATTGGAATGGATTTGGGATTTTCCTCTGCTCCCTTGAGCAACACCTTTTCCCTACCGACCTGATCCCCCAGTTGCCCGTTTGCAGCTGCAAGCAGAAGAACAAGGTCGACATCCTTTGCCCCGTGAGCCAACACCTTTTCGAGAATGTTTTTAGTATCCGCCGGTTTTTTCTCCGCTAATAGGATCGCTGCTTGAAGCAGAAAGGCATCCTGGTTTGCGGGTTCCTTGCCAAGCACAACAACAGCCCGCTCTTTTGCCTTGGCAAACTCACGGGCGCCGAGATACAACTTGCCAAGCTGAATATTGGCCCCTATGTGGTCTGCCTGCTTTTCCACGGTTTTCATGAAGAAACCATAGGCTTCCTGGATTTTTCTCTGTTTGAGATATGCCTGCCCAGCCAGATAATAATTTTCGGGCTGCCCAGGATCGATGGCGATGGCGTTGCGATACTCCAGCACTGCCTTCACATAGTCCCCCTGCTGGTACAGTACGTTGCCCTTGTTGATAAACACCTGCATCTTTTCCTCCGGAGAAGAGCAGCCGGAAAGCATCAAAGCCCCTGCCAGTAGTACACTGGTCAAACGTAATCCCGTTTTTTTCATTTTTCTGACGTCAATATATGAGTTTTTTTTAAAATCTGATATCCATGAAACTTCTGTCAAAGCATCTGATTGGGAGATCCCGCATATTCGTTCCGGATGACATCCGGGTGTGGGCCACATCATCAATAGTCGGCCCCACTTCCGTCATCTCGACCAGCGGGAGAGATCTCGTCACGCACAGGTAGGTAGCACCAAACTCCCCAAACAAATAACGCACTTCCCTCGCCCGCAGTCATTCCGAACGCAGGCAAGAAATCTCAAAACTCTTTTCCCCGTAGATTGCCAGCGAACTTCAGCCAAAGATTCAACTTGGGAGATCCCTCACATTCGTTCCGGATGACAGCCGGGAAGCGCCCACACCATCAAAAGCCGGCCCCACCTCCGTCATCTCGACCAGCGGGAGAGATCTCGTCACGCACAGGCAGGTCGCACCAAACACCCCAAACCAATAACGCCCTTCCCTCGCCCCCAGTCATTCCGAACACAGTGAGGAATCACAAAACTCTTTTTCCGGTAGATTACCTTCGAACTTCAACCAAGGCGTCAACTGAGGAGATCCCTCTCATTCGTTCCGGATGACTGCCGGGAAGCGCCCACACCTTCAAAAGCCAGCCCCACCTCCGTCATCTCGACCGACGGGAGAGATCTCATCACGCACAGGTAGGCAGCCTCTTACACACCCCATGCCTCTCAACAAGCAACACCCTTCCTTCGCCCCCAGTCATTCCGAACACAGTGAGGAAGCTCAAAACTCTTCTCCCCGTAGATTGCTAGCGAACTTCAGCCAAAGGCACCAACTCAGGCGCCCCCTCACATCCGTTCGGGATGACAGCCGGGAAGAGCCCACACCATCAAAAAGTCGGCCCCACCTCCGTCATCTCGACCGACGGGAGAGATCTCGTCACGCACAGGTAGCTAGCACCAGACTCCCCAAACAAATAACGCACTTCCCTCGCCCGCAGTCATTCCGAACACAGTGAGGAATCACAAAACTCTTTTCCCCGTAGATTGCCAGCGAACTTCAGCCAAAGATTCAACTTGGGAGATCCCTTACATCCGTTCGGGATGACATCCGGTTAAAGCCCACATCATCAAAAGTCGGCCCCACCTCCGTCATCTCGACCAACGGGAGAGTTCTCGTCACGCACAGGTAGGCAGCACCAGCCCCCCCAAAAAAACCAATAACGCACTTCCCTCGCCCGCAGTCATTCCGAACACAGTGAGGAATCTCAAAACTCTTTTCCCCGTAGATTGCCAGCGAACTTCAACAAAAGCATCAACTCGGGCGCCCCCTCACATCCGTTCGGGATGATAACCGGGAAGCGCCCACACCATCAAAAGCCGGCCCCACCTCCGTCATCTCGACCAGCGGGAGAGATCTCGTCATGCACAGGTAAGTAGCACCAAACTCCCCAAACAAATAACACCCTTCCCTCGCCCGCAGGCATTCCGAACACAGTGAGGAATCTCAAAACTCTTTTCCCTGTCTGATGACCAGCGAACTTCAGCCAAAGCACCAACTCAGGCGACCCCTCTCATTCGTTCGGGATGACTGCCGGGAAGCGCCCACAACATCACAAGCCGGCCCCACCTCCGTCATCTCGACCAGCGGGAGAGATCTCGTCACGCACAGGCAGACAGCACCAGACTCCCCAAACAAATAACGCCCTTCCCTCTCCCGCAGTCATTCCGAACACAGTGAAGAATCTCAAAACTCTTTTCCCCGTAGATTGCCTTCGAACTTCAGCCAAAGCTTCAACTGAGGAGATCCCTCACATCCGTTCGGGATGACAGCCGGGAAGCGCCCACAACATCAAAAGCCGGCCACACCTCTGTCATCTCGACCAGCGGGAGAGATCTCATCACGCACAGGTAGGCAGCACCAGACACCCCAAACCAATAACGCCCTTCCCTCTCCCGCAGTCATTCCGAACACAAGTGAGGAAGCTCAAAACTCTATTTTCTGTCTGATCACCAGCGAACTTCAGCCAAAGCACCAACTCAGGAGATCCCTCACATTCGTTGGGGATGACAACCTGGAAGAGTCCACACCATCAAAAAGTCGGCCCCACCTCCGTCATCTCGACCAGCGGGAGAAATCTCGTCACGCACAGGTAGGCAGCACCAGACACCTCAAACCAATAACGCACTTCCCTCGCCCGCAGTCGTTCCGAACACAGTGAGGAATCACAAAACTCTTTTCCCCGTAGATTGCCAGCGAACTTCAGCCAAAGAGCTTCAGCTTGGGAGATCCCTCACATCCGTTGGGGATGACATCCGGGAAGAGCCACACCATCAAAAAGTCGGCCCCACCTCTGTCATCTCGACCAGCGGGAGAGATCTCGTCATGCACAGGTAAGTAGCACCAAACTCCCCAAACAAATAACGCACTTCCCTGCCCCCAGTCATTCCGAACACAAGTGAGGAACCACAAAACTCTTTTCCCCGTAGATTGCCAGCGAACTTCAGCCAATGCACCAACTCAGGAGATCCCTCACATCCGTTCGGGATGACAGCCGGGAAGAGCCCACATCAACAATAGTCGGCCCCACTTCCGTCATCTCGACCGACGGGAGAGATCTCGTCACGCACAGGTAGGCAGCACCAGACACCCCAAACCAATAACGCCCTTCCCTCGCCCCCAGTCATTCCGAACACAGTAAGGAATCACAAAACGCTTTTCCCCATAGATAGCCATGGAACCTCAACCAAAGCACCAACTGAGGAGATCCCTCTCATTCGTTCGGGATGACTGCCGGGAAGAGCCCACACCCTCAAAAGCCGGCCACACCTCTGTCATCTCGACCAGCGGGAGAGTTCTCGTCACGCACAGGCAGGTAGGACCAAACTCCCCAAACCAATAACGCACTTCCCTGCCCCCAGTCATTCCGAACACAGTAAGGAATCACAAAACTCTATTTCCTGCCTGATGACCAGCGAACTTCTACTAAAGCTCCAACTCAGGAGCCCCTCACATTCGTTCGGGATGACTGCCGGGAAGAGCCCACCTCTACAAAAGCCGGCCTCACCTCTGTCATCTCGACCAGCGGGAGAGATCTCGTCACGCACAGGTAGACAGCACCAGACACCCCCAAACCAATAACGCCCTTCCCTCTCCCGCAGTCATTCCGAACACAAGTGAGGAAGCTCAAAACTCTATTTTCTGCCTGATCACCAGCGAACTTCAGCCAAAGCACCAACTCAGGAGATCCCTCTCATCCGTTCCGGATGACATCCGGGTGTGGGCCACACCATCAAAAAGTCGGCCCCACCTCTGTCATCTCGACCAGCGGGAGAGATCTCATAACGTTCAACCGGGAAGAGCCTTGCACATAACGCGCCGCTCAGAAATCTACCCCGCGAAACACCCCATCAGCCGAACACTTCAAATCAATAACGCCCTTCCCTCTCCCCGCAGTCATTCCGAACACAGGCAAGAAATCTCAAACTCTCCCTCCAACTCAAACAAACCCTCGAACCCCATACACAACCAAAGCCCCAACCATAGCCAAAACAAGCCCCTGGCATTTTCCGCGCCTCTCAGAAAGCAACACCTCAAAACAAACGATCAACACCAAACACTTCAAACCAATAATACCCAACCGTTGATGGTGAAAACTTATCCCAGCAATATTCGGCAAACAGAGCAACAACAGCAACACAAGAAAGTCAAGTGGTGTACTCCAAATCCCCTTTTGGCGTGTGGAAAAAAATGAAACCAAGATACTGCAAAAGAACAAGAGAACAAAACCCACGTTCAACACAGTATCTCCATCCTTACCGGCAACTCCGAGCCAGGCAGGATCCCCGGAGAAAATCACCAACGGAATGACCAAAAAAAACAGTACACGCAGCAACCGTTCTGCAAGCCTCGGGTTCAACCAAACCAAGAGCAAAAAACAACAGGCCACACAAATGGACGCGTAGGCCCCAATAACGGATGGCGGAGAGACGAAGACAACCCAAGGCAGAGCCAGCACATAAAAATAATAAGTAAAAAAAGGGAAAAGCACTGCAAGCAGTTGCCGTTTCCCTCGAACCTCCGCACACCACAGTTTCAACCTTTCAATAGGTTGCCACCGGTCCTGATTCCCCTTAAATTTTCGAGCAAAATAAAAAAAGGAAAGCAATGCCGCCACAAAACAGGCATAAACCAAGACAATCAACCAGGCCGATTGATAGCGAAGAAAATAGGCCAGGACAACCAGGAACGACTGTAGGATGTAAATAGCAACTACCGCCTCTGCGTGGCCCAAGCCAACCTCTAGAAGCTTATGATGAAAATGGCTCCGATCTGGAGAAAACGGAGAACGCCCGCTCAAAAACCGAGTCGTCATGACAGTCAATGTATCGAGCACAGGCAACCCGAAAAGAAGTAATGGCACTAACGGGCTGATAGCATCCGACTGCTGCGAAACCACCAATGCAAAAACAATGGCTGCAAAGCCAAGGAACTGGCTGCCTGAGTCTCCCATGAATATGGAAGCGGGATGAGTGTTGAACCGAAGAAAAGCAAAAATGGCTCCAGCAATGGCCAGACACGTGACGGCGACGGCAACGTTTCCGACGATGACCGCCAAATAGCCAACAAAGCAAATATTTAACAGGCTCACTCCACCTGCCAGCCCATCCAACCCGTCCACCAGATTCACCGCATTCGTCACCCCGACCAGGGTCAACAAGGTAAGAGGTGTTGCAACCCACACAGGAAGCAGCACCCCGGCAGGCATTAAGGCACCGAGATTTTCGATACGCACTCCACCCCAAACCACAACAATCAGGGAAGCGCTAATCTGGCCAACCAGCTTCCACTTTGGAGACAAACCAAGAAAATCATCGGCTATGCCAAATAAAACAATGATGGAGGCTGCACAAAGGAAGGATAATATAAAACGATCGTCAATAAACCAATACGCAGTAGGCGTAAGTGCACCAAGGGCCATGGCCAATCCACCACAACGGGGAACCGGAATGGAATGCGTTTTTCGTTTATCCGGCTCATCAAGCAGGTGCAGATGAACAGCCAACTTGGTCAATGGCGGGATGGTCGCCAGCGTCAACACCAGAGAGATAAACAAGGTGGAATAGTAAACCATGTCAACGCCCGGGCAAAAATTGGTTCAGCCAGGGGGCAACGAGTCTAACAAAGCCTTGGAGTCGATTTTCTGCGACCTCGATAGATTCCCCCTCTTTTACCGGTGTGAGAATGCGCACCAGCGCCCCATCAGTACGGTGTATAGTTAAAGCATCTAAAAAGGTGTACCATTTCATTTGTGCGATGTTTGTGAGTATACGGCCCCGCTGCGGAAACCAATAATATCCCAACATTCGATCACCGTTTTGCACCATCAGCACACGTTTCACCAATTCAAGCTTACCGCCCTCTCCTACAGGCAAGTCCGCTATACCATTTTGCTGAAAGACCCAACCGCTTCCCGGCAGACATGTGGCTGGAGAATGGGTTGACTTACCCTTTCCTTGACTTGCATTATAGGCCACATACACACTCACCGTGCTTTCGCCAGTCTTGCTGTAATCGGCCAGAAGGTAATCGCTCACACTCAGGCCACGTAAATACTCTTCGCCAAGAGCCATGCGTCGCCCCTGCCAGTCGTTGAACTGCATAGGAAATTCTGAAAATGGCTTTGCAAGTTCGACCGGTGCCCGAAAATTCCTCTCTTGGGTTATACCAAGGCTTGCCAGCATAAGCAAAACAGCAACCAACACCTTGCCCCACATGGCACTTGTCGATACAGCGTCTACAGCATCAGTTTTTACGACTCGCCGATCTGTCTTTCCAGAAACATAGGGGAAAAATCGTGCAAGCAGGAACTGGCAACCCAGCATCAAACCGATACTGACCATAAACAATTCCCAGCCGATAACGTCATGCCAGGCTCCATCGACAACCCCCTTTCCTAACAGCGGGTAAAGCACAGCAATAAGGGCAATGCGCACACTGTTGATCAGAATGCTAAAAGGAACAGCCAAGACAACAATCAGCGCTCTCTGCCAAAAAAACAATCTCTTCTGAGCTACTATCAGAATGCCTACGATGATCATCGGCAAAAGGTATCGCAAACCACTACAGGCCTCGACCACTTCCAACCGGGTAAAACCTAAGTCTATAACATTTCCCGATCGAAAAACTGAAATTCCGAGGTAATGCATCAGCAAAACCCCAATTTTAGAGGAAATCAGTTTTAAATGTAGGGAAAGCGAGTTGTTGACCACATTGGGAAAGGGAAACATGGCAAGAAGAAAACAGACAGGAAAAATCAGCTTGCGCAACTTGCACCAGCCCCAGTGCAACCACAAAAGGCCGAGAAGGACCAACCAGGAAGAAACAAATATACTATAATACTCCCCGCCAAGTTCCCCCAACAAGTAGAGAAGCAAGCCAAGCATTACCCACCAAATGCCCTGCCAGGAAGGTTGAGAAGGGGCGGAGAATGCTTGTTTCCTCTCCCAAAACAGGTAGGCAGCAATAAATGGCACAAAAACACAAAAAGCATAGTCGCTGTTTTTCCATTGGGAGAGAATAAATGGTACAATGTTATGATAAAGAGCGATAAACAGTGCCCCATAAACGAATCCCCAGCCCCCCTGCCTCAAAATAAAAATATTCAAGTCCATTCTTTTTGAGCCCCTGATCTACTGCGGACGAATTAAAAGCCAAACTGCTTCGCAAAAGAAAGGTTATCGGCCTCAAATTTTTTACATTTAATAAAGGCCATAGCACAACCTACTAATGAACGTAGAATGCGTGGGGCCATCCTAGGTTCACGAACAAGCCGTGGTAACCATTCAAGTCCTCGCGACTGCCAAAAACGACCTGACCTAATTTTTGTTCCACCTAGAAAATCTACGGCAGCCCCAACACCAATGACTGTAGCGTTCTCAAAGCCATCACAAGAATTAAAATATTGCCATATCGCGTTCGCAATGGTTTCCTGCTTTCTTAACCCAAGGCATACAAAGACCATTTGCGGATAAAATGACTCCAGCTCACTTAGAAGCTCGCCTAAATCCTCAGCAGAAACATGCCAATCGATAAATTTCACATGATTGAGCTGGTACCGTTTACGTATATGGTCATGTGCTTGAGTTGAACCACCAATTATCATCACACGCTCTGACTTAAAGCAACAGAGGTAGTGGTCCATAAAATCAGGGCCATGCAATCGCGAATGAGGCACACCTCTCAATCGCAAAGCATAGCTTAAACTAGCACTATCACAATATAATAGGCTTGAACCTAGAATAGAATTACGAAATAAACTGTCCGTAAAGTAATAATATGCCGACTCTGCATTAAAAACTGTAAGCTTATTCACTCAAAAGAACCTTACTTAAGGATTCAATCCGTTCAAATTTGGTTGAGGCAACAAGTACGCGACTAAAACGTTGGAGGATTGGATCATCTATCAACTCATCGCTAGTAATAACACCAGAGGCAACTATACCCATCGCCCAAATCTCATCTATGCAATTACAATTTTCAAAGGCATCAAGTGTAATTGAAGGCTCGTCACACACGTTATATCTTCTTTTATTGTAATAGCAGCAAATAGCACTACATCGAACACCTAAAGAAATGAGTTTTATTGGATTGAATGTGATGAGAACAGGTTTGTATCCGCAATATCGCGTAACACTACAAAATGCTTTAAGCAAAAAAGCAGATCGCAATCCAATTAGCATATCAACAACTACGTTATGCAGCGCAACATAGGTGCTACGGGGGTAGACAATATTCCCCATAACGACACGTTCATATACTCGTCGCGGCAATATGTTAGAAAGACTGAAAATATTACCAAATAAAAATTTAAGCGCCCCTATTATCCCACGAGAAGCTGCATTGGTATTGAGTTCATGAACATTTGGCACAACCAAACAAATTTCTGGGAGCGTGGTATTATTGGCATAACCAGCGGCGTCAAGGAGTTGCTTAGTATCTTTATGCGAGCTGACCATGAAGGAATCTATGCCTAGTTTTGGAACTTCTTTTATTATCTCAACAGCTTTATCCCAGCGAGCGTTATCCTTTAGATATTGTTCAGATTTAGATGGAGCAAGGTGGCTAATTCCAAAAAACGGATTGTCCCCGAGCATTACTTTTGGCATTGCATCACCTCTTCTATCTTGGCCAGTAATTGATCGGTTGCAAGAGCATCAGCAATATCTTTCGGATTGAACGACTCACCACCTAAAAAAATTGCCATTTGTTCAGAAAAATCTACTCCACGAAGGTAAGCCTGTGATCTTACCCCTTCCGCTGCTAAACTGCTCGAAACCTCTGCCCCCTCGTCATTCACTATTTTAATAAAACTATAAAAATCTGTTTGATATTTTGCCGTATCCGTATTGGCTGTGATCGTATATACAGATTTCCTAACATTAGTTGATTTGGCACAAAGATCAATAGTGAAATCACTATATTCATTAGTGGTTAAAACAACACGATTCTTTTCATTCAAAGAAATATAAAGCTCATTGACAGGTACAAGATCAAGCAAAAGGTTTATGCAATGGCTACCGAACTCATGTAACAAACTGAGCCCTGGTACATCCTCGTGAAGGCGCCACATACCGCCTTGTAATCCGAAATCCTGGTTCGTTTCCAAACGTATTTTGATTTTGTTAACGACTTCCTTGCTTAATGATTCCTTAAAACGCCTCCAAAAATATGAATGCCGAAGCACATACCCAGACATGATATCATCAAATTTTTCTAGAGCTGAACTTCTGATTGCTACAGGTTTTTCGACTAACAAGCGACCAGTGAATCCAGCATTACAAAGTTGATCCAAATTAACCATATGTATTCTAGGCGGTGTAGCTATTACCGCATGAGTCGCAGACCTAATTTGAGAACAACTAGCCTTATTTGTGATTCTGATATTTTTTCCTGTAATCGCATGGAGAAGCATTCGAGTTTTGAAATTAGACTCTACAATTGTCATTTTTAAATTAGGATAATACAATCCTGCCATAGCGGCATGGCTGAGCCCCATACGACCGCCTCCGAATATAATAAGATGTTTCATTTTTCCTCTTGCGAAGTCATAACACCGGAAAAACGGTGACTTAAACGACTGTAAAACGATACAAGTGATTTTTTATAAGTAACTAACAAATATATAATAGTTGCGAATTAAACAATTTCAGACCTCCTGACCTCGAGAGATTTTGTTATGTCACCAATTCGTAGGTTATTAACCGGAGATCAGTCCCCGGTAAAACTGTTGTAACAGATCAGGGGGGCACCTCAAGTCGCCAACCTAATCCATTCCAGGTCCGGCTGTTGATCTTTGAAAAAAGCATCCATCGCGTCCACGAGAACGTGGAAGGATGATTTACCCTGCAGACGGCAGGTTTGCCTGAGCGGAACAATGCGTTCCACCCAGCGGTTACCTTTATCACTGCTGGTCCCTCGACTGCGTTTTCGCCAGAGTACGGCATAGCGCAGCATGCGCTGTAACCGATCACGGGGTAAAATTTAACATTTCAACAATTTCAGTCTGTTATCGGCAATAGGCTCCGAAATTGACTCAAAAGCCCCAAAAAATGGTATTGAAATTCAAACAGTTACCTACCCCGTGATCGGTTACCATGCGCTCTCCGAAGTTGTTGGTCGGATCAACGCCATCCTCGAGCAGGAAGGTGAAGAGTGAGCCCATTTCCGTATCGATATGGCGGACAAGCTTCCCCGCTTCACTGTCGGAGTCGATATACAGCGCGATCAGCCGGTTGAGCCGGGCATAAAATGCGTACCACTCCGCTTTTGTTGGCGGATCCTTGGCCATCCTGCATAGGCGGCGCAATTCATCTCTGGCCCAGGCTCCACATCGAGCAAGTTCAGGATCTTTTCGCTCGGCAAGTCCCTTTGCCCGGCGGATCAGGTGGGCCAGGCAGGTTTGCCGGGCATGCACCCAGTTTTGATACAGCCGATAGCCGTCACTGACCAGGATGCCTTCCCAACCTCCGACCAAGGATTCAAAGGCGTCCTTGGATCGATTGGTGTGGACCATGAAATAGGCAACCACCGTGCTGGCCATCACCCAGAGCCAGTTGAGTTTGCCGTTGTTTTTCCATGGGGTTTCGTCAACATGGTTAACCGCAACGGCATGAGCCTTCTCGCCGATCGCCTCATAATGAGGATGGATAGCCTTGGAGGCCCGATCAATAATATTCTGGATGGCACCAAGACTGATACTGATGCCCAGCACTGAGGAGCAAAAAGCCTGGATGGCTTGCCGACTGTTTCCTTCAATACCGCCGATCTCGGCCACCAGCGCACAGAGTCGGGGGCCAAAGCCGGTTTGAAATCTTTTTGGTGTATGTCCTTTGCCGGTTTTCCCACAGTTGGCGCACTTGCCTCGGTAGAGGATGAAATGGATGACTGTCATCGCAATTTCGGGCAACTCGATGTGCTGATGGGTATGGTAAGGACGTAACTCTATAAACGTCTGGCACCCACAGGTGCAAGTGCCGGGATGAATAATCTCGGTTTTGGTTGGTGGTATGAGCTGCTGACGGTGCCCTTTGTGGCCCTTGCGTCCACCGGATTTCCTTTTGCCGGGTTTGGGGGTATTTTCCTGGTACGGTGAATCGGATGAGGGCGGCTTGTTGGAATTGGATGAATTCTGGTCGATCCTGGCCTTGAGTTGGCTGACTTCAGCCGTAAGTTCCCTTATTCGCTGATCCTGCAGGACGTTATGATCCAGCAGGTTGCGGATGATTGGGCGGAGAACCGAAGCGGGCAACTGTTCCAACTCGGCATCGCTGATCTGGAAATCCAGGGGCGTATATTCCGTATCAGCCACGCAGTTGCTCCCTGAATTTTTTGTGCAACGGGTAAAGGAAGACAGCCTTCATCGGCTCGGACCGTTGATTGTAGCGGTCATATTTACCGCGACCAGTGGTCTCGCCAACCTTGGTCCAGTTGGCTGCCCGATAACAGATCCCCCGGAAACGACCAGTCTCCACGAAGGTTTCCAGCAGGCAGATTGGCTCTCGGTAGAAGGCAAACCAGTCGCGCTCCAACTGGCGGATGTTCAGGGCCAGGAGCTTGGAGGCCAGATGGCGAACGTTAACCCAAGGCAGGATGAGGAAGCGGACATTGTTGACCACTTTGGCCAGGTTGCGTTCCCGCTGTTCACGGTTCCAGCCGATCAGTTGATCGCGGGATGCCACTTTCCAGGCGGCGGAGCCCCAACCGAGACAGGCCACCAGCCGATCGTCCAGGTAGGCAAGATATTTCAGCGATGAGCCGACAATCCAAGGCGAGCCCAGATAATGATAACGGTCAATCAGGTAATCCCATATCCCTTCATCAGGAGTTTGGCGAACCATCTTGATTGTCAAAGAGCCAAACGCGGAAACAGCACCAGCCATTTCCGTGGTGTCAATTGTGTAGGAACGGCGATCTGCCCGCCGTGGAAAACGATAGGTCTCCTGCATCCGAGGCGGCAGGGTGAGTTCGCCTTTTTTCTCCAGGGTGAGCAGGAGGCACCGACAGGCCATGTCCTTCAACTGGCCATTAGGTTGTCGCCATTGCCACCGCTGGCAGAGTATTTTTGAGATCGCCGAGCGTCCCTTATCCCAGTGTTCGGCGGTAATCTGACGAATTTCGTCCAGATCGTTCTGGTTGAGGTGGCGACCTCGAATTTTGCACAGAGGTGCTGTGGTTTCCATAACAGCACCGTAGCAAATGCTGGATTATGACGCCAGCGAAAAATTTACCCCCCCTGATCGGTTACTTGATCAGTTGGCTGCGGATGTGCTGCTCTTGACCGAGCGTTTTGCCGCCGTGGACGAGGTCAGCACCATGCAGAGCTTCAAACTGCTGAGCCGGTTGTTCGCCGAACAGTGTGTCATCGAGGAAGACACCACCGCCGATTCTGGCAAGAAAGCCGTGGCCCGGCCGAACAAGGAGGTGCCCTCCGATTCACTGCAAAACCCCTCCGATGCGGATGCCGGCTACAGCAGTCATAAAGGCCAAGGGTATCAGGTGCAGTTGGTGGAAAACTACACTACCACCGATGAGCGTGGACCATCCCTGATCACGCAGGTGGCGGTGGAATCCGCGGATCAGCATGATGCCAATGCCCTCCTGCCCGCCTTGGCCCAACTGGAGCAGAAGGCGATGCTGCCGCAGCAAATGCTGGCCGATTCCCTCTACGGCAGCGACAGCAATTGTGAAACGGCCCTGCAGGAGCATCAGGTGGCAGTCATCTCCCCGGTCATGCCGGGCAATCAGAAGAAGTTCAGACCTCCTGACCTCGACATTTACCGTCAAGGCAGTGCAAAGACTTTAACACTATGAAATCAAATGTGATTTTGGATAGAATATTTGTATAAGGTTCAACCGGTTTACGGGGGTGGCGGATTTCGTTATGATAGTAAAAAAATCCAAACGCCACGATCTATTCCTCCCCAGGATGACACCATGCCTCAACTCCAAATCCCTCTGTTTCCCGAAGGCACCACTCTGATCAACCAGAACATTGGGTTTCTGCGGCAAGGGAGCACCATTACCTATGTCCACGGCAGCCTTCCCGTGTTCACCCACGATATCGACGACCTGGCAAGCTTCCGTATGTTCACCAGTCAATTGTATATCAACGGCAGTGCCAGCCAGGCAGAGATCTGTCGGGCTTTTGGAGTCAGCAAGATCAGTGTGCTGCGCAGTGTGAAGCTGTACCGGGAAAAAGGGATGGCTGGTTTTTTCGCTCCACGTGTCTGTCGAGGTCCGGCGGTATTGACACCCGAGGTGCTGGAGCAGGTGCAACACCTCCTTGACGAGGAACATTCTGTTCCGGATATTGCCAAAGAACTGGAACTGAAAGCCGATACGCTGCACAAGGCACTACGTGCGGGCAAGCTGCGCCGTCCTTTAAAAAAAAGAGGTGTGCCCGCAGCTGGTCAACGGTAACAGCAAGAGCGAACGAAGTCGGAATGACGCGGCAGCTCCTATCGGCATGGGGGCAACGGACACTACCGGCCGAATATTGGCCAGTTTATTTGGTCAAGGCCCGCCTGAATTGGTCTTCACCCACAGTCTAGATGTGAGCAATGGCGGGGTTTTGCTTGCCTTACCCGCACTGCTGAACCTGGGATTGCTCAATCATCTTGAATATCTGGTCCTGCCGGACGGATACTACCGGCTGGATTCCATTTTAGTGCTGCTCGCTTTCATGGCGTTGGCCCGGGTTAAAAATATTGAGTGGTTGCGGTACAGCCCGCCGGGAGAATGGGGCAAGCTCCTCGGTCTTGACCGGATCCCGGAGGCAAAAACCCTGCGCAACAAAGTGCGGTTACTGACCGAGGGTGGTCAGGCGCAACAGTGGAGTGGAGCTCTGAGCCGGGACTGGATGGCGATGTTTCCGGAAACCGCGGGTGTGCTTTACATCGACGGGCACGTTCGCGTGTACCACGGCAGCCAGACGGAGTTGCCCCGTCACTATGTGGCCAGGCAGCAACTCTGCTTGTGGGCTACCACCGATTACTGGGTGAATGCCATGGACGGCCAGCCGTTTTTCATGGTGAACCAGCCGGTGGATCCTGGGCTGTTGACGGTTCTTGAAGAATAGATCGTCCCCCGTCTGGAGGAGGAAGTTCCTCTTCAGTCCAACCTGTTCCCCTCTACCGACCCTCTGATCCCCCGGTTCACCCTGGTCTTTGACCGGAAAGGCTACAGCCCCGATTTTATGGCCAGGATGCTGAAAAAAGGGATCGCTTGCCTGAGCTACCACAAATACCCCGGCGACGACTAGCCCACGACGGAGTTTACCTCGCATAAGGTCGACTTGATATCAGGCCAGAGCGAAGAGATGCTCCTGGCTGAACGCGACACGCTACTCGGCAAAAAGTTCACGGTACGCGAGATTCGTAAGCTGAGCCCAAGCGGACACCAAACGGCTATTCTCTCCACCGATTTCAGAAAGGATATCACCCATTGCGCCGCGGCCATGTTCGCTCGATGGTGTCAGGAGAATTTTTTCAGGTATATGCGCGAACATTACAACCTTGACAGGCTTGTCGACTACAGTACCGGAAATATTCCTGGCAGCACACGGGTGATCAACCCCCAGTATCGGGAGTTGGACAGCGAAGTGAGAAAACAGGCAGCTCGCCTAACGCGGAAACGATGCGAATGCAACGCGATCGTGCTCTGTGACAATATCGAGCCGAATGTTGTAACCGCCTATGAAACGAAAAAATGCCGCGCTACAGCAAGAAATCGAGCATATGAAAATAACCCTGGACGACCTGAAAGCCTGCCGCAAGGCAACGCCCATACATGTACAATTTTCCGATCTGCCCGAGGAAGACAGGTTCCGCATGTTGGGGATGAAAAGCAAGCATTTCATCGACACGATCAAACTCATCGCCTATCGGGCCGAGTCCGCCATGACCAATATCGTACGCCAAGCCATGTATCGCCGTGATGACGCCCGCAGTTTGCTCCGTAGCCTGTATGCCACCGAGGCCGATATCATACCGGACCAAGCGGAGCAGAAACTCACGATTAGGATCCACCAACCGGCTAACCGCTGCAGCGCTGAATCCGCGCTGCACCTCATCGGAGAGTTAAACGCAACCCGAACAGTTTTTCCGGGCACTGATCTCCGGTTGGTCTACGAATTGGTGACATAACAAAATCTCTCGAGGTCAGGAGGTCTGAAGTTCAACCTGACCGAATTCACCCTTGATGACCAGGGCAAGGTTCTCACCTGCCCCCAGGTCACGGCACCCGACAAGGTGAAGAAATCAAAATCCGGCTACAGCGCACTCTTCCCCATCGCTGTTTGTCAGAACTGCTCCTCGTTTGACCGGTGCCCCGTCTCCATCGGAAAAAAGGGCTATTACTACCGCTACACCGACAAGGATATCCGCCTGGCCCGACGGCGACAGGAAGAAGAAAGCCCGGAGTTCAGGGAGAAGTACCGGTACCGAGCCGGCGTTGAGGCGACCATGTCGGAATTCGACCGGCGCACCGGTGTCAAACATCTCCGGGTTCGTGGCATGAAAGCAGTGCGGTTTGCCGCCTTCATGAAGGCCATCGGCTTGAACATATTGCGGGCCAGCAGGCACTGGGGCGAGAAAACCAGCCCAATGACGTCCTTTTACAGCCTATTTTTTTCACTTTGGCTTTCCAAACATGTTTCAAAGAACATTTTTGGGAAGAATTCTCAACAAGAACTCACGAAGGCACAAACTTTCAACCAGTCGCTTCTTTTCGAGCGGATTGGGCGGTTTGACTTTTTACGAGGTCATCATACATGAACGCAGAAATATGCTCAAGGGCGACACAGATTCAGGATTAAAATAATTTGCGATAAAAACCTTTTAAATCAGCAGGTTTTATATAAAACATAACAATAATTGATAAATATACAATCAATCCTGTTGATTCACCAATCATAATATTTATGAATATACTAGAACTTCCAAAATTTTCCATACATATTCGTCCAACAAAACACATTACCAATCCGGCAAAAATAGGTGGTAATAATATTTTCAGAATCTGCTGAAAGGGATCAATATGGAAAAATCGTGGAAAATACCAAAAATGGGTAAAACAAAAAAGAATAAAATTATAAAAAATAAAAGAGTAAATTAATGCTCCAATACCAAAATAGGGTGCAAAAAACCAACAAATTAAAGAAGAACCTATACACCCTACAAAAGTAGCATATATCAATGGCCTAAGACAATTACTAGATAAAATTGCTGAGGACATTCCTGGATTATAGAGATTATAAAGGAACCCTATCACCAAAAGAACTAGCCATTTATTTAAATATAAATATTCTCCCCCTACATATAACAATAAAATTTCTCTAGAAAGCAATATAACACTAAATCCAATCATTGCTCCAAAAGCCCAAATAAACTTTGTCCCAACAGTTATAATATTTTTATAGATAAATTTATCACCTTCAGCATACGTACCAGAAATATACGGAATCAAAGACAAAACTATTGTAGATGAAATCATTTCCAAGAACATTTTAACATAATTTACAATTTGATAATCTGCAAGCACTCCAGCAACATTATGAGGTATTCGAACTCCTAATATTATCGGTCGGCTTCTTTCAGCAATTGCAGTAAAAATAGCAAATGCAGAAACAGCAAAACAATATTTCAACAAAGGTCGCAAACTATCAAAATTAAAACTAGGAATAATTACACCTATTCCTGCAATTTTTATCCATTGTAAAATCTTCCAAGGTACCATTAAAAAAATTATAGCACATCTAATAGCATAGAATTGCACGATTGTCATGAGTAATGGACAAAAATGAACAATTATAACCAAATTTGCGAAAAAAAAGCTTACAACAATTTCTGTTTTAGCAACAAAACCTAACTTTTGAGCACCAATTAAACACTGATCCAGCATTGCAGCTGGGATAGCAAAGAAAGATGTGAAAGAAGTAATTAATAAAAGATCCTTTAATACAGTGACCTGATTTTGATGCACTTTAAAAAAACTTTCTCCGAACAAGGCTACCAAAAAAATAACAAAAAAATTGAACAGAGAAATACCCAAGTAAATACATAAAATTGTTTTAGCCCCAACTCTAAGCTGACAATATTCTTTTTTTGCCAACCATTCTGCTACAAACTTTGGGACTCCTGTAGGTAAACCTAATTGAAAAATTGCTATAAACGTGTTAAGTGACATGGCAATTACAATAAGCCCATAATTATCCTTGCCAAAGGTACCTAATAATACAGGAAGAGAAATAACTTGAATCAAGGCGTTGATAATTTTTGCCAACGCAGACAAAGAAGCGTTTTTTAATATTGTATTTAAATACATAAACTTTAAATTTTATAAATATTTAAGAGACAATATAATCACACAATTCTTTAAATGCATTTACAACAATAGACCTTGCCATATCATTTTTATCTATTAAAATTTCATGCACTGCATTTTCATTATCTAAAATATTATTAATTATATCTAACACGATCACAATATTAGAGTTTGTAATAATATCATCAAGATCAATACTGTAATCTGACAAATTTAACAACTGTAAGGTCTCACGCATTTTATGTTCATACGAAAGACATACAAAAGGTACCATATTATTAATTGCAAAAATAATTGAATGATACCTAGCTCCGATAACCATTTTAGATCTTTTTATAATAGATTGCTGAATATCACAATCATATTTCTCTTCAATAACAATTACATTATTACTAGATAAAGCTTTTTCTCTAAGTTGTTTAAAATAAAAAATATCACCATCAGTCCCACAATCAAACAACTGTGGAAGCATCACAACTTTTTTTCCAGATTTAATGAAAAAATTTAAAATTTCAACATAAAGATCATCAAATTTATCCGGCAATATATTTTTATAATAAGGATGCCAAGAGTATAATTTATTTGGAACAAACACTACATAATCAGTTGTTTCAAGATATCTTAGCTCTTCAGGAATTGATTGTTTTGGCATTAAAGCAAATGCACTATCAATCATAGCAACATGATTGCAACCAAGCTCCTTAGCTAACTTTTGACTTTTCCAATCTCGAAGTGAAAGAAAACCAACCTGTCTTAAAATTGATTTTGAACGTCTTGTGAAATCTTCATCTGTTTTGGTGTAATTATAAAAAGGTCCAATAGATCGTCCCCAAATCGCAACTTTTTTATTACTCATAAGAGCTAATTCCAAATTCCAAACATGCTCCCAATTCTGATAGGCTCCCATACATACTCCGCCTGGTGCGCAAATAATAGCATCTGCTTTACGCATGATTCTCGAGACTATTCGTAAACCTGGCAACATCCATGTATCTAAATTAATTTTAGGAAATTTTGATTTAAGAAAAAATCTCAAAGTATTTTCCCCGATCATTCCTTTGACACAAAGGTATTTAACCCCTTCAATATTTTCAAAAAATGAACTATAAAAATCTTTTTTACCAAAAAAAATAACTGTAATATCAAATTTTTGTGATTTCAAAAGCTCAATAAAAGCTTTATGAGCTGCCTGATCTCCCCTGTTCTGTATAGGCTGATTTATCACTACAATTTTAATACTCATAAGCTCCCCCATTAGATTACAAAATTTTAAAAATTTTCATGATTTTTTGATGCATCCAAGAATGAAAATCAGGAAATTTATTAAATAATTTTTTGTATAAACTAAACCTGTATATTTTAATTATGAATAACAATATATTATGTTTTTGAAAAGCTATCTTTTTATCTAGAGTACCTTCCTGGGATAATATAAATTCCTTTTTTTCTATAACTTCGTTCAAATGAATATAATTTTTACAAATCATATTTTCCATAATTTTTTCAGCAGCATCAGTATTTACAACCACAACAGAATGTCCAATACTATCATTTTTTATATATCTATTAATCCATGGATCAGCGACAACAAAATCGGAATACCTTCCTAACATATCAGGACATTTAAAGCATCTTCTTAAGGTATATATTGTTGAATGAAAATATTTTTGCCAATCTGATAAATTGTTATGAAAAAAATATTTTTTCCCATCATTCATTTCAATTTGCATACCTGATGGCCACCCGCCACCTCTATATCTCAAATTTGCGACATCATTTATTTCAATATTATTATATTTTAAAAAATCATAAGTTGCATCTTTAGATAATTGATTAGAACAAACAAGTGAAATCAATAAACATTGCTTATTGAATCTATTAAACAATCGCGTTATTGCCTTGCATTGACACGGAAGACATACCACAACTATTCTTAACTTAACTTTGTCCAAATTATTTTTTAACAATCTAAACAAATCTACTTCGTGATAAATAGATCCACATTGATTATAATCTTCCCAGTTAAAAATAATTTCAGGCACATAAAGTTCCTTACCAAAATATCGGTAACTTACAGCAGCATCTATATACTTATCATCAAATAAATATTTGATCAATGTAGATACAAATCCACCGGCTGATCCTTTATTACGTATCTCTTGATCTTTAGAATATACAATTTTTATGACTTTAGAAGGCATCATTTTTTCAATTTGTTCAATTTTTGCTTTATCCATGATTAAACTTTCGAAATATAGTGACTTTATCCGTTACCGATCACGTGGCCTAATTTTTCGCTGCCGTCGTAATCTATTTTTTGCTACGATGTTGTTTTGTAAATCATAGCTGCTATGTACAAAATTCCGGGTCGCCGCCTCTACCAGCATGACCTAGCCGCACGTCCGCGTAGACACGATAGATATCTTTTTCAGGTTCCTCAGCAGAATCTGTGGGCACTCTGGGGTATCGGCAGGTTACCAAGCCAATGATATAAAGCTCTTTTCAGCCCATCGTACGTGCGAAATCTGTTGGATCGTTTGGTAACCACCTTTGCCTTGTTGTTAAAGCCCTCCAGCCAAGGGCAAGCGTATTTATTGCACGAAACCAGTTGAGCAGGGGCGGGCGGTGAGCTCTCAACATTTTGGCAACCTTCTTCATCGGTTTGATTTTGGAACTTATGGTTCTTGTACACCAGGCATCAAGGATGCCTGCCAGCACAAGCCGGATAACGGTAGCCCCAGAATCGCTGAAAATCTTCCTAGTGCAAGTAGGTACGGACGGTTCTAGGGTTACATGCGAGCAGATCCTTGAGCCTGTCCACCTGTTTTTCGGTCAGCTTTTCTGGTCGTTTCAATAGACACCAGCGGCTCTTTGTCAGGAGGGGTTCTTTCCCCTTTTTCTTGAGGTAACCGATCACGGGGTAGGTAACTGTTTGAATTTCAATACCATTTTTTGGGGCTTTTGAGTCAATTTTGGAGCCTATTGCCGATAACAGACTGAAATTGTTGAAATGTTAAATTTTACCCCGTGATCGGTTACTTCTTGAGTTCTTTGGTGTCTTCGACCTTGACCTCGTCGATTGCCTTGCTCATGTGACTCATGATATGAAACCGGTCGAAAATATTGACTGCGCCCGCTGCCTTTTCGGCAATGACGGCCAGATAGGGTTTCCACATGTCACTGCAAATAAACCGCAATTGCCGAGACCTTGCCGTGCCGAGCCAGTCGAAAAACTCTCTGAAAGTTTTGGCGGTCCTGTCGGGTCCGATCCAAAGCAGGCGCCTCTTTCCTTGGTCAAGCTGATACACCAGGGTGACAAACTTATCCTTTCGTTTGCGCCAGCAGATTTCGTCGATGCCAATGGCAGTGATCCCATCGATATTACGATGGGCAAGCTCCCAGTTGACCGCCATTTCTACAGACCTGAAGACCGTGTCCCCACTGGTTTTAAAGATTTCGGCCACTTCCTTCCTGCTCAAGCGTTTACACCATGTAGCCAGGAGCCATGCGAAAGAGATTGTAAGATGGCTCTTTCCTACAACCCATGGCAGTTTTTCGACTTTGACGCCACAGGTTGGACACTGCAGCCGCCGTGGAGCATAGAGGAAAAACACCGGAATGCCCCACAAGGGCACAAAGGCAAAAGATCTGACACGCAGGGTGTCGTACCCCGGCCCCCATAGCCGTCAGGCGAAGCCATGGCGGCATTGATTATGCCGCACATGGTATTGGCTCCCCTTCGATTCTCAAGATAAAAATGCCTTGAACAATTTCCGGAGAATAGTTTCCATTTTTTCTCTTCTCCAACAAATGTTTCCGGCAACTCAGCTCGAGAAATTTTTTTAACAAATTGGTCACAGCTTCTATTCCGGTGAAAAATGCCTCTTTGAACCGGCCAAGAGATCTTATCCAGGTCTTTAAAGCTTTGTAGAAACTGAGATTTTTACCGTACAGCCCGCGCATGAGGTTATGCGTTATCCATAACATGTTCAGGCTGAGTACAATAATGAATAATTTCGAGTAAATATAGCATTCAAGGCGTTCCTTTTTCACCTTTTTGACCTTGTCGATTTTCCACAGTGATTTCCATGTCTTAAAGACAAGCTCGATTTGCCAGCGCAACGTGTATGCCTTCCACGCATTTTCAATATCAAGCAACTCCTCTGAGGCGGAGGTGATGAACAGATTGAGCCTTGCTCGGGCTTTGAATTCTTTCCCTATTTGCCGCCCTTTCTTTTGGGCATTCAGGTTGGCCTTGCGCATTCGTTCCTGGTAGACGCTTTCAGGTAACAGATAAACAAAGAGGCGAACCTCTAATGTCAGATCCCGGTCAAGGAATACTCTGTCTTCAATTTTTTCAATTCCTGCATCGGTCATGGCTCGAACAATCCGGGAAAAATTCAGCTCAAGCTTTTTCTTGCCTCGAAGTTGATACACCTGCTTGTTGGCCTGCAGGCGGCACAAAAAGTCACCAAGGTTCTGCAAGATGCCTCGCATGCAGATATATGCATGTAAGCGAGGTCGCGAATAACAAGGTCACCTTCTCTGACAACATCAATGGTCAGCGTTGAATTGGTTGCATCCTGGTCGTTAAACGCATTCAGGCTGAGATCAACGATTCTGCCGGACACTAAATCATATTCAAACTGGATTCTGACACTGGCCGCAGAGCCACTGCCGCCGCTACCGGGGTAATACTTGGATAAAGATTGATCTATTTGAAAACAAACAGAATCTTTAATCAAAATCCTTGCAAACTGATCACAACTCATCAACAGCGATTTTCCCTCTGACAACTGCTTGTTAAACAACTCTGAAAGGGCTGCTGTGAGAAACGAAACCGCATGCTGATTGAAGCGCTCATCCAGGGATTGTTTTTTTATGCATATGGCATGGTCCAATTCCAGCTTAACGGTGAGATCGTTGAGACTCTCAAAAGCCAAAGCATCGCTATTAAAAGCCAGCAGGCAGAGAAAAGTGAATCCACCAAGCACGCTTGACCGCTGAACGAACTTGCTCTTACGAGCTAACAGGTCGATTTCCTGCGCGGTAAAGAAGCAGTGAAGCTGTTTCCTGATAGATTCTTCAATCAGCCGATATTCCTTATCTCCTACTCTCCTAATGGTAAAAATGATGCAAATTGCTGAAAAAAGGGCTATATTTAGCAAAACTTCAACATCAATCTCTGAGGGTGATTAGTAATCATTCTCGGGTAGAAAGGGTGCCATTATGAGGCTGGGGCTTTGACGGTTTTGTCGCGCCTAATTGTCTGAATACAACCACCCCCTTGGAGTCTTCTCCTTAGCCTGACGGCTATGGGCTGCATCCCCCATGCTGCCGTCTGTGGGGAGTATCTTACAAACCGTTTGCCATAAACATCGGATGCACCCGAGCCAATACCATGTGCGGCATAATCAACGCCGCCATGGCTTAGCCTGACGGCTATGCCCCGGCCCCCTCTGGCCGCACTTGGAACAGATGGGTTTGCGGCCGGCCTGAGGCCGCAACGTTATCACCAATGCCGGCGGTCCGGAATCACGCCATTTGCAGGTGTCATAGATAAAACCCGGTTGTTTTTCAATACGGTTCAAGATAGTTTTAACGTGCATCCTGTCTGATCTAAGCTGAGGAGTTTTTGGAAGAAACTTTCCCCGGCAAAGTAAGGCAGGATGCATTTTATGAACCCCCCACAACAGGACATTGGCAATAGCAGGGAGGCCCGCCTCTATCAAGGCCAAGCCCTGCGGGTGCGCGCTGCGCGCACAGCCTTGACAGAGACGAACCTCCCTGCTCATCCTGAAAGTGGCAAGGGTGACGGGGCGGTAGATGCTCCCCCCCTCACGTCGGGAAGTGCTCAAGTTCTGGGGTTGATTTTCAAAGAGCTACCCACAAATTCTTCGAACGAGGCTGAAAGAGTCGAACTTTGGTTTGCTCTATCCACTCATCGGCTTTCGCTGATTCAGCAAAATGATATTTGGCAAAATCGTTGAGGTGTTCCGAGCAGTGGAAATAATCAAGGACTTGGCGGCAGGTTGGGGAATATTCTTTGACGCAGTCCCATATCCAATCTGCTCCATCACCGACAAAACACAGGCGAACTTTATCCAGCGGGATAATCTCTTTGTGCATTAGCTCGGCAAGGAATCCTCGAAATTCAGCGACATTGCTGATTTGGTACCAACTTTAAAGTTGAACTATCTTATCTTTATCGAGCAAGTAACTGCGTATCACGTTTGCTTCGCGCCAGCAATGCGGTTGTCTTGTCTTCTGTTCTTATGGGTACCATGGAACCGTCAGCAGAAAAGACAGGTACTGGTCTTCTGACATTTTTACCCGAAATATCTTCTATGATTTTCAATAGTTCCTGCGAGGTTGGGGTAATCTCCTTAAGGCTGATTTCAGCGGCGACTTGAAATGGGTCACCTGACACTTACATTTATCCAATTTGAAAATCAAGCAATGCTTCCAAGAAAGAGGATCTCGCCAACGGACGCATCCTTTCAGAAACAATCCATCGTTCCTGCTTACGAGAATATGAAATAACATAGGCATTTTTCCAAATGATCATTCTTAGCACATTCCGCAAAATTACACTATTCTCCCCAAATTGTTCCCAAAATAGTGGCGGCTTCTTGAGATTTTGACACACTTGGCGGACCTCCTCCTTATAAACATCCGCTCCTAGAGAAGACCTTTGTTTCCCAGGCCGCTGTCTAAACAGGGCCAATGGTACAGTTAAACTATATAAATCTGCATATTTAGCAAACTTCCTCCAAAGATCAAAGTCTGCAGCATATTTTAGATTCAAATCGAAACCTCCAACATGGTCCCATAGTTCTTTTCTCCAGAACATGCTTTCTTGTTGAAGATACCCTGCTAAATTTTGACGATACCAACCATTTTTAATGTAGTTTTTCGAATACGCTACACCAGCAATGGACGATATTTTGGTGCATTGTCCAATAGTGTTCATATAACTGGGTGTTCCAATCAGCCATTGTACTTGCGGAAAATGTTGAAAAATTTCACCAACTACTGAGAACGTCCAAGGATAATATGCGTCATCAGCGTTAAGAAATGCCATAACTTGACCGCTTGCCAAATTTAACCCTTTTTGGATTCCATAGTACTGCCCTTCATCGGGTTCGCTGATCAACAATGAAATTTTATCTTCAAATTTCCGCGCAACATCAACGGTATGATCCGTTGATGCCCCATCAATCAGTATGTACTCTAAATTCGAATACCCTTGTTCAACTATAGAACGAATGGTTTTTTCAATATACTCTTCGCCATTAAAACAAGATGTAACTACAGATATTATAGGTTTTTCAGCCATTATTTTCTCTTGCAATGGATTGGTACACTTCATCGTGAGTCTCAGCAATTAGCTGCCAATTATATTCCGTATCGACGAGGAAACGCGCCTTCCGAACAAGATCTTGTCTAAAAAGACAATCATTCATGAGCCGTTGAATAGCACTCACAAACTCATCAGGATGATCAGCAATTAATATATTTTCACCATTTTGTACATTTAAACCTTCACAACCTATACTTGTAGTGACAACAGGAACCCCTGTTGCCATGGCCTCGAGTATTTTGAGTCGAGTGCCTCCACCAGAACGAAGAGGGACAATGGAAAGTACAGCCTTACGATAATAATCAAAGACATTTTCAACTTTACCGGTCACAATAATGTCTTTCCCATTGTGGTATGCTACAAGTTCCGGCTTTGGATTTCTACCTACCATTAAAACTCTAAGTGAAGGAAACTTGATCTTGACTTGCGGAAAAATTTCATTGATAAAAAAAATTGCGGCATCATGATTCGACTCAGAATCCATCGAGGCGACAAATATAAGATTTTTACTTTTATTAAAAGTAGGTTCAAATTTAATATCATCAGTATTAACGCCATTTGGAACAATATAAATAGGAACAGATTTAATATCATTTTTTAGTATATCATGATCCAATTTTGACATTACAATTATCGCGTCATAACAAAATAATGAAGATAATTCCCATTTTTTAAATTTTATTTGATTGTAAAGATAATAGATTTTGCGAAATCCTAATCGAAGGTTTTCAACAATCCTTTTGTTTCTAATATAATCGATATTATGCATTGTAACAACTTTCAAAGGATTTCCTGAGAAGGAGACATGGTCGAGATATATTGTTAAAGAAGAATGTTCGACCTGAATAATATCAAATTTTTCATTAATATTTAGTTGACGTAGAATCTGTTCAACTTCTTTAAAATAGACAGTAGACATTGATATTGGGTATCTGGATAATATAAATGGAAAACACCATCGAACTTTTTCAAAAAAACCAGATGCCCTAGGAACGAATGCTGCGTGCACACTAGTACAAAAAGTCTTTAAATTAGCTATTCCCTCCTTTTCCTCATCATCCATAACTCGACAAACTAGTGTCAAATCATGATTTTTAGATAGATATTTTAATAAATTGTAAACCCTAATTTTCTCACCATCCGTTTTTGGATATGGACATGTTTTCGCAATCCAGAGTATTTTCATATGTCAAACTTTCCCTAAAATTTCTAATGTAATAGAGCATTACCCAATCAAAGTATATGCTATGCCATGCTATGCTTTCAACTTATTCCGGTAACGACCTGGCCCATCAACTCCCATAAAAAAATCGAATACACCATAAATCATACCTTTAGCAGCTCCGTAATTGCCTTTCTTAAATATATACGAATAAAAACTGGTGATATAGTATTTCAAGAATTGAATTAAATCTAGAAGAGATGGATGATGGTTATTCCGTTTAACAAACCAAAGCTTGTTACGAAAAATAAAATAATTGGATAATTCAGATTCAGCCCCCATTGACCGGGAAACTTTATGCCAGATACAGCATGATGTAAGCACCGAGAGCTGATACCCTAAGTCAGTAATCCTAACACATAGCTCACTTTCTTCTGATGTGAGAAAATATAGGTTATTCAGCCCTCCAATATTTTTTATAACTTCAGTTCTGATGAACAGTGCAGCTCCTTCGATAAAAGTACAGTATAGTGCTCTAGCTGTTATATTATCTCGTTTATTTCCTTTATGTAAATATTTTACTATTCCTGTATTTCGATTTAAATTTCCACCAGCGAATGCTATAATATCATCAGAATCATAATATAAAGTTAAAGGCCCAGCAAGACCTACATTTGGATTATCATCCATATAACATGTTAATTCATCTAACAAATTTTCGGAAACAATTGTATCGTTATTAAGTAAAAGTATATAATCAGGAGAATATTCATAAGCTTTTTCTAATCCTAAATTATTACCACCAGTAAAACCAAGATTTATTTCACTTCTCACAAAATGAACTTTTGTAAATTCATCCCTTAACATCTCTAACGATCCATCAGTAGATGCATTGTCAACCAAAATTATGGATAAGTTAGAGTATTTTACATTGCAAAGAGAGCAAAGACATTCCCTTGTATCTGCAAAACCATTATAATTAACTATTACAATTGCAACAAAAGGCTGTAAAAACATTCTGTTCATTCCCTCAAAAATATTTCTTTGTCTAGAAAAAAAGTCAAAGACCACCGGCAAAGCCGGTGGCTTGAAAGACTGGGAGCCACTCAAAGCGGCATATGCAACTGATCCACTGACCACCCTTGGTGGTCAAGTTGTTGGCAAGATCCAGCAATAAAATATCACGAGTTCGCACCTATTATCTTTCGATTCTGACTCTTGTTGTTTTGTGTGAGTATAAGCAAAAACTGATGCTCCGGTATTCGTTGATCGATTCCTCATTGAAATCTGGGAATTAAGCATCAGAAAAAATTGTGTTGATTCTTGCCTATGCTCTTTGCATTGTTGATCTCAACAAAGACGATCAAGAACGCAATCAATTGTTTCTTTTCTGCAATCCAGTAACCGTCAAACTGTTGGAGTCCCCCGGCAAAGCCGGGGGTTTACCCAAGGGAAATTACAAATTTTTGATTTTACTACTTTTAATTGACTCAAGGAAAACAATTGAAAGCATTATCGTGATAATCCTTTTCCCTTCGATTAGATGTGGTATTGTAACCATAGATACAGCGACGTAAGAAATGAAATACATTACACCTTTTGATAAAATATTGCTAAAATTTTCTTTATAATATCTTGACGATGTAAATTTAGTATTAATATGCTTATTAACAATACAATAAAAGAAGTATAAAACCCAAAGAAATCCTACAATTCCGTATTCAGCTAATATCTTCAAATATCCAATATCATTGTTACTAAAAAAATTATATTTTTGGTAATAATAGTCTTTATTCTGACTATATCGAAGCGAACCTACACCAGCAATTGGAGATTTTAAAAAATTGTCCCAATACATTTTACATTGCTCTAGTCTACCTTGGATAGAACCATCAGTTTTATCAACACTATATACCAAAGTTTTAGAAACTCTATTTTCAGTAAAGACCGAAAAACCTTGTTGACTTACAGCATAGCTAGCAATTTGCAGAAAAATGCAAAAAGAAAACAATATTATACTATACAATTTTAGCCAACGTTTAGGCCCCATCATAATTACAACTACCGAAACAATAATGATAGCAACCAGATGAGAACGAGTTCCTGTTAAAACAACAACATATGAAATCAAACATAAGAAAAAGGCTTTGAAACCAAAATATCTAACTTTAATATTATTTACTAGATCAGATAGAACTATGAAAAAAAATAGCAACGCAAATTCGATATTAGGAAAAAACAATCTAAAATCACCAAAACGCATCATGTCAGGGTTAGAATATTTTTCTTCTTCTCCACCAATATAATTAAAAATAGGCAAGCTTGGATCTATTTTTTGCATTAATGCTCCAAATGCCAGCATACTAACAAAAATAATTCCAGATTTAATAAAAAATTTTATTCTAATTTCCGTAGATAACAATATCATAAATGGAAAAAATAGAAAATAATTAAAAGAATGACGTATATATAAAATACCAATAATAAAAGGCTGATCAAAAGAAATTTTGGCCATCAATGCCGCTAAAAAGAGCATTCCAGCTGAGGCAAACAACAATAAAGATATTCTCCTGTGCCTTTGCACAACACGAACAATTAATGGTAAAAAAATACTAAACGAGACAAAAAGAATAATAAAAGATGTATCCGCAAGTCTAAACTGACCTGGGAAAGGAACAACTAATGAGTCAGGAAGAATACTAAACCCTTCATAAACAATAAAAATCGCCAAAAGGGCCAACAAACTGAAAAATTTATCCCAACAATTTGGTTCCTGTTGACCTCTAGATTCTAGATTTAAATTTTCAGTTAACTTTTGAGTTTGGTAATTCACAACTGTATATTCACTGAGGTAAGATGAAAAATCAGACACCAAATTTACTCTCCAATTGAAACGCAAGGCCAGAATGGGAAACACAACGAAAGGTCGCTTTTCAATAAAAATTCGCAATGGCGCCGTCAAAATAATTATATAAGGTTTCCCGACATTACATGAAGCACTATGCAAATTCTCACGAAACCGATAATTGGTGATATTTTTTCGCTGACGTTCTAAGCCAGCAGAGGTGGATCCACTTGCCTGAACAAGATTCTTTGTGTTTTAGGAGACCTTGAAAATTATGCTGAAGTGTCCATGTGCTCCTTTCGAAGATTTTTTTAGATTCCTCTATGCTTTTCACGACGATTGCATGGGCCAATTCTTGTCATTTTTATCCGTGCCACCGCCGTTTGGAGGGAAAAATCCCCCTCAGGGCGCATTTTACCTACAAGGTCACAAGAGCATCCCCATCCTATCGAGGTTGTAGGCCAAGTTGCGTAAACCATTTTTTTGTTCGTGCCTGGGCTATCCCGATCGTTCGCAGCAGCAGGTATCCGGATCTTTGCGCTTGCACGCCGAAGACATGTTCTCTGCAGGCGGATCTTGGACCGAGTCCGGTTGCCTTCTTACTCTCTTAGCGTCAACGGGCGATTACGGGCTCCCTTGCGTTGGATGTGTTCGCGACAGCCATCTTCTGCAAGGTTATTGAGTCGGCCCTCTGAGCGGTAGGCCGAATCTGCCCAGATATCTTTGCTCGTGTTGTCAGTAAAAAGTTGCTCGGACATCTGGCTATCATTCAAAGCGGCATCTGTTACCGCAAAAGATCGGATGAACTTGTACTTCACATCTACCGAGATGTGGTTCTTGTAGCCGTAAAATGTTTTCCCGTTCTTCTTAGTCATCTGGCATCCACATCCTTTTGTCGACGCTTGTTTACCGACCAATCCGTAACATTGCCTTCTTTGATCTCGGCGTTTTCCTCCTGACTGTTTCGCTGCCGGGGACATTGCCAATGCTTGCAGCGACGATCAGCCCCTTCATTGCCATCAAACCGTGGGAGCGGAGGTGTTCGTCAGAGTTTGAAAAAAATTGGTCGATAACTCCGGTTTCGATGAGGTTTTGACGGAAACTCCAAATAGTTGTGGAGTCCGGTAATTTCTGGCTTATGTGCAGATCGAGAAAGCGGCTGAAGCAATATCGATCAAGGATTTGGTACTCGATAGCATCATCCGACAAATTGTACAGCGACTGCAGGATTAGAATTTTGAACAACAAAATGGCATCGTATCCCTTGGGCCCATAGCCGTCAGGCGAAGCCATGGCGGCATTGATTATGCCGCACATGGTATTGGCTCCCCTTCGATTCTCAAGATAAAAATGCCTTGAACAATTTCCGGAGAATAGTTTCCATTTTTTCTCTTCTCCAACAAATGTTTCCGGCAACTCAGCTCGAGAAATTTTTTTAACAAATTGGTCACAGCTTCTATTCCGGTGAAAAATGCCTCTTTGAACCGGCCAAGAGATCTTATCCAGGTCTTTAAAGCTTTGTAGAAACTGAGATTTTTACCGTACAGCCCGCGCATGAGGTTATGCGTTATCCATAACATGTTCAGGCTGAGTACAATAATGAATAATTTCGAGTAAATATAGCATTCAAGGCGTTCCTTTTTCACCTTTTTGACCTTTTCGATTTTCCACAGTGATTTCCAGGTCTTAAAGACAAGCTCGATTTGCCAGCGCAACGTGTATGCCTTCCACGCATTTTCAATATCAAGCAACTCCTCTGAGGCGGAGGTGATGAACAGATTGAGCCTTGCTCGGGCTTTGAATTCTTTCCCTATTTGCCGCCCTTTCTTTTGGGCATTCAGGTTGGCCTTGCGCATTCGTTCCTGGTAGACGCTTTCAGGTAACAGATAAACAAAGAGGCGAACCTCTAATGTCAGATCCCGGTCAAGGAATACTCTGTCTTCAATTTTTTCAATTCCTGCATCGGTCATGGCTCGAACAATCCGGGAAAAATTCAGCTCAAGCTTTTTCTTGCCTCGAAGTTGATACACCTGCTTGTTGGCCTGCAGGCGGCACAAAAAGTCACCAAGGTTCTGCAAGATACCTCGCAATGCAGATATATGCATGTAAGCGAGGTCGCGAATAACAAGGTCACCTTCTCTGACAACATCAATGGTCAGCGTTGAATTGGTTGCATCCTGGTCGTTAAACGCATTCAGGCTGAGATCAACGATTCTGCCGGACACTAAATCATATTCAAACTGGATTCTGACACTGGCCGCAGAGCCACTGCCGCCGCTACCGGGGTAATACTTGGATAAAGATTGATCTATTTGAAAACAAACAGAATCTTTAATCAAAATCCTTGCAAACTGATCACAACTCATCAACAGCGATTTTCCCTCTGACAACTGCTTGTTAAACAACTCTGAAAGGGCTGCTGTGAGAAACGAAACCGCATGCTGATTGAAGCGCTCATCCAGGGATTGTTTTTTTATGCATAGGGCATGGTCCAATTCCAGCTTAACGGTGAGATCGTTGAGACTCTCAAAAGCCAAAGCATCGCTATTAAAAGCCAGCAGGCAGAGAAAAGTGAATCCACCAAGCACGCTTGACCGCTGAACGAACTTGCTCTTACGAGCTAACAGGTCGATTTCCTGCGCGGTAAAGAAGCAGTGAAGCTGTTTCCTGATAGATTCTTCAATCAGCCGATATTCCTTATCTCCTACTCTCCTAATGGTAAAAAATGATGCAAATTGCTGAAAAAAGGGCTATATTTAGCAAAACTTCAACATCAATCTCCGAGAGTGATTAGTAATCATTCTCGGGTAGAAAGGGTGCCATTATGAGGCTGGGTTTTTTGTCGCGCCTAATTGTCTGAATACAACCACCCCCTTGGAGTCTTCTCCTTAGCCTGACGGCTATGCCCTTGGGCCCCACGTGAGACTGGAGTTTTTTGTCACCCACCTTTTCGATCGCATGGCGAAAAATCTCTCAGTTGATGGTCTGGTTAAACTTGGTCAGCGGATCACTATTTTTGTCAATCGTGTGCAATCTCTCCTGCAGATCGAAAAAAACATGCTGAATCATTGTGAGTCCCCATCGGATCGAGTTACCTTTTGCCATAAACCGACAGGAGTATAACAAAATATAGCTAAATTAAAAAGTTAATTTAATATTATGAGAAAATTGCTGTATTTAATTTAAAAAATACCCTTTAGTGGAATCTCTATCTGTAGTTACTCTACCAGTTCAATCGTCGGCAGCATTACGGCGCATGTCTCGTCGAGCGTATTTTTCAAAATAAGCTGAGGAGTTTTTGGAAGAAACTTTAAACTTTGTAACCGATCACGGGGTAGGTAACTGTTTGAATTTCAATACCATTTTTTGGGGCTTTTGAGTCAATTTCGGAGCCTATTGCCGATAACAGACTGAAATAGTTGAAATGTTAAATTTTACCCCGTGATCGGTTACGAAACTTTCCCCGGCAAAGTAAGGCAGGATGCATTTTATGACCCCCCCACAACAGGACATTGGCAATAGCAGGGAGGCCCGCCTCTATCAAGGCCAAGCCCTGCGGGTGCGCGCTGCGCGCACAGCCTTGACAGAGACGAACCTCCCTGCTCATCCTGAAAGTGGCAAGGGTGACGGGGCGGCAGGTGCCCACCCCTCTCACCTCCGGAGGGGCTCAGGTTCTGGGGCTTATTTTCAAAGAGCTACCCACAAATTCTGCGGACGAGGCGTTCGATTACCACGGGACGCTAGTCACAAAAGAAATAACTATCTCATTATATAAGAGAAAGCCGAAAATTGATTACGAGAACTCACCAGCTCGTGCAAAACCTTGAGAATATCATTGCGCCTTTATAGAATATACCGCAGGTGCAGGAGACAACTTCCATTTACTTTTTAAATACTGAGTTATCCTATATTCCTCCTCTATCCCTAAAATTCTATTGTAAATTATAATTTCCTGTATATTTCCAGAAAACTTTTGTGATTCTCGCGCAGCAGTCCCACCAATACACAAGTTTGACAAGCCCTTATTTTGTTCAAATTTAACCTTAAGAAGAGTAGGTTTATATAATATAGAGTCACCATCACCAGGTCTTAAGATAATCCAATTAGGTGAAATCCAATCATCGCCATCACCTTTCCATGAAGATGCAAGTCTTTGCCAAGTATCATTGGCAATATCACTAGCTTCACTCACAATAAATACAGAAATTGGGCCTAGCCACTCCATCAAATCAAATATTTTCAGCATGGATTTTCCTGAAAATTTCACTGCATTCATTTTATTATTTACACTTTCAACTAATTGCAATGAATTGACATCACCGTATATAATGGCATTACCACCAGAGGAATCTAACCATTTATCTATATAGCCTTCGTTGTTAAATATAAAATTTTGTGATTTGTTTGCATTTAACCATAAAATTAATCCATCAGTGATCATCGTTTCTTCAGTAATATCTTGCATTGGGGCAAAGGCGAGATTAATTCTTTCTGTCATCGGTTCATCAACCTCCTTCCACACTGGGCCTGCAATCCAGGCATCAACCCCATGCTCATAAGCGCCAATATCTGGAGCTTCTCCGTAGAAAGAATCATTCACACCTGGTACAACTATTCCATTATCAATAGCACAGGAGTTTCCAACCGGGACTCCATCTTTACCCAAAGGACAACTTTCATTATTACTAATATAAGGGCCAAGCACTCCTTGCACAAAAACACTTTCATTTGTTAAATTTAAATACCCATCAATAATATTATTAGCAATAACAACACCAGATTGGCTCGGCTCATAACCACTATATGTAAACACGCTAAAATGATTTTTATTTCTAATTATTGTATTATTAACAATTTTATTATTCAGCGATGAGCTGTTAAGAGCAATTGCAGCTAAAGAATTATAAGATATATAATTATTGTTGATAACAAAATTTTTGCAAAAATTATCTAAATACACTCCAACCGTATTCATCCCTAAATTATGATGTATCCAATTCCATCCTATTATTGAGCCTTCGCCATCCGTCCCCCACGCATATATTGCCCCTGAATCGTTGTTAAAAATATTCCCCCTTGATAGATCATTATAAATTATTTTTGCTTTTTTGGCATTATGCATTTGGATAAGATCTCTACCGCCCCGAACAATACGGCAGTGGGAAATTTCAGTTCCAACTGAATCATTAATATCAATAACACCTAAGTAACTTCCCAAATAATTTCCGTCAAAAAAAATTGAGTTTAATATTTTATTATCCGTTCCACGAAGTTTCAACAATGAAGTTCCACTATAACCAAAACTACAATCTTCCACTACATTACTGTTTCCAGACAAGAGCATATCTGATGAAGTAACGTTATTGACTGGAAACAATCTTTCATGGTTAACATATCTCAATTTACAATTTTTAATTAAATTATTCGATGAATTATTTAGATTAATTGATGAAGCAAATATTTCAAAACCATCGATTTGAATATAATTTACTCCACTGCCGATAAATGCATAATTACGTTTTTTAAATTCAATTTCGTGAACAGAAGGATTATCATCATTTAATGTCCATAAATATATTAAATTTAAATTCGAATCATAATACCATTCACCTGGAGAATCCAATAGTTCTAGAGCTCCGTAAATAATATAATTGTTACCAGGACGTGGAATATATGCTGTCGAATCGTGATAATTACTACCAACTAAAGGATAGCAGTCGTCAAATATTACTGATTTACCATCAATACATTGTTCAATTTTACGAGTCGAAGTGTACCACCCAGCTCCAGGCCATATTTGAATATTAGCCCCTACTAATTCACCGTTACAATTATTTGATAAGTACAATTTACACTGATCTGTCCCCAGCTCAGAAACACCAAATGATTTTGACATAATATCATTAGGATCAATATTCGGCCACCTCGCCTCAACCATCATCTTACCATCAACAAATATCTGCTCAATTTTATCATTTAAAGTGGTTTGATAAATATCATTTGAATATTTTTCCCAACTATTTTTAACTAAATCACAACCTGAAATTATTACCTTATCTCCTTCTGATGCCCTGAAAATAATAGGCATACTTTGCCCACCTGATTTTTTTAAATTTACAGTTTCTCTATAAACACCTTCATGAACAATGACCACATCACCAGGCACTGCAATGCTAGCAGCATAATTTATCGTTTTCAATGGGCTATCTTCTGTTCCAATATTAGAATCGCTTGAATAATCACGCTTATTATCTACAATAATATTTCTAGAATAAACTTCATTACAATGAAAATTAATCAAAGCAGAAACAATCAAGAAAAATATAAAAATTAAATAATAGTTATTCTTTTTCACCCCCACCTCCATAAATTAAATTCTGTATAATTTCAACAACTTAAGCTAATCAGTGATCTTAAATTAATATACCTTCAGATAGCGATTGCCAAAATTTATTGTCTTTTAATTTTTATCATCGGTCACCTCTTTTAGCGAGAATATTCGGTTAACAAATTTTGGCTCTTCCGAAGTATGCGTATCTGAGGGAAAAAATAAAGCCGGAAAAAACAATAGACATGTAGTCCTAACCAGTCAGGTCCCGAGAAATAGTTATGCTCGAAAGTGGTGTTTGAGGAAGCGCTAAAAAAAAAATGGGTTCCTCAACAGAATCTGTGGGCACCCTGGGGTATTGGCAGGTCACCAACCCCATGATATAAAAGACTTTTCAGCCCATCGTACGTGCAAAATCCATAGGATCGTTTGGTAACCACCTTTGCCTTGTTGTTAAAGCCCTCCAGCCAAGGGCAATCGTATTTTTTGCACAAAACCAGTTGAGCAGGAGGGGGCGGTGAGCTCTCAACATTTGGACAACCTTCTTCATCTGTTTGATTTTGGAACGCATGGTTCTTGTACACCAGGCATCTGAGGTCGGTCGTCAATAGCGGACACCAAAATCATTAAGCTGTAAGTTGTGCTTTGAAATATTTTTGCTCATAAGCTGCTGGCGAGAGATAACCAAGCCTCTTCTGCCGTCGTTGTCGATTGTAAAAGACTTCGATGTACGTCGTGACTCTCTTATGGCATCCTGTCTGGTGGCATAACGACGATGATGAACAAGTTCATTTTTCAAGACGCCCTAGAAGCTTTCGAACGGCGCGTTCTCATAGCAGTTACCCCGGCGGCTCATTGATGCCCGCATTTTGAACTGCTCAAGAAGTTTGGTACTCAGCGGCGCCGTACTGGCTGCCACGGTCGGAATGATGAATCATTCAAGCCGTAGGCTTTTTGTCAGCGACGGCCCGAAGCAACGATTGGGAAACCGGGTTCTTCGTCATACGCTCACCAATGACGTAGCCCACAACTTCTCCCATAAAAAGATCTGCCTCGTCCGCAGAATTTGTGGGTAGTTCTTTGAAAATAAGCCCCAGAACCTGAGCCCCTCCGGAGGTGAGGGGGGCACCTGCCGCCCCGTCACCCTTGCCACTTTCAGGATGAGCGTGGAGGCTCGGCTCTGTCAAGGCTGTGCGCACAGCGCACACCCGCAGGGCTTGGCCTTGATAGAGTCGGGGCTCCATGCTATTGCCAATGACCTGTTATGGGGTTTTCATAAAATGCATCCTGCCTTACCTTGCCGGGGAAAGTTTCTTCCAAAAACTCCTCAGTTTAGCTCAGACAGGATGCACGTTAAGACTATCTTGAACCGTATCGAAAAACAACCGGGTTTTATCTATGACACCTGTAGATGGCGTGGTTCCGGACCAGCGGCATTGGTGATAACGTTGCGGCCTCAAGCCGGTAGTAAACCCATCTGTTCCAAGTGTGGCGAGAGGCGACCGGGGTACGACACTCTGCGCGCCAGAACTTTTGCTTTTGTCCCCCTGTGGGGCATACCGGTGTATTTCCTTTATGCACCACGGCGTGTGCAGTGCCCAACCTGTGGCGTCAAGGTCGAAAAGTTGCCGTGGGCCGTAGGAAAAAGCCATCTCACACTCTCTTACGCCTGGTTTCTTGCCACTTGGTGCAAGCGATTGAGCTGGAAGGAAGTGGCCGAAGTCTTTCAAACCAGTTGGGATACGGTCTTCAGGTCGGTGGAAATGGCGGTCAATTGGGGGCTCGCTCATCGTGATATCGATGGTATCTCAGCCATTGGCATCGACGAAATTTGCTGGCGCAAACGCAAGGACAAGTTTGTTACCCTGGTGTATCAGCTTGATCAGGGAAAAAGGCGCCTGCTTTGGATCGGGCCAGACCGTACCGCCAAAACTTTCAGAGAATTTTTCGATTGGCTCGGCGCTGCAAGGTCTCGACAATTGCGCTTTATCTGCAGTGACATGTGGAAGCCCTATCTGGCTGTCATTGCCGAGAAGGCAACGGGTGCAGTCAATATTCTCGACCGGTTTCATATCATGAGCCACATGAGCAAGGCTATCGACGAGGTCAGAGCCGATGAGACCAAGGAACTCAAGAAGAAGGGGAAAGAACCTCTCCTTACAAAGAGCCGTTGGTGCCTTTTGAAACGTCCTAAAAATTTGACCGAAAAACAGGTGGACAGGCTCAAGGATCTGCTCGCATGCAACCTCAGAACCGTCCGCGCCTACTTGCTTAAGGAAGATTTCCAGCGATTTTGGGGCTACAGTTCACCGGCTTGGGCTGGGAAGTTCCTTGATGCCTGGTGCACAAGAACCATGCGATCCAAAATCAAACCGATGAAGAAGGTTGCCAAAATGTTGAGAGCTCACCGCCCCCTCCTGCTCAACTGGTTCCGTGCAAAAAATACGATTGCCCTGGGCTGTGTGGAGCATAGCCGTCAGGCGAAGCCATGGCGGCATTGATTATGCCGCACATGGTATTGGCTCCCCTTCGATTCTCAAGATAAAAATGCCTTGAACAATTTCCGGAGAATAGTTTCCATTTTTTCTCTTCTCCAACAAATGTTTCCGGCAACTCAGCTCGAGAAATTTTTTTAACAAATTGGTCACAGCTTCTATTCCGGTGAAAAACGCCTCTTTGAACCGGCCAAGAGATCTTATCCAGGTCTTTAAAGCTTTGTAGAAACTGAGATTTTTACCGTACAGCCCGCGCATGAGGTTATGCGTTATCCATAACATGTTCAGGCTGAGTACAATAATGAATAATTTCGAGTAAATATAGCATTCAAGGCGTTCCTTTTTCACCTTTTTGACCTTTTCGATTTTCCACAGTGATTTCAAGGTCTTAAAGACAAGCTCGATTTGCCAGCGCAACGTGTATGCCTTCCACGCATTTTCAATATCAAGCAACTCCTCTGAGGCGGAGGTGATGAACAGATTGAGCCTTGCTCGGGCTTTGAATTCTTGTAACTATTCAGCACAAACCGAAACCACAAGCGTACTCATAAAATCGGGCCATCTGCCCTGGAAGAGTAAGCGCAGTGCTTTGGACGCAGTAATGCCTTGTTTTCTACAGGTCGTGATGTAGCTACGGATACGGCAGAAAGTCTCTGCACCTTCCATTGAACGGAAGCACCCTGTCACCTTCTGCTGCACCTTGATCATCCGCAGGTCATTTTCTGCCTGGTTATTGGTGAAAGGCACCAGCGGATCGTCCAAGAACCGAAGAACGTCGTTTTCAAAGCTCTGTAATCGCTCCAGCAGGTTTCTGGATTTCGATTTGGCTATTCGTCCCCGTTTTCCGTTGTTGAGCTTAGGAGCCGGTGCCGGGCATTCCAGTTCGGCTTGTTGCAAGAGTTCTCGATATCGCACCCTGTACTGCTCTGCCGTGGCGGAATCGAGACATCCGCCAGCGCCATGGACCATCTCATTGGCCTCCTTGAGCAGCAGGCTGAGCTGCTGGGCCCATTGTTGACCATCTTGCTCCCAGGCCCGTTCCAGTTCACGCAAATGGTGCGCATTGCACAAGGCATGAACCCGGCCGTAATGGAAATAGGGTTTCCAGTGATCGTGGCAGAGTATCCCGTGGAAACCTTGGAGGATACCGATGGACTCTATTGCCTCACCGCCCCGTTTTGCATGGGGAGCGAAATGGCTTAACCCAAGACTGGAAACATTATGCAGCCAGCATCGTTTGCCACCGATGTTGATCCCTGTCTCGTCGACATGAAGCAAGCCCTCTTGTTGCAACGCCTTTTGCACCCACTGCTCGAAGAAGGCCAGACGATCAAAGGCGTCACGGTTGAAATTGACAATGGAACCGCTACTGACCGGAATACCCATCTGCTCCAGGAAGTGGTCCTCGATCCGATTATATGGCACCATCTGGAACTGCGACATATACACAACATTGACCTTCACGCCGATGCCATACTGTACCGGCCTGGTGATCCCTTCCGGAAACGGTGCGACATGACGTCTGCCCTGTTCATCCACCACGATCTCGGCACGCCATTCGGTCACCAGGGTGGTGATGTCCAGGTCAATGACCTGGCGTGCCTCGTGGCCGCTGCTGCGATAGCGCCCAGGGGGAAGCAGGCTGCGATCGATAACAATCTCCTTGATGATATCGGGATCACTGACAGGTCTCAGTGTCGTTCCAGCATGACCAGGCTGACCGCCGGGTTTGCGACCACTCGCAGAACGAGGTTTTTTAGTGCGGAAAGGATCGGTCGACGGCGGCTTGCTACTGTTTTTGCTATTGAAACCAAGGCGATTCAACAACAATGAAACCAAGAGCAACAGAACTTCCAGGCTGCTTTTCAACGCCGGTGAAAGATCCTGCTCAGCGGCTATCAAGCTGGTAACCCGCTGGATTGTCTCTTCTACATTGATGTTATCGATTGTCACTCCACCCCCCGTGTTTGTGTCTTGCCGACACTATACCACGGGTTTTAAAATCGAAATTTTAGTCCCAAAATTACCCCTGGGACGGTTTGTAATTTTTTCTGCGATCCGCCTGCCGCGTGCCCTCGCTCAACATGCACCAAAAGGCCGTAGCGGTGCTTCAATGGGGGGAATTGGGCAGTTTGCCAATCGCACTGGAAAATACAAAATTTAACCGAAAACCATGTCAAGCACTTTTTTAACAAATTCAGCATGGTGAGCTGAATAGTTACGAATTCTTTCCCTATTTGCCGCCCTTTCTTTTGGGCATTCAGGTTGGCCTTGCGCATTCGTTCCTGGTAGACGCTTTCAGGTAACAGATAAACAAAGAGGCGAACCTCTAATGTCAGATCCCGGTCAAGGAATACTCTGTCTTCAATTTTTTCAATTCCTGCATCGGTCATGGCTCGAACAATCCGGGAAAAATTCAGCTCAAGCTTTTTCTTGCCTCGAAGTTGATACACCTGCTTGTTGGCCTGCAGGCGGCACAAAAAGTCACCAAGGTTCTGCAAGATACCTCGCAATGCAGATATATGCATGTAAGCGAGGTCGCGAATAACAAGGTCACCTTCTCTGACAACATCAATGGTCAGCGTTGAATTGGTTGCATCCTGGTCGTTAAACGCATTCAGGCTGAGATCAACGATTCTGCCGGACACTAAATCATATTCAAACTGGATTCTGACACTGGCCGCAGAGCCACTGCCGCCGCTACCGGGGTAATACTTGGATAAAGATTGATCTATTTGAAAACAAACAGAATCTTTAATCAAAATCCTTGCAAACTGATCACAACTCATCAACAGCGATTTTCCCTCTGACAACTGCTTGTTAAACAACTCTGAAAGGGCTGCTGTGAGAAACGAAACCGCATGCTGATTGAAGCGCTCATCCAGGGATTGTTTTTTTATGCATAGGGCATGGTCCAATTCCAGCTTAACGGTGAGATCGTTGAGACTCTCAAAAGCCAAAGCATCGCTATTAAAAGCCAGCAGGCAGAGAAAAGTGAATCCACCAAGCACGCTTGACCGCTGAACGAACTTGCTCTTACGAGCTAACAGGTCGATTTCCTGCGCGGTAAAGAAGCAGTGAAGCTGTTTCCTGATAGATTCTTCAATCAGCCGATATTCCTTATCTCCTACTCTCCTAATGGTAAAAAATGATGCAAATTGCTGAAAAAAGGGCTATATTTAGCAAAACTTCAACATCAATCTCCGAGAGTGATTAGTAATCATTCTCGGGTAGAAAGGGTGCCATTATGAGGCTGGGGCTTTGACGGTTTTGTAGCGCCTAATTGTCTGAATACAACCACTCCCTTGGAGTCTTCTCCTTAGCCTGACGGCTATGCTGTGTGGAGGGCTTTAACAACAAAGCAAAGGTGGTTACAAAGCGATCCTATGGTTTTCGCACGTACGATGGATTAAAAATCGCTTTATATCATGCACTTGGTGACCTACCCACACCCAAGGCTACCCACAGATTCTGCTGACGAACCAAAGATCTTTATGGCCGGCGAGATACAACCACCCTTCGGCTGTAGATATGTAGGTTATTCCTGTCGCCCAGGCCTGATTCGGGGCATCCGTGATAAACTTCTGATCCAGAAGGTTTTCAGCGACCGGCAACGTATGGTTTGAATTCGTGGTTGCTTTCAACTTCTTGACCTGCTTGCAACGCAAGCCCAACTTCCTGCGAATCCTCTTGATGCGATGAACTCCGATAATAACATTATGATCGGCCAGATCTTTTTGCAGGCGTTCAGGGCCGTAGGTTTCTTGAGTTCGCTGATGAGCCGCAATAATTTCGAGTTCGAGCCGTTTTTCCTCTTTTTGTCGAGGCGATCCTGGTCGTTTCAACCAGGCATAATAGCCACTGGTGGAAACCTCCAGAACCCGGCACATCCGAGGAATCGGATACTTCGAACAAAGCTGTTCGATTACCGCGTACCGGGCAGCGACTCCTTGGTAAAATACGCAGCGGCTTTTTTTAAGGCCTTTTCAGAGAAATCTGTGGGTGAACTCTGGCAGGGGTAAGTTGCCAAGTGTATGCTACAGGGCGATTTCTCTGATATTATCACTCCAAAATCCGTAGGATTTTCTGATTGTCAGTTTTGCTTTGTTGTTAAAGCCCTCAACCGTACCCGATGAATACTCTTTTTTTGCCCGAAAATAGTTGAGGATGAGCGCCTTGTGATCACGGATGGTGCGAGCATATTGTTTCAATTCTGGAAGGCTTCGATGCCGCATAACATCCCGTGTCCAGTCGTCGATAAAATGCCCTGCCCAAACTGGGCATTTTAAGGTCCATAAATGATCAAAATCCTCTTTAAACAAATAAGCTTTACCGTCCCCGGAGGTTCATCGTTAACAGCTCCCGCAAGCGGCTTCTAGCTTTACTGCGTACCCGTTTTTTCTTTTTCAGGAACAGCCAGCGGCTTTTCTTCAAATATGCAGGCGTCCCTTCATCTTTGAGCTTTTTCACCTCGGCGCGACGAACCTCGTCAACGGCTTTGTTGAGATTGGCGACTATGTGAAAACGATCCAGGACATGGAGGGCTCCGCTCATTTTTTCGGCTATGATGGCAATGTAGGGTTGCCACATGTCCGAACAAATGAATTCTATCGATTTACAGCGCTCTCCCGTCCCATGAAATCGCAAAATTCACGAAGAGTCATTTTCTCACGGTTCTTGCCAATCCAAAAACGCGCCGGCAATGTTTGTCGATTTGGTATATCAGGGTCAAGTAACGCTGCCCTTTTCTGTACTGAATTTCATCAACGCCAATGGCGGTGACGTTATCGAGATCCCGTCGCTCCCCCCCCCATTTGATGGCCCAACTTACGGCATCAGCCACCACGTCCCAAGACACATGGAACGAAGGGCGAGTTATAGTCAAGTTTGGTGTTTAGGAATAGCTTTCATGCGATGGCCCTGTTAAGTTCGCTTTCTGTTAAAGGGGTGACAGGTTCCCCATCCTTGAACTTGACACCGCGTATTTACATCGGTAAGCAGCTTGAATCCTCTCAGGTTTTGCCACTTTTTCTCTACACTCATGCCCAGCTTATATACCATGGCCAGGATCGTCTGACGGGCAACGCATCCACGGGTCTTGGACGTTCTCAGCTGAACAGTGGCGAAGGTCGATTCAATCGGGTTGGATGTCCGAATGTGTTGCCAGTGATCTGCAGGAAAATCGTAGAAAGCAAGCAACTCTTCTTTACCTTTCTCCAGGCATTCCAGAGCTTTGGGATACTTCCCTGAATAAGCGTGGAGGGGTTGTTTCGAAGGCATCAAAGGCGTCCTTCTTTGTCGGCGCCATCCAGATCTCGTGCAACGCCTGCTTGACTTTTGGCTGGACCATTTTGGGGAGCTTGTTGAGCACATTGGCTGTTTTATGGACCCAGCAGCGCTGATGCACTGTTTGCGGAAAATCTTGCGCAACGACTTTCAAAATCCCAAGGCACCATCGCCAACGGGTGCATCTGATAGTTATGGAATCTCCTTCACGGAAAAACCCTTGTTGTTTTGTGTAGTAATTTTAGTATGTTATAGAGGTGGCCTCACTTGTCTGAACAAGGATGTTAAATTGTTAAGTGGAACCTCTGCCCGTATTTAGGCTGCCAGTTCGACCTTCGGCAGCATCACGGCATATGCCTCATCAGGCGTTTTCTTTTTTATTTTGGAGTGTGGTCTGGAGTGGTTGTACCAATCCAAATAGCGTAGGATCGATCCGCGTGCTTCGTTGACGGATTCATAGGCATGCAGGTACACCTCCTCATATTTGACCGATTTCCAGAGACGTTCCACAAATACATTGTCGCGCCAAGAGCCACGACCATCCATGCTCAATCTGCAGCCTCTGCTCTTCACTGCCTGGACAAACTCTTCGGTGGTGAATTGGCTCCCTTGGTCGGTATTGACGATTTCAGGGGTGCCGTGCCGGTTAAATGCTTCTTTTAATACATCAACGGCGTGACTTGCCTCCAGGGGTTATGGCTACCTTGGCAGCCAGAACCTTGCGACTGGCCCAGTCAACCACGGCCGTAAGATAGACAAAGCCTTTGGCCATCGGGATATATGTCGTATTCTGCGCCCATACCTGGTTGGCCCGGGTGATGGTCAGCCCCCGCAAAAGATACGGGTAAATCTTATGTCCTGGGTGTTTCTTGCTTGTTCCAGGCTTTCGGTAAACCGCCTTAATGGCCCATACGCTTCATCACTGTGCGGATATGCCGCGACCAACTTGGATACCAGCACGGGCAAACTGATCCCCGAGATGCGCGTTCCCATGAACGGATGCTCAAGATGCAGTTCGTCGATCCGGCGCATGAGATCCAAGTCGGACGCCGACACTGGTCGGGCTCGATAATAGAGACTGCTTAGGCTTATCCCGACCAGTTGAGCCTGCTTTTTCAAGGGCAAGGGGTGATTACGGTCTATTATTTTTAGTGGGTATGCAGTTTACTCAACCACGCACCACAGGTTGTGGTTGTCCACCAATCAAAATTTTACGGGGAGCAGGGGCGCAATCTACAGCCTGTTCCATCAACCGATAGAACAATAACCCTCGGGTCTTCGAGTTACGTCGATTAAATCGAAACGTGAACTCGTCAAGGTAATAAGCCAAGTGTGGTGGCCGAATTGCTCCCTGGTGAGTTCCAAGCCACACACGACTAAAGAGAGAAGCTACTCGATGAACTCTTGGCATGACTACATGAGCGGGATCGCCACTTGCCGCAATGTTTATGACTTTATGCCGGTATCCTTTGTCTTCCAAGCCCTTGTATCCGCTCCATCCGTCAGTGCGCACCTCGGAACCCATCTGAACATTATCCTCGATAAATGTATGGAGACTCTCCGACGATACATCCGGCACCACCGCCATGCGTATTCTGCCAGGCCCTTTCCCTCTGATCTCAGCAGCTATCGCCACAATTGTCTTTCCTTCGGCACCGCGCCCTCTGATTTGTGCCCCAACTCCACCAATGTACGTCTCGTCAACTTCAACAGGGCTCTTCAACTGGTCTCGTCCAGGGCGGACCATTCCGCGACGCAGTTTGTGCAGCCACTCCCATGCAGTATTGTAGCTTCCGAGGCCAAGAACTCTCTTCAGCCCAAGGGCACTGGCCCCATGCTTTTGACTCGTGACGAACCACATCGCCAGAAACCAGATACGAAGTGGTTTGTGCGTTTTATGGAACAGTGTACCAGCCGTAATCGAAGTTTGGTGCTTGCATTGCCTGCACAGATAAAGGCCTCTTTCCATCAGAGATGGATTTTCAGCTATTACGCCGCAGGAGGGGCAACGAAAACCGTCGGGCCATCGAAGCTTAGCAACATATTGAAGGCAATTTTCTTCGCTGGCAAACCAAATATCAAATTCTTGGAAAGTCCGTGGGTAGTCGGTTCCGGCAACAGGATACTTTTGGGTTTCCATGCCCCCATACTACATCATGTGGCCGGTTGAGCAAACTGCATACCCACTTTATTTTTTTTGCGCTCAGCAAACCCGCCTTGGTGAGCGCGCTTTCTAAAAAATCGTTTTCCAGCGTCAACTGACCAATCTTGGCGTGCAACGATTTCAGATCAACCTCTGGTTGCTTGGGCGTTTTATCGAAAACGCCCGAGGCCCCTTCGACCATTTGCCGTTTTCAAGTGGTTTTTTGATTTGGATGGACTTCAAATTGATCGGCTAACTCAGCCAGTGTTTTCTCTCCGGCGATCGCTGCGAGAGCAACCTTTGCTTAAAATGCGGCTAAATGTTTTCGTCGTGTGCCTTTTGCCATTTTCTGCTCCATGCTGTGCTCATCTATGAGCATTAGTGGTAGCAGAAATTCCACTTAACGGCTTGTCCAAATTTCCGGCACCACTTCTATATCTTCCTTTATCACCTCCCCTCACAAAAAGGGGGAGACGATAAGGGAGGATCTTTCGGACTGCCCTCTGGCTATAACATCATTAAAATCCAACTTTTTTTCCCACAGGTTCGGCTGAAGAGCTTAAAATTCTTCATTGCTTTGTTCGAGGATCAAGCGCTTCATATTTTCACCTGTCGAGTAAGTTTTTACTACAGATTGATTTTGCAGTATTTATGTATAAAACTCAGTATATTAATTTAAATTCCCTGGTGTTTGCATTGATGCTTCTTCACGTATCCGGGTTTAATTCCTAAAGATTAACTGATTCCTTGCAAACCACGCATAGGTCTCCTGCAATCCTATTTCGAGTGGAATTGCTGCCTTCCATCCAAGTCCGTCGAGCTTGCTTACATCCAAAAGTTTTCGAGGGGTACCATCGGGTTTGGATGTATCAAATGTTAGAGTCCCCTTGAAACCAATAACTTTTGCCATGATCTCAGCCAGTTCACTTATAGCGCAGTCCTTTCCAGTTCCGACATTGAGGTGTGAGAGCATGGGTTGGGTTACTTTCTGGTATGTGGATGCATCAAGTTCCATAACGTGCATGCTGGCAGAAGCCATATCATCCACGTGGAGAAATTCCCTCAATGCCTGCCCGGTTCCCCAAATAACGACTTCCTTATAACCACGTTGTTTCGCTTCATGAAAGCGTCGCATAAGCGCAGGGATAACGTGGCTGTTTTCTGAGTGAAAATTATCTCCGGGGCCATAGAGGTTTGTCGGCATGACGGAACGGTAGTCTACACCATATTGGCGGTTATAACTTTCGCACAACTTTATTCCTGCAATTTTAGCGAGTGCATACGGTTCGTTGGTTGCTTCGAGAATGCCGGTAAGTAGAGCATCTTCTCGCATCGGTTGCTCTGCAAATTTTGGATAAATGCAGGAAGATCCGAGAAAAAGAAGTTTTTTAACTCCGGAAAGATAGGCCGAATGTATGATATTGGCCTCTATGAGGAGATTCTCATAAATGAATTGAGCGGGAAAAGTATTATTTGCGTGAATCCCCCCGACCTTTGCAGCAGCCAAGTACACTTGGTCTATATGTTCTTCTGCAAAAAAGCGTTGAACTGCAGCCTGATTGAGCAAATCGAGCTCGGAATGGGTGCGGGTGACGATATCGCATTCTATCCCCCGCTGCAGCCTTCTTACGATAGCAGAGCCGACCATTCCACGATGCCCGGCAACAAATATGCGTGGTTTTATGGCCATTCGTTACTCCACTGACAAGCACACTTCGTGGCCGTTTGCCAACAGGAAGGCGTTGCGCTTGGCAATCTTCAGATCTTCCCTCACCATTTCCGCGCACATATCTTGGACCGTAATTTCCGGAACCCAGCCGAGTTTCTCCTTTGCCTTGGCTGGGTCGCCGAGAAGGGTTTCAACCTCTGCAGGGCGAAAATAGCGGGGATCTATCCGCACCACGACATCGCCAATCTGCACGCCGGGGGCATTGCTGCCATGGATAGCTGCGACTGTCCCGGTTTCATTAACTCCTTCCCCTTCAAAACGCAGTTCAATGCCCAATTCCGCAGCAGTCCACTCTATAAATTGCCGTACCGTATGCTGCACTCCTGTAGCAATGACAAAATCTTCGGGCTGCCCCTGCTGCAGCATCATCCATTGCATGCGCACATAGTCTTTTGCATGGCCCCAGTCACGTAATGCATTGAGATTCCCCATGTGCAGACATTTTTCGAGCCCCTGGGCAATGTTGCAAAGCCCTCTGGTAATTTTACGGGTAACAAAAGTTTCCCCCCGGCGCGGGCTTTCATGGTTAAAAAGAATGCCGTTGCAGGCATACATGCCATAGGCCTCACGATAGTTGACCGTAATCCAATAGGAGTAGAGCTTGGCAGCTGCATAGGGGGATCGTGGATAAAAAGGAGTTGTCTCTTTTTGTGGAATTTCCTGGACTAGGCCAAAAAGTTCAGAGGTGGAAGCCTGATAAAAACGGGTTTTCTTTTCAAGGCCCAACAAACGAATAGCCTCAAGCAAACGCAAGGTCCCCAAGCCGACAACATCTGCTGTATATTCAGGGGCCTCAAATGAAACTGCGACATGGCTCTGGGCACCGAGATTATAGACTTCATCGGGTTGTACCTCTCGAAGGATACGGATCAAATTGGTCGAATCCGAGAGATCTCCGTAATGCAAAATAAATCGCTGGTTCTCGACATGAGGGTCCTGATAGAGGTGATCTACCCTTTGGGTATTAAAGAGTGATGCCCTTCGTTTTATACCATGAACTTCATAGCCCTTTGCTAGTAGGAGTTCAGCCAGGTAGGAACCGTCTTGTCCGGTGATGCCTGTAATGAGTGCGCGTTTTATCATGATATTTATTTATGCCCTAAAAAAATTACACTTTTGTAACATTCTGAAAATTTTGTAAATTTACAAACACCTTTGACATTAATTGGTCACATCGATTTTACCACTTTGAGATATTCCGAGTAACTTATTTTTAAAGAAATTGGGTACTCCACTGCTGTTTCATAAAAAATGAAGCCAAGGAGACTCGAGAAACTGCTTTATGGCATAATGATTTTGCAAAAAATATATATAAAACAAGGAGATTCCCACCATAACCTACAGATATATCGTCTTAGAGCGACTGATTGCACTTTCCCTGAGTTATAAATTAAACGCAATTGCTCAACTACATCATGAGTGACAGAGGTTCCATTCTTACAAGCGCTGGACTCAATCCCTTGCCATGCTTGTCGGCAAGCTTACCGGCAGAAAAAATCTTCGGGACAGTACGGAGCAGGTATCGGTTGTCACGTTATTTCAATTCGCGCACACTCGGCTACTTGCGATTCGGATTGCCCCCCCTAGTCGGGGTGTTAATCACTTAACGCAGGCTGGATTTGCACGCCATGCCTGGCACACAAAAAAAGGCTGAGAGGATAGCCCCTCAGCCTTAATGGGTACCTCCTATAAAAAAAGGAAGCTCCACCAGTAATTTTTAAGCTTTAAGCTAATAAATCAAGCTTTTTTTCTGCGACTTCCTAACCCAACGAGACCCAGCACACTGGAACCCAGGAGCAGGGCTGAACTAGGAACAGGAACGGCTGAAGGAGTAATGTTCCCAGCGTTGCCGACAAATACCTCCATAGTCCCACTTGAACTCGTCAATGTATATAGCGTGTGACCATCATCGGTCTCAATATTGTAATAATTACTTCCGTCAAACTCAAAATAGAATTCATCCTTTGTTCCAATATCAATTGCAGCTAAACTATCAGTAATGTTGTCAACAAAATAGTGTCCATAAGTCAAGCTAGACGAATCATTATTTTTTGCAACCGTAATACCCGCATATGAAGTTCCATTATAGAACGTAAGATATTCTGAACTATCAACAGTACTCACCAATGTAAAATTGACACCAGCTGAATTACTTAACCGGAACGTTGAAGTAAAACCTGTTCCTTCCCAGATCCAATAGTTAGTCCCCAGGTCAACATTTGCTAACGCAACATTGAAGGAGCATCCTATCAGCATACCTGCAAAAATCATCGTACTAAATTTCTTTTTCATTTCCCTCACCTTTTCTTGTTAAAATTCTTACACTTACAGCACCAAGAAGTTTCCTTCACGTCTAATATCAAACTAGACATTAGCCCCACGCCCCTCCACTAAAGCCAGGGGAGGAGCACTCAAAGGAAAATATCCTTTTACTTTATCATTGTTACCGAAACCTAGCTTTCATTCCTCAATTATGGCAGCGTCCCCACAATGTACATACTTGGCATGCAGCATTATCGATCGAAGCGGTTGAAGCATTCGCAAATTTAAGCTGCTTTAAACAGCCTCGGAAACATCGCTCAGTGGCTCTGTGTTGTGCTGCTTTGCGAGGGCATAACTTTTCTGGTTTAGATTTTACGAACTCACAAGGTTGCCACAAGCGTTTCTGAAGCAAATCCTATTCCACTATCCAAATCCGTTCAACAATTCCCTTAAAGACGTTGTAACCACAAGAAACCTTGCCACCATATTCACCATATTTTTAAATTATATGGCTATTTCCATTTTCCGGCATTATGCACAAATCCACTTTATCCCGAGCCACTACCGCTAATATTTCACATTCAAAATGAATGTAAATTCATCAAGTTAAAATTTCTATCTTTTCAACTCTCAAGTTTCTTTAAATTTATTTTTCCTATTTTTCGGATTATCTCCCCTCCCAACCCTCTCCTCATACGCCATACCAATACACTGACTTTATTGGTTTTTATTGATTTAAGAAGCAACTCTCTTTAGAAAACTTCATGTTTCCGGACTATCTCGACACCACAATTACCCAGGCCTATCTCACTGGGCGCCACCAACGAGATCTCTCACGTGCTTTCGAGATGACGGGGAGAGGGGGAGTGCGTTGCTGAGGTCGGCTATTTCCGGGGTGGGACTTTCTGGGGTTATTGGGCTGTGTTGGCCTGTTCCGGAATAATCGGTTTTGTTGAAACAAGAGGGGTGGTTTTCCCGAAAATTGGCTACCACATCGCTGTCATTCCGAACGTAGGTGAGAATTTTCTACAAGACGAAACACCGAGATCTCTCACATGCGTTCGAGATGACGGGGAGAGAGGGAGTGCGTTGCTGGGGTTGGCTATTCCCGGGGTGGGACGTTCTGGGGTTATTGGGCTGTTTTGGCCTGTTCCGGAATAATCGGTTTTGTTGGAACGAGAGGGGGGGTCCCGAAAAATCGCTACCACCGCGCTGTCATCCCCAACGTAGGCGACAAATTTCTACAGATGGAAACAACGAGATCTCTCACCTTGCGTTCGAGATGACGGGGAGAGGGGGAGTGCGTTGCTGGGGTTGGGAATTACCGGGTGCGAGTTTCTTGGGCTACTGGGATGGGGCATGTACCAGGGGGATCGCTGCTGTTGGCACAAGAGTGGGGGGCGTTACTGGGGGTGGCTATTTTTCCTGTACCGGAATAATCGGTTTTGTTGGAACGAGAGGGGGGGCCCGAAAATTCGCTAACACCGCGCTGTCATCCCGAACGAACATGAGGGAACTCAATAGGGCCTAAAACAGCAAGGAGACTTTTTGCATATGCTTGACCTATGCAGTACGCAGTTATATAGTAGCCTATGCTTAACATCTGCCTTACAAAAGGGGGGAGAGCGATGAGAACAGTTTCAATATTCACCAATGGCAAAAATCAGGCAATTCGATTGCCTCGGGACATGGAGTATCAAAAAATCAGTGAATTAGAAATAATAAAGAATGGTGATGTGATCACCTTGCGGCCTGTTCGTCCGGATTGGTTATCTTTTGCAAATGTTGAAAAAGCGGATCCTGATTTTCTTACCGAGCGTGATGACGTGATCTCTGACGAAGGACGGTTTAGTTTTGAAAAAGAAAATTGATTATATGCTGGATACCTGTATATGTTCTTTTATTATGAGAGAGGCTCCTCTTTCTGTACTTAATAAGCTTCAATCCATTGTCAGTAACCAACACAGAATTGTCATATCGGCTATCACATATCAAGAAATGCAATTTGGTTTGCTTGGAAAGAAAGCTTCGCCAAAGCATGCAGTGCTGGTATCTGAATTTCTTAAACGAATTGATCAAATACTTCCTTGGGATAAAGAGGCTGTTGACGCGACAACCGATGTTAAAAGACGGCTTATGGAGAAAGGGTCACCTATTGGCAACAATGATACAGCTATCGCTGGTCATGCAATTGCTGCCGGCTGCATCTTGGTAACAAACAATACGCGGGAATTTTCACGTGTTGATGAACTTAACCTTGAGGATTGGGTATAGCTCAGCTGCCCCTGCTTGGAACCGGGCGCGTGCATGAATTTCCTCTGAAGCGACACTTTCCGGCAAGGTTTCTCCGCAAAAAGGAGAAATCCCGAACTAGCCCTGTTGTTTTGCCCAAAATTTGCTCAAAATCCTGTTTTCAGGGGGGAGTTTACCGTCCGGACTACAGTTCATATTTTTCGGGAGGCACCTGATCTTTGCCAAATTGTCTGATGCCCGCTATCTGCTAAGCGAGGCGAGGGCTGCAATTCATTTACCTGGGAAATCGCGAATCACTCTCATGCTTGATACATGATATTCTTGAGTTCTTTCGAGCAAAGCAACGGTCACAGGAACTGTGATATCAGACAATGATTAATAGCGCTCTCCGGGAAGAGTTGCGTGCAGCGTAAATTCGTCGGACATTATGGCTGGCACGCGGTTGAGTTACTGGTGGTATTTTCTATCTTTTCAGCTGAATTCAACCGGTTTTGACTGGTTGTAACGTGCTCAGCAGGTGTCAATACGGAGAGATGACGGAAATCGGGGAGTTCGGTGTAGTTGCGGTGGGGCTGCCGGGTAGGGAATTATTTTTGATGGTCTGCTTTACCCGGAGGGTAATTCCGGTGGCCTGCAAAGACGATTCAATCAAACAGCGGGTTTCTGTCCCCCTTTCAGGCACTACGGCCGGATCTCCCCTGTCATTTCGAACGAAGAGAGAAATCGCAAAGACAATACTCCGAGATCCCTCTCGTTCGTTCGGGATGACGGAAATCGGGGAGTGCGGTGGAGTTGCGGTGGGGCTGCCGGGTAGGGAATTATTTTTGATGGTCTGCTTTACCCGGAGGGTAATTCCGGTGGCCTGCAAAGACGATTCAATCAAACAGCGGGTTTCTGTCCCCCTTTCAGGCACTACGGCCGGATCTCCCCTGTCATTTCGAACGAAGAGAGAAATCGCAAAGACAATACTCCGAGATCCCTCTCGTTCGTTCGGGATGACGGAAATCGGGGAGTGCGGTGGAGTTGCGGTGGGGCTGCCGGGTAGGGAATTATTTTTGATGGTCTGCTTTTCCCAGGGGGATCTTCTTGACCATCTGCCCTGCCACTACGGTGTCATCCAGAGCGACGTTACGGATCTCAATAGGTTACAAACTGCGAGATCCCTCACATTGTTCGGGATGACGGAAATCGGGGAGTTCGGTGGAGTTGCGGAGGGGCTACCGGGTAGGGAATTATTTTTGATGGTCTGCATTACCCGGAGGAAAATTTCGGTGGCCTGCAAAGACGATTCAATCAAACGGCGGGTTTCTGTGCCCCTTCAGGCACAATGGCCGGATCTCCCCTGTCATTTCGAACGAAGAGAGAAATCGCAAGGACAATACTCCGAGATCCCTCTCGTTCGTTCGGGATGACATCCGGGTGGGGGGAGGTTCCGGTGTGAAAGGCCAGATTCCCCTTTCACTTCAAACGATGAGAGACATCTCAAACTATCAACGGCGAGATCCCTCACAGACGTTCGGGATGACGGAAATCGGGGAATGCTGTTGAGTTGCGGTGGGGCTACCGGGTAGGGAATTATTTTCGATGGCCTGCTTTTCCCAGGGGGATCTTCTTGACCATCTGCCCTGCCACTACGGTGTCATCCAGAGCGACGTTACGGATCTCAATAGGTTACAAACTGCGAGATCCCTCACATACGTTCGGGATGACGGAAATGGGGGAGCGCGTTGCTGGTGTTGGGAATTACCGGGTGGGAGTTTCTTGGGTTACTGGGGTGGGGCATACTCTTGGGCGAAATGAAACAACCTCACACCTCGCCCCCCCTTAGAGCCAATTGGTTAAACGCAATCCCTCTACCCGCTCGAATTCTCTGGTGTTGTTCGACACCAAGGTCAATCCTTCACTTCTCGCATGGCCGGCAATATGCAAATCGTTCACGCCAATGGGGATTCCTTTTCGTTCCAGATCAGCCCTGATGTCACCATAATGGCCGGCAGCCTTGACCCCATAGCCGAGAACATCCAACCTGGAAATGAAATCTTCAACCTGCCTGAGATTATGATTCGGCTGAGCGCTCTTTTCGACACCATGCAGCAGCTCCGCCAAGGTGATCGTGCTAATACACATCTGACCCGAATGACGGTTGAACACATCCAACAGCTGCACGGGCCTTCGTTTGAGTACATAGATAACGATATTAGTATCGAGCATGAATTTCAGCATTACAAAGACTCGCGATCCGGTTGATCTTGCGTGGCGCGTTCTTCCATAAAATCATCGCTGACCTTTTCGTTACCGAGAAAAAAGCTGTCCCATGTCTGCTGGGCAGGTGAAATTACCCTGTCGACCCCCACAACACGTACAGTAACCTTTTTAACCCCTTCGGGAAATCTTGTCTCAACAGGGAGCCGTACCGCTTGCGTTCGATTGTTTTCAAAGACTGATCCGATTGGCATATGGGGCCCTCTGTTTTGGAAATCATAAAGTGATCACTCCGGCCATCCGGTGCACGATGGGGTGGCAGGATGATATGTGGGTAACCGAATGAATAAATTATAGGCAGGCATGGGTATATTGCAAGCGTATATAGCTCTGTTTTCTTATGGTTGCAGCCAAGTTCTATTTATTGACTCTCGTTGGGGAAAGGGAAGGATACAGAGATCTCTCACATGCGTTCGAGATGACAGGGAGAGGGAGAGTGCGTTGCTTTGGAGGGTAATTTCTGGGTGGAAGTTTCTTGGGTTATTGGACCTGGGGCACGCTCCAGGGGGGGCGGTGCTGAGGAACCGGGCAAGTCGGTTTTCCCCAGAACTGGTCACCACCTCGGTCATTCGAAATTTAGATGCGGTTCTCAAAGGCAATGAACTGCGAGATCTCTCACATGCGTTCGACATGACGGGGAGTGGGAGAGTGCGTTGCTTAGAAGGGTAATTTCTGGGCGGAAGTTTCTTGGGTTATTGGACCTGGGGCACACTTCGGGGGGGGCGGTGCTGAGGAACAGGGCAAGGCGATTTTCCCCAGAACTGGTCACAACCTCGGTCATTCGAAATTTAGATGAGATTCTCAAAGGCAATGAACTGCGAGATCTCTCACATGCGTTCGACATGACGGGGAGAGGGAGAGTGCGTTGCTTTGAAGGGTAATTTCCGGGTGGGAGTTTCTTGGGTTATTGGACCTGGGGCACGCTCCAGGGGGCGGAGCTGAGGAACAGGGCAAGGCGGTTTTCACCAGAACTGGTCACAACCTCGGTCATTCGAAATTTAGATGAGATTCTCAAAGGCAATGAACTGCGAGATCTCTCACATGCGTTCGACATGACGGGGAGAGGGAGAGTGCGTTGCTTTGGAGGGTAATTTCTGGGTGGGAGTTTCTTGGGTTATTGGACCTGGGGCACGCTCCAGGGGGCGGAGCTGAGGAACAGGGCAAGGCGGTTTTCACCAGAACTGGTCACAACCTCGGTCATTCGAAATTTAAATGAGGTTCTCAAAGGCAATGAACTGCGAGATCTCTCACATGCGTTCGACATGACGGGGAGAGGGGGAGTGCGTTGCTTAGAAGGGTAATACCTGGGTGGGAGTTTCTTGGGTTATTGGACCTGGGGCACGCTCCAGGGGGGGCGGTGCTGAGGAACCGGGCAAGGCGAATTTCCCCAGAACTGATCACAACCTCGGTCATTTTAAATTTAGATGAGGTTCTCAAAGGCAATGAACTGCGAGATCTCTCACATGCGTTCGACATGACGGGGAGAGGGAGAGTGCGTTGCTTTGAAGGGTAATTTCCGGATGGGAGTTTCTTTGGTTATTGGACCTGGGGCACACTTCGGGGGGCGGTGCTGAGGAACAGGGCAAGTCGATTTTCCCCAGAACTGGTCACCACCTCGGTCATTCGAAATTTAGATGAGGTTCTCAATGGCAATGTACTGCGAGATCTCTCACATGCGTTCGAGATGACGGGGAGAGGGGGGGGTGCGTTGCTTAGAAGGGTAATTTCTGGGCGGGAGTTTTTTGGGGTCATTGAACTGGGGTAGGACCTGTGTGGGGTTATGGGCAAAAGAGCGGCGAGTTCATCCGAGATGGCCACCGCCTTGCTGCCATTCCGATCGTATGTGGAGGGATCTCGTCGTGGCCGGCCGAAAGACATATTTTCCCGGCGATCATTCCCACGGATTGATGATCGTCACTCCTGTGGGCTGAAAATCGGCTACGTTTCGAGTGACTATCGTCATACCATGCACAAGAGCCGTCGCAGCAATGAGTGCAGCACGCTCGCTGCATTTGTCGGGTACGTGCAGTCGGGCACAGCGTTGAGCCACGGCTGTATCGACGGGCAACGTTCGCTCGGAGAACTCTGGTAAAACGTGCTTCTCCAGCCATGCACGCAGCAAGGCACCTTGGGCGGCGTCCTTGCGCTCTATCGGCAAGACGCCAAGCTCCAACTCCATGATGGTGATGACGGACACAAAAAGATCAGCGGCGTCAACGCGTTCCGCCCATGCCGCAACATTCGGATCAGCCTTTCCAGCCCGAACTTTTCGCAGTTCGGACACCACATTGGTATCGAGCACATACATCATGAGAAATCAGCCGGTCTGGTTCGGATAATCATGCGTTGCGGCTCAAACTCAATATCAGCGACACCCGGCATAGCCAACGAATCGGCAATGTTGCGACGCTGCTTTGTAATCCGCTGGTATTCCTCGATGCTCAACAGCACATGCGCAGGCTTGCCTCGATCCGTGATGAATACGGGACCGTTTTTGGCCGCCTTCTTCGCGCGGGTAACGTCCTGATTCAGCTCTCGGCTGGATATGGTCGTGATGGTCATGGCCGCATCTCCTGTTTGAATATTTTATGTAGCCACATTACTACATTTATAAAAAGTACAATCCTCAACTTGCAGGCGCCTCGAACGTAGGCGAGATATCTCGCGGCGACAGGGGGATAGAGAAAGAGATTTTTCCCGCCGGTCGAAAGGACAGAGGCAGGGTCAACTTTCGGTGTTGTGTACCTACCCGGATGTCATATCGAACTCATGCGAGGGTTCTCAATAAGAGGAAACGACGAGATCTCTCACCTGCGTTCAAGATGACAACATCATTACCCCTCGGCCTCGAAAAGCAAGTCACAAAACGCCTGCGCTGCCCGGGAAAGTGGTGCGCCTTTTCGAGTCACCATGCCCAATTCCCTTTCAAAACAAATGCCCGGTGTGGGAACGCAGACCAGCTCCTCATGCAGCATAATCTCCGGCAACACGCTCCAGCCAAGGCCCGAGGCGACCAGCATGCGGATGGTTTCGAGGTAATTGGTTTCAATACCGGCACGAAGCGATATTTCGGCGGCCTGCAGCGACGATTCGATCAGGCGGCGGGTTTCGCTGCCCTTCTCCGGAACAATGGCCGGGTATTGCATCAAGTCCGTCGGTTTGCGGCATTGCGCCAGGGGATGTGTGCGGCTGACCATTACCTGCAAAGGGTCGTCCCATACTTTTTTCATTGCCAATCTTTCCGACACTGTCTGCGGTAACGTGACCACCGCCATTTCCAGAACCCCTTCGGCCACGGCCGCACATCCGCTCTCCGAATCCATGAACTTGAGGGCGAATTCGACCTTGGGATTGCAGAGACTGAAGCGGCGCAGATAAACCGGCAAGCGGTGCAATCCTATGTGGTGACTGGTCGCCAACTGCAGTGTGCCGCTGACCTCACCGGAGAGATCCGCGATCATCTGCCTGCAGTCTGCCATTTCCTGGACAATATGCCGTGCCCGTGGAAGCAGCGCCCTGCCCTCCTCGGTCAGCAGCACCCGCCTGTTGAGCCGCTCAAACAGCGGGGCAGCAAACTCAGCTTCAAGGGCTGCGATCCTTTTACTCACCGCCGGCTGCGTCAGATACAGCCGCTCTGCCGCCAGGGAAAAAGAACCGGTTTCCGCGACCGCCAAAAATGCCTGCAACGTATTGGTATCCATGATTCATTCTAAACTGGAATCCATATCATGAAAATAATGAATTTGAGTTATCCGTCAAAAGGTTCTACCTCTATCCGCATCAAGGAGGAATTGCCATGAAAAAGACGCTGTATGACAAGTTATGGGACGCGCATGTGGTGCGCGAGAATGAAGACGGCACCAGTTTGATCTACATCGACCGGCATCTGGTGCATGAGGTGACATCGCCCCAGGCCTTTGAAGGGTTGCGCCTGGCCGGCAGACAGCCCTGGCGGCGGGAGACGGTTTTGGCGGTGCCGGATCATAATGTGCCGACCATCGATCGCAGTCAACCGCCGGAAGATCCGGCTGCACGGCTGCAGCTGCAGACCCTGGATGCCAACTGCGCCGAGTTCGGCATCACCGAATTCAAGATCCAGGATCTGCGCCAGGGTGTGGTGCATGTGATTGGGCCCGAGCAGGGGGCAACTCTGCCGGGTATGACCGTGGTGTGCGGGGATTCGCATACAGCGACCCATGGTGCCTTTGGGGCGCTGGCATTCGGCATCGGCACATCGGAGGTCGAACATGTGCTGGCGACGCAGTGCCTGGTGATGAAGAAATCACGTTCCATGCTCATCTCCGTGGAAGGCAAATTGGCGGCTGGCGTGACCGCCAAGGACATGATTTTGCATATCATCGGCCAAATCGGCACAGCAGGCGGGACCGGTTGCGTGATCGAATTTGGGGGGGAGGCTATTTCCGAACTGAGCATGGAAGGCCGGATGACCGTGTGCAACATGGCCATCGAGGCGGGGGCACGGGCCGGGATGATTGGAGTGGATGCAACGACGCTATCGTATGTCAAAGGGCGGCCCTTTGCGCCGCAAGGGGAAATGCTGCACATGGCCGAGGCTGCCTGGCTGGGGCTGCACAGTGATCCCGGGGCGAAATTTGACCAGGTGGTGCGGATCGATGCCGCCATCATTGAGCCCCAGGTGAGTTGGGGCACCTCGCCGGAGATGGTGGTTGGCGTGAGCGGCGTGGTTCCGGATCCAGGCCAGGAGAGGAATGCGATCAAGGCGGAAAGCATGCGTAAGGCGCTGGCCTATATGGACCTCCAGCCGGGAACGCCTGTGAGCGAGATAGCGGTGGATAAAGTGTTCATCGGTTCCTGTACGAACGGTCGCATCGAGGATCTGCGGGCAGCGGCGGTTGTGGTTCGCGGAAAGAAGGTGGCTGCGAATGTCGCGCAGGCATTGGTTGTCCCTGGATCCGGCTTGGTGAAACAGCAGGCTGAACTGGAAGGGTTGGATAAGGTGTTTCTTGATGCAGGGTTTGAGTGGCGCCAACCGGGCTGCTCGATGTGTTTGGCGATGAATGCGGATCGTTTGGCCGCGGGCGAGAGGTGTGCCTCGACATCCAACCGCAACTTTGAGGGACGGCAGGGGCAAGGCGGGCGAACGCATCTGGTGAGCCCGGCAATGGCCGCGGCGGCCGCAGTGAACGGGCACTTTGTGGATGTGCGTACGTTTATTTTGGGCTGAGTGACTTGGTGGGGTTAGGGACGAGATCTCTCACTTGCGTTCGAGATGACGGCCGGGGGCGGGAATTGACTTCACGAAATGCTGCCAGCTCTCCCCGGTCATTTCGAACGAAGAGAGAATTCTTTGGGACGGCTACGACGAGATCTCTCACATGCGTTCGAGATGACGACCGAGGGCGGGAATTGACTTTACGAAATGCTGCCAGCTCTTCCCTGTCATTTCGAACGAAGAGTGAAATCTCCGGGACAGTAACGACGAGATCCCTCACGTACGTTCGGGATGACGACCGAAGGCGGGAATTGACTTTACGAAATGCTGACAGCTCTCCCCTGTCATTTCGAACGAAAAGAGAGATCTCGGGGACAGCTACGACGAGATCTCTCACGTGCGTTCGGGATGACGACCGGGGGCAGGAATTGACTTCACGAAATGCTGCCAGCTCTCCCCTGTCATTTCGAACGAAGAGAGAAATCTCCGGGACAGTAACGACGAGATCTCTCACGTGCGTTCGAGATGACGACCGAGGCGGGCATTGACTTCACGAAATGCTGACAGCTCTCCCCCTGTCATTTCGACCAAAGGGAGAAATCTCCCGGACAGCAACGACGAGACCCCTCACATCCGTTAGGGATGACGGCCGGGGGCGGGAATTGACTTCACGAAAGGCTGCCCGCTCTCCCCTGTCATTTCGAACGAAGAGAGAAATCTCCGGGACAGTAACGACGAGATCTCTCACCTACGTTCGGGATGACGGCCGGGGGCGGGAATTGACTTCATGAAATGCTGCCAGCTCTCCCCTGTCATTTCGAACGAAGAGAGAAATATTTGGGACAGTAACGACGAGATCTCTCACCTACGTTCGGGATGACGGACGGGGGCGGGAATTGACTTCACGAAATGCTGACAGCTCTCCCCTGTCATTTCGAACGAAGAGAGAAATCTCCTGAACAGCAACGACGAGATCCCTCACGTACGTTCGGGATGACGGCCGGGCAAAAACGAGATTAACTGAACAAAATAGAGGAGGCTTATCATGCAACCATTTACCCAAATAAACGGAATTGTTGTCCCCATCGACCGGGCAAACGTCGACACCGATGCTATCATCCCCAAGCAGTACCTCAAATCCATCGGCAAGACCGGTTTTGGCCCCAACCTTTTTGACGACTGGCGGTACCTCGATCCGGGCGAGCCGTATATGGATCACTGTACCCGGCGGATCAATGCCGGATTTGTTCTCAACCAACCCCGCTACCATGGTGCAAGCATTCTGCTAGCCCGCGATAACTACGGCTGTGGCTCTTCACGAGAGCATGCGGTCTGGGCCATGGTCGACTACGGCATCCGCGTGGTAATTGCGCCGAGTTTTGCCGACATTTTTTACAACAATACGCTCAACAACGGCTTGCTGGCGATTACGCTCGATTCGCCGATTGTCGATCGCCTGTTTGCCGAGGTTGAGGGAAAGGAAGGATATGCTCTCAAGGTAGACCTGGAGGCAAGAACCATCACCACGCCCTGGGGCGAGGTGATTGATTTTACTACTGAGGAATATCGACGCAAGCGGTTGTTGGCAGGGTTGGACGATATCGGGATGACCTTGCTCCATACTGGTGCCATTCGCGCCTATGAGGCGAAAAGAAAAGAGGTTGCGCCCTGGCTGTTTTAGGGGGATGGATGCGGGAGCGTGGGAACGAGCGAAAAGAGTAAAACAGAAGAGATCCCTCACGTTCGGGATGACTGCCGGGGCGGGAATTGACTCGTAGAAAAACGGCCAGCTTTCCCCTGTCATTTCGAACGAAGAGAGAAATCTCAAAAACAAACAACGAGATCCCTCACGTACGTGCGGGATGACTGCCCTGCCTTACCTGTTTACTTTCGGGCAACGGATCTCCACATTCCGGATGGCAATCACGAGATCCATCACATACGTTCGGGATGACTGCCGGGGCGGGAATTGACGCAACCAAAAACTGCCAGCTCTCCCCCTGTCATTTCGAACGAAGAGAGAAATCTCATAAAATCAACAACGAGATCCCTCACATACGTTCGGGATGACTGCCGGGGCGGGAATTGACGCAACCAAAAACTGCCAGCTCTCCCCCTGTCATTTCGAACGAAGAGAGAAATCTCATAAAATCAACAACGAGATCCCACACGTACGTGCGGGATGACTGCCGGGGGCGGGAATTGACGCAACCAAAAACTGCCAGCTCTCCCCCTGTCATTTCGAACGAAGAGAGAAATCTCATAAAATCAACAACGAGATCCCTCACGTACGTGCGGGATGACTGCCGGGGCGGGAATTGACGTAATCAAAAACGGCCAGCTTTCCCCCGTCATTTCGAACGAAGAGAGAAATCTCAAAAGATAAACAACGAGATCTCCCACATCCGTTCGAGATGACAGTGCCCCCCTTCACCCGTTTACTTCCGGGCAGCGGATCTCCGCGTCCGAGGCGGTAAACAACTGCTCCATCACCCGCATCAAATACCAGCCATCCAGGTGGCCCACGGTCTCGCGAATGGAATGCATCGCCAGCTGGGGCACGCCGACATCAACCGTGGGCACGCCGATCTCTGCCGCCGTCAGGGGCCCAATGGTGGAACCGCAGGCCATGTCGTTGCGCATGACAAACTGCTGACAGGGCACATCGGCCTTCTGGCAGAGCCGGCGAAAAATCGAGGCCGTCAGACCGGTTGTCGCATAGCGCTGGTTGGCGTTGGTTTTGATCACCGGCCCCTGGTTCAGACGGGGCATGTGATCCGGCTCATGCTTGGCGGCAAAGTTGGGATGGACCGCATGGGCATTATCCGCGGAAACAAAAAAGGAACGCGCAAGCACCCGCAGACGCAGGTCCGGATCAGGATAGAGCCGCTCGAGTACGTTTTTCAAAAAGGGCCCGTTGGCACCCGAGGTGGTTACGCTGCCCACCTCTTCGTGATCGTTGAGCACGATCATGCAATTCTGCAGCGCCCGAGCAGCAATCAACCCCTGCACCAAGGCGTGGCAAGAAAGCTGATTGTCCAGCCGTGACCCGGTGACGAACTCCCCGTTCAAGCCCACTTGGGCCAGAGGCTGCGCCTCGTAGAGGAACAGATCGAAATCAAGGACCGTTTCGACCGGGAGATCTGGGTATTGCGCCTTGAGCTCCGTTTTCAACCAGTCGGCAATATTCGGTGGACTGGTTGCATCGGAGAGGGCCAGCAGCGGAACCAGATCGGTTTGCTTATTGAGACTGCGCCCGTTGTTGGCCTCGCGGTCGAAATGAATCGCCAGGCTGGGGATGATGGCAATCGGCCGTTTCCAGTCGATCAGCGAACTGTGCACAACACCCTCCCTGTCGATCCAGCCGATTCGACCGGCTAGCGAGAGGTTGCGATCAAACCAGGGGGCGAGCAAGGCTCCTCCGTACACCTCTACCCCCAGTTGCAGGCACCCCTGATGCAGCTGCAGCGGCTGCGGCTTGACCCGCAAACTGGGGCTGTCGGTGTGGGAGCCGGCCATGCGCAGGGGGGAAGGTTCCTGCAGGTTTCCGGTGAGGGTAAAGGCAATCACGCCACCGTCGTTGCGGATCACATAATATTTGCCCGGCTCCAACCCCTTCCAGGAGTCGGTTTCATGCAAACGAGCAAAACCGGCAGCCTCCAGGCGGCTAGCCGCGTTGGCGGCAACATGGAAGGCTGTGGGAGATTGGTCGATAAAGGAAAACAGGCTCTCGAGATAATCGGCATGATCCATTGCAGGTCCGCTCTCAATGTCAGGAATTGATAAAAGATACGGGGGGGAAGAATACCGGACTAGGCGATTACGTCAACACTGGAAATAGCCGGCTCTTCTGCGGAGGGTTGGGGGGCGGCAGAAGAATCGCTTTCAGCGGCGGCCCCTGTATCGGTTGCAGATTGCTCCTGGGAGGGATTCATCTCTTCGGCCTGCAACTGCTGACGGGCCCGGCTCTCCGTGGCGGCGGCACTAGCGGCGACGCTTCGGTCGGTGGAGGAGGGTTCGGCCGGAGCCATGGCGGCCCGTTTGATGGCCTGCATTTTCTGGATGGTTTCTTCCGGTGTCTTTTCTTCGCTCACATCGATGGGCACCTCGCCGCCGACAGCATAGCGACGACCATCGGGGCCCTGCTGATAGGTGTAGGAAGGACCGCCCGTGGCATACTGGCCGGCAGCCGCCAAATGGGCCATCTCATGCGTTTTGACCTCCTGGTCGCGCTGCTTGAGATCCTGCACCATCTGCTCTTCCTCAGGGGTCAATGCCTGAGAATTGGCGGTGGATTGTTCTTCCGAAGTCTCTTTTGGAGAGGATTCCGATGATGTTTCGCTTTGTTCGGCAGGAGATGCGTTGTTTTGCTGACGAGATTTTTCGATCCCTTCCGGGGAGAGGGAGACGGTGTCTCCGGTTGTCTGCTCTTCACTCCCGGTCGTCGGAGAAGTGGGGACGACGCGCTGCACCGGTTCGGAGCGGAAAAGGGCCAGAGCCTGTCCGCTGCGATCATAAAAGGCGATATTTGCGCTGTTGAGGCTGGAAGACGTTGCAAGCATTGGCACTGTACCAAAAAAGAATTATCCTAGGCGTAATATAAAGCATCCCGACGAAGGGTGGCAAGAAGTAATATGGGCAAGAAACCGTTCTTTTTTCACCCTTACGGATATCCGGGGCATAAAAAAAACTGATGACCACTGAACTTCCGCTCAAGGGGAACAAAGACGAGATCCCTCACATACGTTCGGGATGACACCGATGAGGCGGCTATGTCAAAGGAGCGTGGCACCACCCCGATGTCATCTCGACCGAAGGGAGAGATCTCCTCTTTTCTGCTGAGTTTTGGTGGGAATCAAAAAAGACAAAAAAAGACAACCTTTTATATTCAGTGACGAGGTGGGTATGTTCGACGCGGAAAAGTTACTAGGAAAAATTGTTGGCGAGGTGATGGGGTCGGGCGGCAAAAGCAAGTCCATGTTGGGCGGGTTGGGCTCGGGCTCGGGCCTGTTGACCATGATCGGGCTTGGAGTCGGGGCCTATGAAATCCTCAAACAGCAGGGACAACAGGGCGCTACAGGCGGCCTGGGGCAGACGCCGCCCTCTCCTGGAGGCGGAACTTGGAGCGGTGGGGCTCCACCTCCGCCACCACCCGGTTCTGGAGCCGCACCTCCTCCACCTCCACCAGCACCAGGCATGACCGCGACTCCGCCACCTGCCCAACCCGCCCCTTCTTCGACCGGCTCAACAGGGTTGAGCGGAGGGGCATTAGCTACCCGCCTGATCCAGGTGATGGCGGCTGCCGCCCATGCGGATGGGGTGATGGATGCCGATGAGGAACGAGCCGTGCTGGAAAAATTGCGTGGGGCGGATTTGACCCAGGAAGAAAAAATGTTTCTTCTGGGTGAGCTGCATCAACCCAAGAGCATCGATGCCTTGGTTGCGGGCATCGAGGATCCGGCCGTTGCCAAGACCATGTACATGCTGGCGGTGTCCGCAATTGAGATCGACACCGAGGCGGAACGCGGGTGGCTCGACACCCTGGCTGAGCGGTTGGGGATCTCTCAGGAGATGCAGGCATTTATTGAGGAACAGGCAGGGTGAGCGAGGGGGACGCAGGAGCGTTCGGGTGGCGTTCCCACGCCGGAGCGTGGGAACGAACCACTGACCGTGCAGCTTTGCGGTCATTTCGACCGGATAGAGCAACTTTAAAAGCAATAACAGCGAGATCCCTCACATTCGTTCGGGATGACTGCCGGGGGCGGAAATTGACTCGACGAAAAACGGCCAGCTCTCCCCTGTCATTTCGACCAGAGGGAGAAATCTCAAAAGATCAACAACGAGATCCCCCACTTTCGTTTGGGATAACTGCCCCAAAATCACCGTTCAAACATGTTCGCCAGACCCCCCAGCACCGAGCCTTCCCCCTGACCTCCGCCGCCCATGGTCTGGGGGGCCGCCTCCCAGATACGTCCGGCGAGGCGTGAGAACGGCAACGACTGCAGCCAGACATGGCCAGGGCCGCGCAGGTTGGCAAAAAAGAACCCTTCCCCGCCAAAAATTGCGGATTTGACGTTGCCCACAAACTCGATGTCATACTGCACCGAGGAGGTCAGGGCCACCAGGCAGCCCGTATCCACCCGCAGGGTCTCGCCGGCTGCCAGCTCCTTTTCCACGATCGTGCCGCCGGCATGGACGAACACCAGCCCGTCGCCATCCAGCTGCTGCATGATGAACCCCTCGCCGCCAAAGAGCGCCACACCGATCTTCTTCTGAAAGGCGATGCCAATGGAAACCCCCTTGGCCGCACAGAGAAAGGCATCCTTCTGGCAAATGATCCGATTGTTGTACTTGGTCAGGTCCAGGGGGATGATCTTGCCCGGATAGGGCGAGGCAAAGGCAACCTTCCCCTTCCCCGCTCCCGTGTAGGTGAACATGGTGATGAACAGCCCCTCGCCGGTGATCAGCCGCTTGCCCGCACCGAGCATCTTGTCGAAGAAACTGCCGGAGGCGGAACTGCGGGAGCCGTCGCCGAACACGGTTTCCATCACCACCTGGTCGTGCATGTACATCATGGCCCCGGCCTCGGAGATCACGCTCTCCTGGGGATCGAGCTCCACCTCGACAAACTGCATCTCTGTGCCGAAGATGGTGTAATCGATCTCATGCGCCTCTTTACCGGAAAACGGAGGCGGCGCAGGAACAGCTTGCCCCATCTGCAGTTCCGCAACCCGCCCGATGGGCATCCAGTCGGCAAAGCCATCGCGCCAGACCATGGTGGCCTCGTTGTACTGCCCGCCGGCAATGCCGGAGAATATCTGCTGCTGGGAAAAGGGGCCAAGGGATTGGCCGTCGATGGCGACAAACCAGTTTGACATGCGACACCTCATAGTCTGAAAAAAATGAAGAAAGAACCTCTGTCATAATGCGCACATACTAGCCGGATTCCCTGTGCGGGCAAAGAACATTTTCTACCACCCCGGCTCGACAGACATACTGATTACCTCGTCACTTCAGTGACTTCAACATTATTTTCACCAAGACCACATTAACGATTGCAAAGCTGAAAATAAGATATATAAAATCGCGAGAAAGTTTTGTCCCTAGAGGGTAGGTAACCTCCCGATCAGGGACAGGATTTCGGGCCAAAAACATTACGCCCGATCCACGGTAAAGACCGCAGCCCCATGCAGATGGCGGCAAGGAGGGTACAACCAGACAGAGTGGAAGTACATCGAGAAACAAAGCTCAAGGAGTGTGATTGCCCACACGCAATCTCCACGGCCGGATAATTGGCTGAGTCAACGATGAATAACCATAATCTCGAAGGGATTGGAATCTTGCTTAGAAGCAAGTGCAAGAAAAAGCGTTGTTCTCTTTTCTCATTTTTTTTGTGAAATCGTTGTGTTGTTTTGCCTGATGGCCGTGAAATTCGGCTGTTAGTGCGCTCCTTTTTTTGTTTGCAGACCTGTCTTCAGGTGTGCTGTTGATGGGTTTTGTTTCTTAATTTTGTCATTCTCGCATCACAAGCCGCGGGAACGACGAGCGTGCTTCCTTCTATGTATACTGCAGGCGCATGTTCGCTCGTTTTTGCCTTGCGTGGGTTTGGCAGCCATTCGTGGAGAATATGCACATGTTGTACCCTGACCAATTCGGAAAAGATCCCTTGTTTCCGAAACATTCTGATTTTGCCGTTGTTTTCAAAGATGAACTGGTTGGCCAGGGCGTCATCACCTATCGCTCCTTTATCAAAGGTGAGGTGATCGCCAAAATGGCAGGCCATGTTGTTCACGAAATCCGCCAGCATACCCTGCAAATCACCCCGGATACCCATCTTTTCGACCCCTATTTCAGTGGATTTTTTCTCCATTCCTGCGCGCCGAACATCTCGCTCGACATGGTCAACTTCACCGTGACCGCGCTGCAGGACATTCCTGCCAACAGCTATCTGTACATGGACTACGCCGAAACCGAAGACGTGTTGTTCAAACAGTTTCCCTGTTCCTGCGGTGCCCCCAACTGTCGCGGTTGGATCACCGGTAGAAAGGAAGTGCATCCGGCGGCGATAGCCGAGCCGGAGATGCTTGAACTCAGCCAGACCATTCTCCGTTGAAGGTGCAAGACTATTACAGCTGGTGGCAGAGAGACGATCTCTGCTACCGGCACAACCAACTTTATTTTGCCGGTCGCTCGGTGCAGCATCTGGCCGATCAGTTCGGTACGCCGTCCTTTGTCTATTCAGCCGCTCGCATACAAAACAACCTCGAGCGTCTGCACACAGCCCTCAACAATGGTGCAATGGCTGGACGATTCACCCTCCATTACGCCATGAAGGCCAACCGTTTCGCCCCGCTGCTCACTTTTCTCAAGCAGACCGGACTCTGCGGGATCGATGCCTGCTCTCCGGCCGAGGTTGAGCATGCTGTCAGTTGCGGTTTCACGCCGCAGCAGATTTCCTTTACCGCCTCGAGCCTGTCCGCAAAGGATCTGGACATTCTTGCCCGTTATGACGGTCTGTTCATGGACTGCGACTCGATCCACGCCATCCATCGCTGGGGAGCGTTGAAGCCGGGCAGCGAGATCGGTCTGCGCGTCAACCCGGCCATGGGAATCGGTCGCGCAGATAACGACAAGCTGCACTATGCCGGTGAGGTGACGACCAAATTCGGCATTTATGAACAGCAATTCGAACAGGCCCTGGATGCCGCCAAGCAGCATGGACTGCGCGTGAGCAAGATCCACTTCCACACCGGCTGCGGGTATCTCACCGGGCAGCTTGACCAGTTGGAACGAATCATCAACCACTGCCTGTGGTTTGTCGATACGGCGGGAACAGTGGACAAGGTGAACATCGGCGGTGGGCTGGGCGTGCCTCATCTGCCAGGAGAAGCGCCGCTGGCCCTCGAACAGTGGGCAGCCGTGCTGGAGCGGCTGTTTGGCAGTCGCACACTGCACCTGGAGGTCGAACCCGGAGATTACATCGTCAAGGATGCTGGATTGCTACTGCTTGAGAAGACCTTTGTCGAGCGGAAAAAAACCACTACCTTTGTCGGGGTGGATGCCGGGTTCAACATTGCACCGGAACCGGCCTACTACAACCTCCCCTTTCAGCCGCTGCCGCTGCGCTATAGCAGCGAGCAGGCCTGCAGCCCGAAGACCCTGGTCGGCAACATCAATGAGGCCCTGGATGTGTGGTATGCGGATGCGCCCCTGCCGGAGTTGGATGAAGAAAAATACCTGGTATTGATCAATGCCGGGGCCTATTCCGCCGCCATGGCCTCGAACCACTGCATGCGCGGCCCCTTCAAGGAATTTCTGCTGTTTTGACAATCAACCGGTTTTCCTGCACAAGGTACACCGAGTTAAACCTTTAACGACGAGATCTCTCACATGCGTTCGAGATGACGACCGAGGGTGGGAATTGACTTCACGAAAGGCTGCCAGCTCTCCCCCTGTCATTTCGAACGAAGAGAGAAATCTCCAGAACAGCAACAACGAGATCCCTTACATGCGTTCGAGATGACGACCGAGGGCGAGAATTGACTTCACGAAGTGCTGCCAGCTCTCCCCTGTCATTTCGACCAAAGGGAGAAATCTCCGGAACAGCAACAACGAGATCCCTCACATCCGTTCGGGTTGACGACCGTGGCGGGAATTGACTTCACGAAGTGCACCCAGCTCTCCCCCCTGTCATTTCGAACGAAGAGAGAAATCTCGGGACAGCAACAACGAGATCTCTCACATCCGTTCGGGATGACGGCCGAGGGCGGGAATTGACTTCAGGAAATGCTGCCAGCTCTCCCCTGTCATTTCGAACGAAGAGAGAAATCTCCGGGACAGCTACGAGATCCCTCACATCCGTTCGGGATGACGGCCAGGGGCGGAAATTGACTTCAGGAAATGCTGCCAGCTCTCCCCCTGCCATTTCGACCAAAGGGAGAAATCTCGGGACAGCTACAACGAGATTCCTCACATCCGTTCGGGATGACGGCCGGGGCGGAAATTGACTTCACGAAATGCTGCCAGCTCTCCCTCTGTCATTTCGAACGAAGAGAGAAATCTCCGAAACAGCAACAACGAGATCTCTCACATCCGTTCGGGATGACGACCGGGGCGGGAATTGACTTTACGAAATGCTCCCAGCTCTCCCCTGTCATTTCGAACGAAGAGAGAAATCTCCGGAGCAGCAACGACGAGATCCCTCACATCCGTTCGGGATGACGACCGGGGCGGGAATTGACTTCACGAAAGGCTGCCAGCTCTCCCCCTGTCATTTCGAACGAAGAGAGAAATCTCCGGAACAGCAACGACGAGATCTCTCACATCCGTTCGGGATGACGGCCGGGGCGGGAATTGACTTCACGAAAGGCTGCCAGCTCTCCCCCTGTCATTTCGAACGAAGAGAGAAATCTCCGGAACAGCAACGACGAGATCTCTCACCTACGTTCGAGATGACGGCCGGGGCGGGAATTGACTTCACGAAGTGCTCCCAGCACCCCCTGTCATTTCGACCAAAGGGAGAAATCTCGGGACAGCAACGACGAGATCCCTCACATCCGTTCGGGATGACAGCCGGGGCGGGAATTGACTTCACGAAATGCTCCCAGCTCTCCCCTGTCATTTCGAACGAAGAGAGAAATCTCTACCTTCCCCTGAAATATCCTTTGCGTGCAACAACTCGTGATTAAAGAAGAAAATCAGGCGTGATTTTTCTTTTTGATGCGCTTGGCGGAAATGTTGTACTGCTTCATCTTGTCGTACAACGCGGTTTTGCCGATATTGAGCTGACCGGCGGCGGTGGCAACGTTGCCGCTGTACTTGGACAGGGCACGGCGGATGATATTGGCCTCGAAATCGCCGACGATGGACTTGAGAGGCTGTAATCCGATTTTCTCGTCGATCTCAACGGTATTATCGCGCTGTTGCTCGATGCGCGGATCCTGGTCGAAGAGGAGATCGCTTTCGGTGATCATCTTGCCCTTGGCCATGAGCACGGCGCGCTGGATCAGGTTTTCCAACTCGCGCACGTTGCCCGGCCAGTCATGCTCGAGCAAACGGTTGATGATCGATTTGGGCACAAAGTCGATCTCCTTCTTAAACGCCTCCCGGTAGTGGTTGACGAAAAAGGAGACCAGCTCGACGATGTCTTCCTTGCGCTCGCGCAGCGGCGGAATATCGATATTGATGATGTTGAGCCGGTAGTAGAGATCCAGACGGAATTTTTTATCCTTGACCGCCTGGGTGAGATCGACGTTGGTCGCGGCGATGACCCTGACATCGACCTTGACCGGTTCGGTGCCGCCGACCCGAATGATCTCGCCGTTCTGCAAGACCCGCAACAGCGCAACCTGCATCCGCGGGCTGATATCGCCGATCTCATCAAGGAAGATCGTCCCGCCGTCCACCACCTCGAACTTGCCAATTTTCCGAGCAGTTGCCCCGGTAAACGAGCCTTTCTCGTAACCGAACAGGTCGGCCTCGAGCAGGGAATCATTGATCGCGTTGCAGTTGATTTTCAAAAACGGCTTGTCTTCGCGCGCACTGGTGGCCTTCACCAGGTTGGCAACCAACTCTTTCCCCGTTCCCGACTCGCCGGTGATAAGAATGGTTGCATCCGAGCTGGACACCTGGTGAATCATCTCGCGCAGTTCACGCATCTTGCGGCTGCGGCCGACCATCTTGTCCGCCTGATGATTGTGCCCGAGCTGGCTCTTGAGGCTGTTCACCTGCCGCATCAGCCGGTTGCGCATCTCTTCGCTGGCCTGCAATTCGCCGATCTTCTGCTCGAGAATGGTTTCGATACTGGTGTTGAACTGGAGCAATTCCTGCTCGAACTGTTTCCGCTCGGTGATGTCGCGCATCACCAGCATGATCAGCTGTTCACCGGTGTAGCCGACAAAGGGGACCGAGGAGTACTCCACCGGCGTGGTTGCGACCATGGTTTCGATAACCTTGGCCTTTTTGCCATTCTCGTTTTTCGTTCCGTTTGCGGTTTTTTCGCGGCACGACTGCCCCACCGCAGCCAAACTTGCAGACACCTCGTTGGTGCAGGGATGACCAAAGCAGGTCCTGGCGCTCCGGTTCATGTACTCGACACCGCCGTCGCCACGGAGGAGAAAAACCATCTCCGGCATTGCATCGAGCAGGGTTCGCCAGTTGGTACTGAGGCGATCGACCTCCTCCTGCATATTGGGTATGTTCAGTTCGTTATACGACACAGAAATTAGCTGAGTTGTGTGAAATGTGCGTTTGACGGATTGCGATACAGCACGTATCGCAACGTTACCGTAGAAAACAAGGTGCATAGGAAAACAGCGAACAGCAGTTCCAATACCATTCTCCACAGAAGAGGAATCATACACATCGAAAGAATTTACCACCCTTCCCAAAAGAATACAATTTCATTTCCGATAAATCGTAAAACAAAGAGGCAAGACTAAACAACGGTTTGTTGTTCCAAGAAATTTACCACTAGGTAATATTACCTAATTCCCGGAAAAGAACCGGCGCACAGGGCCTCCACCAGCATGCGGTGCCCTGCGGGGTAGGGATAATCGCTCAAGCCCCCAAACGGAGTCCAGGCATACTGTTGGGCAGCGGTCAGGATCGGTTCATTGAACGTTCCTGGCATCTCTGCGATAAATCCGTGCAGGGTGACCCGGTAGCGGGTGTAGTGATGGACCACGGTCTTGAAGGGCATCAACCCGGACACCTGCCAGCCGGTCTCCTCCTCCACTTCACGAATCGCGGCCTCTCGCGGGAGTTCTCCCTCCTCGAGGCGACCGCCTGGAAATTCCCACAATCCCCCCCAAATGTCATCGGCAAGCCGCTGCTGAACAAAGATTCGCCCTTGATGATGCAAGATACCGCAGGCCATGACTATTTCGATTTTTTTCTGTTTGTCGGTGGGCAAGGGGCGAAATTCGACGGTATCCGCCTTCAAGGCACGGCAGTGCATCTGCACCGGGCACAGATCGCAGGCCGGTTTTTTGGGCGTACAGACAAGGGCGCCAAGCTCCATCAGCGCCTGGTTGTACAGCCGGGGGGATTCCCGGTCGAGCAGGCTCTCTGCCAGGGCAATAATCCGCTTCTGGGTGGCTGTCTGCTTGAGGGGACGATCGATATCCGCCAACCGGGCAAAGACCCGTTCCACATTGGCGTCCTTGAGCGGGACCGGTTGATTATAGGCGATGGAGAGAATGGCGGCAGCGGTATACGGTCCAATCCCCGGCAGGGCAAGCAGGGCATCATGGTCGGCGGGGATGTCCGCGATTCCGCCGGCAACCATCTGTTGGGCAGCGCGCTGGATATTGCGGGCCCGACTGTAATAGCCAAGCCCCTCCCAGGCCTTGAGGATGGCCTGTTCCGGCGCCTGGGCCACGGAAACGACGGTGGGGAAGCGATCAATCCAGCGACGAAAATACTGGGCAACGCGCTCCATCTGCGTTTGCTGCCCCATAATTTCGGAGATCCAGACGTGGTAGGGTGCATAGGTTTCGCGCCAGGGCAGAGGTCGCTGGTTTTCTCCAAACCAGAGGAGCAGACGGCGGCGAAAGTCTTGGATTTCGTCCTCATTCTTCTTGTCAATCACGGGGGTTATCCTCTATGCTAAAAAAATATCGAACAAGATCAGCCCCTCAAGGTAATCCCCCATGCCTTCTCGCGCCAGTCAATTTCCGATCAAGGTTCTCTTTCTCTGTGCACTGCTGCTCGCGCCATCGCTGAGCCTTGCCCTTGCCCCGGATGAGATCATGGTCATCGCCAATGTCCGCACCAACAACAGCCTGGCCCTGGCCAAGTATTACATGAAGCGGCGTGGTATTCCTGCGGATCACCTGATACGCATCAGCAGCAGTGGGGAGGAACGCTGCTCCCGACAGGAGTTCAGCCAGACCATCCTCAAACCGGTACGCGAGGCCCTGGCGAAACAGGACTCACGCCATCCTGTCCGTTGCCTGGTGACCATGTACGGCCTCCCCCTGGCGATCAAGCCCGAGCTCCCGCCGTATAATGCCCGCAAACTGATGAAACCGGAAAAGATGGATGACCGAGCCGCGGTCGACTCCGAGCTTGCCCTGGTGCTCACCGAAAAGTATCCGCTCGAAGGCTGGCTTCCCAACCCCTATTTCCTTGGATTTCACAACCAGAAAACACTGCTGCAAAAAGACAAGGTGCTCATGGTGAGCCGCCTGGACGGCCCTAACCCGGCAACGGTTCGCCGCATCATTGACGATGCCATCGCCACCGAGAAAACAGGGCTGCAGGGGGAAGCCTACTTTGATGCCCGCTGGCCCATGCCGCAGGAGGCGAAAAATCTCAGCGGTTACGCCCTGTATGATGCCGCAATCCATAGGGCTGCGGAAAAGATCAGTCAAGGCGGGCGAATGATGGTCCACCTCGACCAGAAGCCTGAGCTGTTCCAGCCAGGAACCTGTCCTCGAGCGGCCCTCTATTGCGGATGGTACAGCCTGGCTCATTATATCGATGCCTTTACCTGGGTGCGCGGTGCCATCGGCTACCATATTGCCAGTGCCGAATGCACCACCCTCAAACAGGAGGGCTCCCAGGTCTGGTGCAAACGGATGCTGGAACGGGGTATTGCCGCCACCATCGGCCCGGTGTATGAACCCTATGCGCAGGCATTCCCGCTGCCCGACCTGTTCTTTGCCAAACTCTCTGAGGGGTACCTCAGCCTGGGCGAAACCTACCTGATCACCCTGCCCTTTCTCTCCTGGCAGATGGTGCTGATCGGCGACCCGCTCTACCAGCCTTTCAAACCGTTATAATAATGAGAGCGAGCGCCCCTCGCATCCGTTCTGAATGACAAACCCGCAGGCATGGTTGTATAAGGCAGGCAGAATAGCTTTCCCCCTCCCCCCAAATCAACCGCCAAGCGTATAACATCCAATTCCACCAATCATATGACCAACACATTTTGGCGCCAGTTTTTTTCTCCGCGCATGCTGGTGTCCTTTCTTATGGGTTTTTCCTGCGGCGTGCCCCTGTTACTGACCGGCTCCGTGCTCCAGGCCTGGATGAAGGCGGAACAGGTCGACCTCACCGTCATTGGCCTCTATTCCCTGGTCGGCCTGCCCTACACCCTCAAATTCCTTTGGGCACCGATTTTCGACCGATTCATCCCGCCCCTTTTCGGACGCAGGCGGGGCTGGATGCTTGTCCTCCAGCTGCTCCTGCTCCTGGCCCTGATCGGCCTTGGCCTGACCGATCCCAAGCAGACTCCCTGGATGGTGGCATTGGCCGCCTTTTTCGTCACCTTCCTTTCCGCGTCCCAGGATATCGTGGTCGATGCCTACCGCCGGGAGGATCTCAGCGACAACGAACTGGGCTTGGGAAGCTCGTTTTATGTCAACGGATACCGGGTGGGCATGCTGCTGGCGGGCAGTGGCGGACTCATCCTTGCCGATCACATGGCCTTTTCCCGCGTCTATCTGCTGATGGCCTTTACCCTGTTTATTGGTGTTGTCACCACGCTTTGGTGCAGGGAACCGAACTTGCATCCCAAAGCGCCCAAATCCTTCAACGAGGCCGTCTGCGACCCCTTCATTGAATATTTCAAGCGGGATCGCGCCCTGATGCTGCTGCTCTTCATCCTGCTCTACAAACTCGGCGACCAGATGGCCTCCACCCTAACCACGCCCTTTTACCTTGATCTTGGATTCAGCAACACCGAGATCGGTGCCGGGGCCAAGCTGTTCGGGTTCTGGTCGGCGCTGGCCGGCGGGTTTATCGGCGGAACCATCCTCCTGCGCATCGGTATTATCCGCAGCCTGTGGATTTTCGGCTTCCTCCAGGCGGTCGCCATTCTCAGTTTTTCCGGGCTGGCCCTCATCGGCTACTCCCTGCCCGGACTGGCCGTGGCCATCATCCTCGAACAGCTGACCAGCGGCATGGGCACCAGCGCCTATGTGGCCTATATGGCCTCACTGACCAACAAACGTTTCACCGCCACCCAATATGCCCTGCTCTCCAGTTGCATGGGCATCCCCAGGGTGATCATCGCCGCACCCGCAGGGTGGGTCGCCGAACACACCGGTTGGCCGCTGTTTTTTGTCGGCTGTGCATTGGCCGCGGTTCCGGGGCTCCTGCTTTTACCGATGGTGTCGGCGCAATACCGTCAAGATGCACAATAAGGTTTTGAGTTCTGCCTAAGTTGTAGTACATTAGAGCTTTGTCGAACACGCTCAACAGGTTGTTTCACCCCTTTTTGGAAAAACAGGATGTCGATCAAAATTTACAATACCCTAAGCCGTAAAAAGGAACCGCTGCGCCCCCTTGAAGAGGGACATGTGAAACTCTATGTCTGCGGGATAACCTCTTACGATTACTGTCATATCGGTCACGCCCGCTCCGCCCTTGTTTTTGACATGGTGGTCCGCTACCTGCGGCATCGCGGCTACAAAGTGACCTTTGTTCGTAACTTCACGGACATTGACGACAAGATCATCAAACGGGCCAACGAACAGTCCATTGACAGCGGAGCACTGGCGCTCAGGTTTATCAACGAGTTCTACACCGATATGGATGCCCTGGGCACCCTGCGGCCGGACCTCGAGCCCAAAGCCACCGAACATATCCAGGAGATGATCGACCTGATCCAGGAGTTGGTCGACAAGGGCATGGCCTATCCGGCGGACGGTGACGTCTATTTTCGGGTGGAAAAATTCGATGGCTACGGCCAGCTCTCCGGTCGCGGCCTGGAAGATATGCAGGCCGGCGCCCGGGTCGAGGTCAACGACCGCAAGGAACATCCCATGGATTTCGTCCTCTGGAAAGGGGCAAAACCGGGCGAACCCAAATGGCCGAGCCCCTGGGGTGATGGCCGGCCGGGCTGGCATATTGAATGCTCGGCCATGAGCCGCAAGTATCTGGGCGACACCTTCGACATCCATGGCGGCGGCAAGGATCTGGTCTTCCCCCACCATGAAAACGAAATCGCCCAGAGCTGCGGAGCATCGGGCAAGGCCTTTGCCAAAATGTGGATGCACCACGGCTTTGTCACCATCAAGGATGAGAAGATGTCCAAATCGCTGGGCAACTTCCTCACCATCCGCGACGTGCTCAAGCAGTACGAGCCCGAGGTGTTGCGGTTGTTCATCTTCTCCACCACCTACCGCAATCCGCTTGATTTCACTGAAGCTGCCCTGCAGGATGCGGTCAGCGGGCTGGCGCGGATGTACGAGTGCCTGGCCAAGGTCGACGAACTGCAGGCGGCGGGCGATGGCCAGTCCGTCATCACAGATAAGGATCGTCAAAACCTGGAGGCCCTGACCGAACGCTTTCACCAGGCCATGGACAACGATTTCAACACCGCCCAGGCCCTGGCCCACCTTTTTGATGCAATCAAAGGGATCAACAAGATCCTGCGTGTGCTGCCCGAACAGCCGGCCGCAGCCGATGTAGCAATCCTCAAGACCACAGCGGCCACCTTCCGCGAGCTCGCCGGGGTACTCGGCCTGGTGCAGCAATCTCCGGCCGAGGTCGTGGCACGCAACAAGGCAAAGATGCTGGCGGAGATTGATCTGAACGAAGACGAGATCAACGTGCTCATCGAAAGACGCAACCAGGCGCGGGCCGCCAAGGATTGGGCGGCCTCCGACGAGGTGCGCGACCAGCTCCTTGCCCACAATATCGTGCTCAAGGACGGTCCGGAAGGAACCAGCTGGGAAGTAAAAAAATAGAAGCCTGCAGCGACGACTGCAGGAACAAGGGAGGCGCGTATGACCAGGATGCCAGTCGTTGCAGATCGTTTTTACCCCGGCCATCCCGCAAGTTTGGGCCGTGCAGTTGCTGATTTGACCCCGCACGTTGCCCAGTCCGCCAAGCAAGAGGCCCTGGCCGTGGTCATGCCCCATGCCGGCTATATCTATTCCGGTGCCACCGCAGGAGCAACCATTGCCCGGGTGCGGGTGCCGCAAACGGTGCTGATCATGGGCCCAAACCACCATGGTCGTGGCCGAACGTTGGCACTTGGCCGCGATGACTGGGAGATGCCCATGGGCACCGTCCCCGTCGACCAACAACTGGCCGAGGCCATCCTGCAGGCATCCTCACTTATCCAGGCCGATGAGGAGGCGCACCTCTACGAGCACTCGCTCGAGGTACAGGTCCCCTTTCTGCAGCTAGTCCAGCCAGGGGTGAACATCGTCCCCCTGGTGGTCTCCAGCCTCTCCTTTGAGGACTGCCAACAGGTAGCCCGGGATCTGGCCGTTGCCATAGGCAGCCTACGCAGGCCGGTGCTGATCCTCGCCTCAACCGACATGAGCCATTACGAATCACGGCAGTCTGCCAGTCATAAAGACTCCCTGGCCATTGAACGGATTCTCGCCATGGATGCCCAGGGACTGTACACCACGGTGCTCGGCCAGCGGATTTCCATGTGCGGCATCATGCCCACCACCATTGCCCTGCTGGCGGCACAGGAACTGGGTGCCACCAGGGCAGAATTGGTTCGCTACACCGATTCGGGAGAGGCCAGCGGCGACACCAGCCAGGTGGTCGGCTATGCCGGATTGATCATCTCCTGAAAGAGTGGGCTGCAGCACCCTGTCCTAACGAGAGTGAAAAGAAGAGAGATTTTTGCTTGACATTCACGGCCAATTCATCTATCTTGGCCCGCACATTCTCACATGCTGGGGGATGGTCTAACGGCAAGACAGCGGACTCTGACTCCGCTTATCGGGGTTCGAATCCCTGTCCCCCAGCCAAGTAAATTCAAGCACTTATCGATTAATCGGTAAGTGCTTTTTTTGTGCCTGCAAAAATTGATGGCTTCGTAAAAAGTCAAAAACCTGAATGTCACGCATCGTGAAATCAGCATCTTGCGAAGCTCGAAACGTCGTTCTCGGGCCTTTTTACGAGAACGACAAAATTAGCGGTCCTTTAAGCACAAAGAGGCGTATCTCCAAGCCCGTAACTCTGTTGCCGATGCCCGCAGATCGATCAGACGCTATTGGATCGAACCAGTGATCTCCTTTCCAACCAAGGACATCGGCTTAAAAGCCGACACCATCAACGGAAGAAATTCAGCCACCGACCTTCTATCGTACCTTTTCCCCACTAAAACAAGGGAGTTATACTTTTTTTAAAGGTGCCCAAAATATCTGGACCTAGGCCCGATGACTGTTCCGACTTTGTTTGTGGATCGTACCCGAGCACCGCAACACACCTGTCATAGTAACTTTCCCCCATGGTATTGAACAGAGCACGAGCCAAAGAAAATTTTCTTTCATCATCGAATTTTTTGCATTCGAATACAGTAGCCTCTGCAGCATCCATTTTTCCTGCATTTTTCTGTACACGAATAAGTGTTGGCAAAAATTTAAAATTTCTCCCAATTACATGGCCACCGGATCGTACAACCCTCTCCGCCGCTCTATAATCACCGTCAATTAAATAGAGCTCTGCCAGTTTAATATAGGCCGCAGAGGGTGCTTGCTCATTGGCTGTAAGTTTTGCTAGATAATTTTTTGCGGCAGAAAGCTTTTGTTCAAAAATTGCGATTTTTGATCGTGCCGAAATAATTGAGGGTGAATGAGCGTGACCGAGGTTTCGACGCAAACTAACGTTCTCAAGAACGCCTCTAATTTCATCAGCATTAACAGTTTGGATAACTTTTATTGCCTCCAAATCTTTTTCAAGAAATTCCTTCATTTTTCTATTACCGACATTCGCCTCAAACTCCTTCACTCGGCTTTCAGGGGGAAGGTCTCCTCCAGAATAGACTTTCTGTAAATATTCCTTAATAGAATCAATACGTTCTTCACGGTTTTCATGACTAATATTTCTCGACTCTATTCTTTTAACAACACTCTCCACCAATTCTTTTTGGCTTTCAGCAGAAAATTTCTTCACAAATTCACATAATGTTTCATTACCCGGAACATCTAGGGCAGCAGTCTTTTTGTCAATCAAAAGAAATGCAACATTTTCCAGCAACTTGAGCCTGTCAGACCGATATGGCGAATCATCATATATTTTCTCAATAACTGCAGTCAACTCTTCGTAGTTGTACCCTGCACGCATCAACAGATCCAGGCCCATCTTATCAGCTTGCTCTTCATCCTCCCGTGACCATTGCGGGGCGAGGATGTCCGCCCAAACAAGCCCAAGCGACTGACAGGCGAGCAGACCGTCAGCCCCTTTTTGAGCATATTCGTCACTCTCAGCAACACTGTCTGCCATAGCTCCCGCAGCCAGCATAAGCACCCCTCCCATTTCCAGAGCAGATTCAGTTCGCTCCACTAAACTGCTTCCGCTATGATGACGGAGTAAGATATGTGATATTTCGTGGGCAAGGACAGCCGCAAGTTGATCTTCGCTTTCAACCCCTCTAAGCAGACCTGTGCTGAGATGAACCAAATTAAGCTCGTCGGCATAGGCATTAAAATCTTCCCCAGTTTCAACAACGACCTCGAACTCAGGCTTCACGCCATGCCAACCCGTTAAAAGTTTATCAATTATCCCATGGATGTAGAACAAAAGTTTAGGATCATTAAAGAGATAAATATCATTTTCCAAATAAACTGACAATTCAGGACGAGAACCACCTGCATACTTCAATTCAAATTCTTTTTTCTGTAAGATAGCGTCATCGAACCATTTTTTATCATCTTTGTATTTTGAATTGACAGCATCAAGGATGCTTTGACCTTCAGATAGATCAATATTTACACCACCGTTTCTAACACAACCAAAATTAATACATATACCTATTATAATTATTATATAAAAAATTTGTTTATTATTTTGCACGATTACCTCCAATACCGCTACTAACAGGCTTTGTATCATCATATGGATATGTAACGGGGGGTGTAATTGTAATTTCATACAAATCAACTCTTACGCTTGAAGATCTTATCCATACATTATTTCTATCACGAAAATTAATTTGAATAAGGCCTCTCTTTCCATGAGCTAATACCTCAACTCCTTTTATCTCATCATCAACGACATCATTGAATTGACCAATTTCAATTCCATTAGCATCATAATATCGAATATTCTTGTTCACAACACCTCGTATTTTCTGCCCACATATCCCAGAAGATAGAGATACAAAAAATATTAAAAATAATGAAAAAACGGTAATTTTAATCATAGCTACCTCACTTAAAAATTAAAATATACTTTTTTTACAAATTATTAGATAATATCTTTCGAATAATTTAATATCAATTAACTTTATCTGACTTATAATAAATGACAATGCAGAAATTCCAATCCAATCCATAGGAGCAAAATTAAATAAAAACCACGACAAAAAAGCGATAATGAAGCTAATAATTACTGGAATAATTAATTTACCAAGCATATAAAAAACAATCGACACAAATACATCAATAGTTGCTAACTTATAAAAGTTTTTATTAACATAGCAATCAATAATTTTCTTTTTCCACAATAAAGCAACGAAACTAATTATAACGATTGATGAAATTTCAAATAAAATCGACTGAGGCAATGTCATTGACTTAAAATAGTCATCCTCATATGTCATATAATTATCCAGTGCCATTGCAAAAAGATAGACCCCTGGGACTTGACCATTAACAGGCGTTATTATATGATCATTCACCCCATCAACTTTCGCCCCGACAAGCACGAGTTTACCCTTCAGGGCATTTCTTAAAAATTCGGGAACAGCGTTTTGAGTCACATTCAGCCAGGTCGCGTGCACCGTGTCGGTAAACATACATTCTTCACGCTCACCTCTTTCATCACTCTCTGAAAACGATTGCTGCAAAGCGGAGCTAAGCTGACGAACCGAATACCTAACCTTTTGCCAAACCGTTTCCGCACGAGGAGTACAAAAATCATACACGCCGCCAGGCACCGACCGCTGAAGACGACTTACCCCGCTTCCCCAGTTAACGACCATTGGTGCATTAAAATTTGATAATGCATCATCGAAAGCCGGCTTACAGGCCTTCGCTCGACCGTGATCCGCGTGTTCGCACAGATATCTATAAAGGGCCAAAGCCGGCGTCTGTAACCTGGGCACCGCCCCCACATAACCAGGATAGCGACTTCCGCAGCCCGACCACCCGATATAGGTGCGAACAGCTTTGGAGCCTTGTATCTCCGCAATAACTGTTTCATTATTCGAAACGGCTCCGTCACCTATACCATCCCCCATGCTCGAAGCATCACAGGTATTCCGCCCCAATTGCCGTTCCACGAGGTACGGTAAAAAGATAGGCACTCCTATATCTGATGCATGATCGATTGTCCGCACCAACTGCTGAAGCCCCCCTTCCACCGTCTCATGATTATGCCGATAAAGAAAATCGAGAAAAATTGCCTTTGGTTCATATTGCAAAATATCATTGAGCAAAAAACTCTGCTGGATGTACGTCAGTGGCCATGACTCCCCAACCTGACTTAAATAATCTTCATCAACCAGAACCACAGTGATAGAATTGCTTCCTTTTGATTGATACCATGGCCCCCCTATCACCCGCATAAAAATTTCTTCAGAGTGCATCGACGCCGCTGATTTCACCCCAAATGGATCAAATTTACTAAAAAATGTCGAAAGAATCGCGGCGAAAAAGATTATAATCAATGTCCTATAGCACAAGACATTATCATCTTGTACCTTTTCAGCAGAATGATTCATTTATCTATTTTCACGAAAGCGCACTTCATATATTTTTAATTGTACAATAAAATTACACTTTTTGACAAAAACGTCTTTTTCATTTTTAGCTACAATATTTTCCACAAACGAGCAATACATATTTCATCTCTCGTTTGCCACAAATCAACAAATATCCTCTGAAGGCATTGCGAACAAAGCAATTATGCAATTCTCTTGAGTTATTTTTTTTAATCATGCTCAAATGTGATGGCTTCGTAAAAAGTCAAAAACCTGAATGTCACGCATCGTGAAATCAGCAGCTTACGAAGCTCGAAACGTCGTTCTCGGGCCTTTTTACGAGAACGACAAATGTAATTCTGGAGGTTGGAGTTTCACAGATACGCCATCGTCACCACAGCGGGGGCCGAGTGAGTCGCCCTGTTATTCCTTACTCTCCGTTTCCTGGACATTTTTCATGGGTCGGCTATGTTGCCCGATTATCCAGGGGGTGAATCAGGTTCGAATTTTCGGCATGTCGGGCTCCACCAGTCCCGAACCCGGACATCCCTGAAAAACATCCGGAGTCCAAGGCAAATCTGCCCGGCGGTCACCCGTGCCTTTTCCCGTCACGGCGTCAGTTGCAGCAGTACTCCCCGGAGCCTTGCAGGAGGCTTTTGAGACGAAGGTGTCGTCGATGGTCAAAAAACAGACCAGTTGGGGAAATAAGGTTACATAAAAAGGTGGAGATGGCTGTGCACAAGGTTGTCCATGGCAAAGAGGTGATCAACAAGGATGCATTACAATAAACCCGGAAGTCCTGGCGTTTTTTGCCAATCTACCGCAGTTGCAGGAATAAAATGCCAGGCGTCGACGGGATGCATTAAGGGCTATTGCCCCCCACGAAACAGGGGCTCACACCGAAAGGATGATTTGCGAGAAAGGGAAACGTAAACCGCAAACAGGGCTTACAGCACAGGCCAAAAGGTTTATAGTAGTCGGTCTATAGCAGGCGGGCGCCGTGCCCACCGCTCATCAACCTCAACATTCTCCAAACATTTGAGCTCTTTTTTTTGTTTCGGTCGTCTCCACTCATGAAAAATGCATTAATCCAACGAACCCTTGTGTTCATCTGCGGCCTGTTTATCATGGCCATCGGGGTTGGCCTCTCCGTCAAGGCCAACCTGGGGGTTTCCCCCATTTCAAGCGTTCCCTATGTGTACAGCCTCAAGTTTCCCCTGACCTTGGGCCAAACAACGATCATCCTCAACATCCTGCTGATCGGCCTGCAGATGCTGCTCCTGCGGAAAAATTACCAATGGATGCAGCTGATTCAGATCCCGGTGGTGCTCCTCTTTGGCTGGTTCATCGATCTGACCCTGCCGTTGATGGATTGGATCGAGCCGACCCAGTATCTTTCTCAAGCCTGGTATTGCCTGCTGGGTTGCGTGGTCCTCGCCCTGGGGGTCTTCTTCGAGATCAAGGCCAAGGTGACCTACCTCCCCGGCGAAGGCGTGGCCATGGCCCTGAACCGAGGGTTCGCTATCGAATTTGGTAAAGCGAAAATCGGGGTGGACAGCTCCCTGGTTATTGTCGCCGTCATCAGTTCCCTGATGTTCCTGGGTAAGGTCCAGGGGATCCGTGAAGGCACGGTGGCCGCGGCACTCCTGGTTGGCTATTTTGTCCGTCTCTATAACAAGGCCCTTCCCTTTCCCAAAGCCTGGCAACCCCAGGACAGCCCAACGAAACAGGCAGCCCAAGAAGCCATACCCCAACAATCCTCGCCGTCTCATAAATGTACTGTCACCATCTCCCGCGAACTGGGTAGCGGCGGTCATGCCATCGGCAAACTGGTTGCGCAACAGCTGGGCATTGCCTTTTACGATGAAGCACTCATTCAACTCACTGCCGAGCAAAGCGGTTTCACCAAAAAGTACATTCAAGAACATGAGCAGCAGCTGGCCAACTCGCTTTTCTATCTCCTCTACGAGCAAAATTATGCCTACACAGACGAGGTCATGCCCCCGCTCGATGGACTGTTCATGGTGCAGAGTAAGATTATACGTGACATCAATGAAAAAGAATCGTGCGTGATCGTGGGGAGATGCGCTGATTTTGTCTTGAAGGACTGTGCACATTGCTTCAGTGTCTTTATCCATGCAGAGATCCCTTTCCGCCAGCAACAGATCATGCAGAGATATCAGGTCGAACCGGACGAGGCCCTGAAGATGCTGGAGGCTTCCGATCGAAAACGCTCCAATTACTGTCGCCGTTTTACCGGCAAGGAATGGGGAGCGGTCCGCAATTACAATCTCGCCTTGCAGAGCTCCTCTTTGGGCATTGAACAGGCAGCGGATATGCTCGTCCAGGCCATCCGACAAAAAATGGGCACGTAACACCAACTCCATCTGCATGACTATGGACCTGCCTGTTGCTCCGTTTGGCGGCGCAAGCATGGTCAACCGATGCACAGGCGTGATCAACGCAGGTTTTGATGGAGTAACGCGACGCATGGAAATCGGTTGCGGTACCCGGTATCGACCTGACCGCGCTTGCGGGAGCTGCTCCGGCCCAGGCCATGACGGAGGCGAAAATGATGAGAGCCAGGGTAAATCACTGAGAAAAAACCCCCGGGCACGGCTGGAAGAATAGCATGATACAGGCTACATTGTATGTATGAGTCGTGATCTCGCTCGTGCAACAAAACCTTAGCGTGAAGGAGGGCCCTATGAAATGGATGCAATTTTTCACCCCTGTCTCTTCCATTACCTGGGAAGAAGCGCATGCACTCGTGCAGCAATATCCACCCGGAGAGGTGACCTTTCTTGATGTGCGCCAGCCCAAGGAATACGAGGGCGGCCATCTTCCGGGGGCGAAGCTGATTCCGATTGGCGAGTTGGACACACGCTTAGGCGAATTGGAGAGGGAAAAACCGATCGTCATCTATTGAGCCATCGGCGGACGCAGCCGTGTCGCTGCGCAAATGTTGGCAGGAAAGGATTTTCGCAAGGTGTACAACCTCTCCGGTGGCATCAAGGCCTGGGGCAAAGAGGTCGCGGTCGGCCCGGAGGAGGTGGGCCTGCATCTGTTCACAGGAGGATCACGTTCCGAGGACGCAATCATCGCAGGTTTTGGCCTGGAAATGGGACTGCGCGATTTTTATCTCTCGCTGCGGGAGAAGGTCACCAAAGAATCCACCCGATCGCTTTTTTCCCAATTGGCAGATATCGAAATACGCCACCAGGAACGTCTGCTAAAGCTCTATACCCAGATAACAGGGAGGACAATTTCCCTGGAAGATTTCGCCCAAAAAATTGCCGAACCGGCAATGGAAGGCGGCATGACCACGGAACAATATCTGCAGTTGTACAGGACCGATCTTGAATCTGAACTCGAGGTCCTTGGTCTGGCAATGGCCATTGAAGCGCAGGCGCTTGATCTGTACTCGCGCGCGGCGGAACAAGGCAAAGATCATGAGGGATTCAGGCAGGTTTTACTGCAGATTGCCGAGGAGGAGCGCAGCCATATGGCCAGTCTCGCCACCTCCATTGATCAGTATCAGGGTGAGCCATGAAAAAACAACTCGTGCTTGTCGGTGGCGGCCATGCCCATATGGTCACCCTTGCCAATCTGCGCACCTTTATCGATAAGGGGTTTGGGGTCACGGTCATCCAGCCTTCCGAGTACCATTACTACAGTGGGATGGGGCCGGGAATGCTGGGTGGGACCTATCATCCTGACGATATTCGCTTTGCAACCCGCAAGCTTGTCGAGGCAAAAGGCGGGTGCTTCATTCTCGGCAAGGTCGAAAAAATCGATCCCAATGGGCAGAAGGTCTATCTGGAGGGCGGAGCACCATCTCTGCCCTATGACGTGCTCTCTTGCAATGCAGGTTCCTCGGTGCCAAGGGATCTGATCAGGGGAAATGCGGATAATATTTTTACCGCAAAACCCATTGAAGACCTTCTGGCTGCGCAACAAAAGATCCTTGCGGCCGCAGCAGGCGCAAAAATCACCATTGCCGTGATCGGCAGCGGCCCTTCTTCTATCGAGATTGCCGGCAACATCCATCAGTTATGCCGGGAAAACAGGGTAACCATGCCGACCATCCAAATTTTTGCCGGTCGGCATTTTCTCTCTGGCCGGCCCGGCCGGGTTCGCACCCTGGCCAGGAAGATTCTCACTCGCAAAGGCGTAGAAATCCTGGAAAACGGCTATGTGCACCAGATAGAGGACGGCAGGATCGTGCTCGAAAATGAGCAGGAATATAGCGCTGATATCCTATTTCCTGCCGTAGGCGTCAAGCCGTCGCCGATATTTGCCCGGTCCGGGCTGCCCGTTGGCCCGGACGGAGGGCTACGGGTCAACCACTATCTGCAGTCGGTGGGGCATGCCAACATCTTTGGCGGCGGGGACTGCGTCTATTTTGAAAACGAGCCCCTGGACAAGGTCGGAGTCTACGCTGTCCGCCAAAATCCGGTGCTGTACAAAAACCTGTTGGCGTCCCTTGAAAACGGTCCGCTGGAAAAATTTCAGCCGGGGGGCAAGTACCTGCTCATTTACAACTTAGGCGATGGCGAGGGCATTCTGTCCAAATGGTCCATAACCTTCTCCGGGAAATTGCCCTTTTTCCTCAAGGATTGGATTGACCGCAAGTTCATCAAGACGTTCAAGGGCAACGATGAGTAGCCACCAGTTGCCCCGGCCCGCCTTTATCTTTGGGCAAGATAGGCCCGCCAGCCGCCAAAGGCAGTGATCTCCCTCCCCTGCTCCATAACCACCGGTTCGGCAATAAAGCCGCACACCCAGGATCCGTCTACCAACTCGACCTTGCCGATGCCCAGCGGGTGGGGAATCTGGGCGGTAAAGGGACCAAGGTTCTTGAGCGGGATGGAATAGACCTCGACCTCGATCGCCGCTCCCTGCTGCTCGTCACGAATCAGGCCCGGCTTGGGCGGCTGGGTTTCCAGGGCAAACATCCGGTATTTGGCGGTGGTGGTGGTGTGTTTGATCAAATGCGCCTGCAACTCCACCAGCTGGTGGTTGAGCGGCAGTCCCTGGAGATGGGCGCCACAGACCATGAGCAAGACACCCTCCTGTGGCGCAGAGGGTACGTAGGGGGGCGGCAGGCTCCTCCCCGTTCCCATGGGCAGTTGTCCCGCCTCATGGAGGCGGGCGCCAATTCTGAGCAACCGCTGTTCGCACAAGGCGGGCGCAACCAGGGTGACCCCGAAGGGGACCGGAGGGTTGATGCTCGTCGGCACCGCTAGCCCGCAATAATCGAGCAGATTCATGAAGTTGGTGTAGGTCCCCAGGTTGCTGTTGAGCTCAATGGGGTTCTCATGCACCTCGGCAATGGTGTAGCAGGTCCCGGCCGTGGGCAGGACTAGACAATCAAGGTCGGCGAGGATTGCGTCGGTCTGTTGCTTGAGCCCCTGCAACCGGTACTGGGCCTGGAATAGGTCGATTGCGGAAAATTCCCGGCTGCCGCAGATGATCTGCCGGGTAACCGGATGGCCCGCCTGCGGGTGCTCCTGAAGGAATCCGCCCACCGCTGCGGTTCGCTCCGCCACCCACGGCCCCTCGTAGAGCAGCTTGGCTGCATCGAGAAAGGGTTGCAGGTCCACTTTTTGTTTTTGTCCGCCCAAGGCCTTCAGCCGCTCGATGGCTTCGGCGAAGCTCTGGGCAGAGGCTGCATTGCCGAAAAATTGCAACTGCGCCTCTTGGGGAACGCCAAAGGTGAACTGGTTTTCAACCGCCACTCTTGCAGCCCCACCATCCGTTTTACGCGAAAACGGGTCCGTGGCATCGTATTGAGCCGCCACCTGGAAAATCGCGTCCGCATCCCCGGCACAGAGGGCGAAGATCGACACACAGTCCAGGCTGCGGCAGGCCGGGACCACGCCTCGGGTGCTGAGCAGACCGCGGGATGGCTTGAGGCCGAAAATGTTGTTGAACGCCGCCGGGACCCGCCCGGAACCGGCCGTGTCCGTGCCAAGGGCGAAGGTGCAGAGCCCCTTGGCCACGGCCACCGCAGAACCGCAGCTCGAGCCGCCGGGGATATAGTCCGGATGAAAACTGTTGGCACAGATGCCGTAAGGGGTGCGCGTCCCCACGAGGCCGGTGGCGAACTGATCCAAGTTGGTCTTGCCCAGGGGGACGGCCCCGGCCTGAATGAGCAACGCAACCACCGTGGCCGAGTCCTTGGGCAGATAACTGAACTCTGGACAGGCGGCCGTGGTCGGAATACCGGCCAGGTCGATATTATCCTTGATCGCAAAGGGAATCCCGTAGAGGGGCAGCTCCTCCATTTCGGCCTGTTGCAGACGCTGCAGATAGGGTTCGATTTCGGCCTCACTCAGGAGATGAATCCAGATGGCCGGATCTTCTGCGCGGCATTGGCCGAGAAGATCGCTGATGAGCTGCCGCGGGGTGAGGCTGCCTTGACGATACTGCTCCTGCAGAAAACTGATATTGAGTTGCATGGCTCAGACCTCCTCGGGTAACAGGCTTGCCAGACATTGACCGGCGGCGACCCGCTCGCCTTCGCTGCAAAGGATTTGCTTGATCACGCCGTTGCAGTGGGCCTTGAGGCTGATCTCCATCTTCATGCACTCGACAATGGCGATGGTGTCTCCCGCCTGGACCGACGTTTCCGCCTCCACCTGCAGCTTCCACAGACTCCCCGCAACCGGGCTGACCACGGGTGCGCATCCCTCGAAAAGGGGTGCGGCAACCTCGGGCTCGCTTTCCACCGGCTCCTCACTGTGAAAGTTGAGCTGCCCGTTTTCGATCCAGGCCTGCCGTTCGGCCTCAAAGGCCTGTTGCTGCCGTTTTTTGAAGGCAGAGATCGCCTCCCGATTTGCCGCGAGAAAATGCTGGTACTGACTGAGGTTGAACACGGTCTCCTCGATCTTTAACCCGGCTGCCCCATGGGGAAAGTCGTGACGCATTTGCATGAGTTCCTCGTGACTGACCGGATAAAACCGAATCTGGTCGAAAAAGCGCAGTAACCACGGTTTGCCCGGCTCGAATTCCTTGGTGGTGTTGTAACGGTTCCACATCTGCACCGTCCGCCCGACAAACTGATACCCTCCGGGGCCTTCCATGCCGTAAACGCAGAGGTAGGCGCCGCCGATGCCCACCGCGTTTTCCGGGGTCCAGGTACGGGCCGGATTGTACTTGGTGGTCACCAGCCGATGGCGCGGATCGAGGGGGGTGGCCACCGGCGCCCCCAGGTAGACATCCCCCAATCCCATAACCAGATAGCTGGCGTTAAAGAGGATCTCCTTGACCTCCTCGATCGACTCCAGGCCGTTGATCCTCCGGATGAACTCGATATTGGACGGACACCAGGGCGCATCCGGCCGCACCGACTGCATGTATTTGTTGATCGCGGTATGGGTGGCCTCATCGTCCCAGCTCAGCGGTAGGGAGACGATACGCGCGGGAATATCCTGGGCATCAAATCCGGCAATTTCCTCCTCCAGTTGCTGCAACAGCGCCAGTAGTTCGGAAAGCGGCAGCAATCGATTGTCGTAATGGAGCTGCAGGGAGCGAATGCCTGGGGTGATATCGATAATGCCGTTGATCTGGTGTTTTTCCATGGCGAGCATCAGGGCATGCACATGCAACCGCAGGCGCAGGTCGAGCTCCAGGGCGCCGTACTCGATGAGCAGATACTTATCCCCGGCCCGACGGTAAATAACCCTGTCCCCATGATGGGCAGCCCAGGCAACAATGGCGGATTCCTCCGCACCCGCGGGATCATCCAGGCTCACCGGTTGCGGGAGGCTCAGCTGGTAAATCGAGGCCTCTTGGCCTGCTTCCAGCTTTTGCGCCGTGTCGAGTGAGAGACGTTTGAAACGGATCCGGTCGCCGGGGCGCAATTGGCCCACCTTCCACAACTCTGCCTGGACCACGGTCACCGGGCAGACAAAGCCACCGAGACTGGGACCGTCCGGTCCGAGAATGACCGGCATGTCGCCGGTGAAATCGACCGCGCCGATGGCATAGGCGTTATCGTGGATGTTGGACGGATGCAGCCCGGCCTCGCCGCCATCGGAACGGGCCCACTCGGGGCTGGGCCCGATCAGACGCACGCCGGTACGGGAGGAGTTGTAATGCACCTCCCAGTCGGTGGCAAAGAAGGTGGCCATATCCGCCTCGGTGAAAAAATCCGGGGCTCCGTGGGGACCATAGAGTACGCCAATCTCCCAGGTGGAGGGGAACTGCGGCTGAAGGCCAGCTGGCAGCGGTTGCGGCTCGCAGGCGATATCGCTGCCGATGCGGAGCACGTCGCCCGCCCTGAGGCTGCGGCCGGCATGGCCACCGAACTGCCCCAGGGTAAAGGTCGAACGGCTGCCCATGTAGTGGGGCACATCAAGGCCGCCGCGTACCGCGAGGTAGGCGCGCTGGCCTTCGCGGGCCACCTCCATGCTCAACACGTCTCCGGCGACTAGGGCCAGCGGCGCAAATCGTTCCACCGCCTTGCCATTGACCTTGGCCTGCATATCCGCACCGGTCAGGGCGATGATTGCATCCACGTTAAAGCTCAGGGTCGGGCCCTGCACGGTCATCTCCAGGGCAGCCGCCTCTTCGCCGTTGCCGACGATACGGTTGGCCAGGCGGTGATTGAGGCTGTCCATCGGGCCCGAAGGCGGCACACCCACCGCCCAATAGCCTTGGCGGCCGGGATAATCCTGGACCGAGGTCTGCATGCCGGGAAGATCGACGGCGATGGTGGGCGCCTGATAGACAAGCCCATCAAGGATACGGGTGGTATATGAACCCTGGACAAAGGCTGGGCATGCAGCGATCTGGCCAAGCAGCAGCAGGTTTGTTTCCAGCCCGGCAATCCTGGACTGGGCAAGTGCCTCCTGCAGTCCCTTGACCGCGGCCTCACGACTCGGGCCATGGACAATGACCTTCGCCAAGAGCGGATCGTAATAGGCACTGACTTCGCTGCCGCGACTCACCCAAGACTCAAGGCGAATATCCTCGGGAAAGAGCACCTCGGTGAGGACGCCGGAACTGGGTTGGTAGTTCTTTCCCGGATCTTCTGCGTAGACACGCACCTCGATAGCCGCCCCCTGCGGATGCTCGGTGGCGGCTGCAAAATTCGGTTGCTCGCCGGCGGCAAGTTCCACCATCCACTGTACCAGGTCGACGCCGTAGACCGCTTCGGTGACACAGTGCTCCACCTGCAGACGGGTGTTGACCTCGAGAAAATAAAATTGGGCCGCCTCGGCATCGTAGACGAACTCCACAGTGCCAGCAGAACGGTACGCGACCCCTTCGGCCAGGCGCTTGGCCGTCTGGTGCAATTCCTGTCTGAGTAGGTCGGAGAGTCCCGGGGCCGGGGTTTCCTCGATCACCTTCTGATTGCGCCGCTGTACCGAGCAGTCGCGGTCGCCGAGCACCAGGGCGCTCCCCTTGCCGTCACCGAAAATCTGCACCTCCACATGGCGGGCCTGCTCGATGAACTTTTCCAGGTAGATGGCGGTGTTGGAGAAGTTGTTTGCCGACAGCCGTTGAATGCGCTCAAAGGCTTCAAGCAAATCCTCGCCGGTGCGGCACAGGGCCATACCGATTCCGCCACCGCCGGCGCTCGATTTGAGCATCACCGGGTAGCCGATCTGCTGCGCATAGCCCAGGGCATGCTCGGCCGAGGTCAACAGGGGGGAACCCGGAAGCAGGGGCACTTGAAAGGTGTCGGCCAACTCGCGGGCGCGATGCTTGAGACCGAAATCGACCAGCTGCTCGGCCGTGGGCCCGATAAAGACAATCCCCTCCTCCTCGCAGCGGCGGCAGAACTGGGCATTTTCACTCAAGAAACCATAGCCGGGATGAATGGCCTGGACCCCGCACGCCTTGGCTATGGCGAGGATTTTTTCCCCGTCCAGATAGCTCTGCGCCGCCGGGGCCGGTCCGAGCAGATAGGCCTCGTCCGCCTCGAGCACGTGACGGGCATGATCGTCGACCTCGGAATACACGGCAACGGAACCAATCCCCATGGTACGAAGGGTGCGCAGGATGCGGCAGGCGATCTCGCCCCTGTTGGCAACTAACACCTTGGTAAACATCGTTCTCTTTCCTTATTGTTGAGCGGACCAGATCCGGACTTCAACCGGGGTCGGGTTGTAGGCATTGCAGGGGTTGTTGAGCTGGGGACAGTTGGAGATGAGCACAATCACATCCATCTCCGCCCTCAGCTCCACGTACTTGTTGGCCTCGGAGATGCCGTCTTCGAAGTTGGAACCCCCCTCGGGGTTGACCGGCACGTTCATGAAAAAATTGATATTGCAGACCTGGTCGCGTTTATCCATGCCCTGCCCCCAATCGAGGATCTCCTTGAGGAAGATATCGCGGCAGGAGTGCATGTAGCGTTTTTCCAGGGCATAACGGGCGGTGTTGCTCTCGCAGGAACAGGCGCTGCCCAGGGTATCGTGGCGGCCGCAGATATCGGCGACCACGGTGAGCAGGACATTGTTGTCGTTGGAACGGATCTCGGTGCCGGCGGTGATGTAGACGTTGCCCTGCTCGCGCATGGTGTTGGCGGCGTTGTACCGTTCCTCGATGCGATTCGCATTGAAGAAGATGGTATCCACCGCCTGGTTGCCGTGGAGGTCGGTGATTCGCAGGATCTCCCCTTTTTTCACGGTGTACATCCAGCCTGTTCCTGCGGCAATGGTGGCATTGTAGCTGGCCTGCTGTGGATCGAGCGTGCTGGTTTTCAGTGTTTGCTGCATGATGTGTCCTCCCAATCCCACAGCTTAGATGTAATAGTTGGCGGTGTTGACAAAGCCGCGCTCGTTCTCCGGGCAGAACAGGCGGCAGGGATCATCGCTTAGTGCCGGTTCTGTGGTCACGATGGAAATCCGTACCGGTTTGCGCAGGTAGGCGGGCGCGGGATTGAGCGGGTGCATGCCGGTATCCAGCACCACCAGGGTGTCCATCTCCGCCCGCAGTTCGATATAATCGCCGGGCTTGGAATGCTGCTCGACAAAGCCCAGGTTGCCGTCCCCGTCGACCGCGACCTTGCTGAAGAAGTTGATCGTCTCGGTGAAATCCCGCCGGCCGAGGCCGTGCTTGGCCAGCTCGATCAGGAGCGAGTCATAGCCGTTGCGATAAAAATCGTTATGCGCAACCTGATAGGTTGTGCTGCCGAACCGCTTTGCAATAAGCCCGGCATCGGAAACCCCGCAGATCACGTCGTGCCAGCCCAGGTTCTCGTCGACAAGCGACATGAGAATCCGGCCCATATCCGAATAGATGCAATGCCCCTTCTTGAGAAACGAGATGTGTTGGATCTTGAGGGTATCGCCCATGTTGTAGCGCTCGCTGGTGTTGGCGCCGTTGAAGAACAGTCCGCTCACATTGGCACCGCCCTCCATATCCTCGATCCGTAGGGCCGTGCCCCTCTTGACCACATGCGACCAGTTCCAGCCGCCGGCGATCACTTTTTCGTACAACACTGTATTCTTGTCAGACTGACGCATTTTCTTCTCCTTTTGGCCCGTGAATCGGGGGCATGATGGTGGTGGTCAGGGCAACCTTGCAACTCTCCACCCCTTTGCAGGCTCGAATTTCTTGAACAATCGTGTTCAGCGTGCGCACCGGCCCCTGGACCTGGAGCACCTCAAGTGAATGGTGATTTTCCAACAGGACGTTGAGCGAGGAAATCACCGTATCGATATGGTTGCGCTGGATCTGCACCAGCTGGGAACGGAGGGTCGGCCGGGACTCGTCGTAGACCAGGGTAACGGTTCCGGCCATGACCTGATCCTCCTGCTGGAGATGCATATCAAGCAGGCTGTTGCGCACCATCTGCGCCACTGCCTGACTGCGATTGCCGTAAACTCCCTCTTCCACCAGCTGATCCAGCTCGCTGATCAGGCTATCGGGCAGGGAAATGCTGATCCGCTGCACTTTGTCGGTTTTGTTGGTTTTCCGTTTCATCTGTATGCCGTGGCCCCGGTTTTGAGATCCCTCACATTCGTTCGGGATGACATCGAAATTACGGTTCGATCCGAGGAGTGTCACGCCACCCGGGTGTCATCTCGACCGAAGGGAGAGATCTCATTTTTTCAAGCTGAGTTTTGTCGTTCTCGTAACAAGGCCCGAGAACGAGGTTTCGAGCTTCGCAAGTTGCCGATTGCACGATGCGTGATATTCAGGCTTTTGATTTTTTACGAAGCCATCAATTTTGACAGCCTCGTAAAAAGTCACAAGCTGAGAAATCACGGTTAGTCAAATCAATACGTTAGAAGGCAAGAAACGTCGTTTTCGTGGCTTTTTACGAGAACGACAATTTTGATGACAATCATTTCAAAAAACCTCGTCCTGCACCTGGGTCAGACGGATCATGGGCAGGGTGTCTTCAACCTCGCTTGCCGGGTGAATCAGGCTTTCGATATGGTTCTTGGTGGCGAGAAATTCCGGGCTGAGATGCTGCGCCGGTGTACGCGGTTGTTCCACCGGCACCTCCACCATCTCCCGCACCCGCCCGGGATGGGCATCGAGGACGAGGATGCGGTCGGAGAGATACACCGCCTCATCCAGGTCGTGGGTGATGAAGATAATGGTAATGTCGACATTGCGCCAGATCTGCATCAGGTAGGACTGCATCCGGGCGCGGGTCTGGGCATCGAGGGCGCCGAAGGGCTCGTCCATCAACAGCACCCGCGGCTGATTGGCCAGGGCGCGGGCTATGGCCACCCGTTGCTTCATGCCGCCGGACAACTGATCGGGATAATGGCCTGCAAAGTCGGCCAGGCCGACCATCTCGATCCACTGCAGGGCTTCCGACTCGGAGGTGGCCCTTCCCTTGCCGGCGATTTCCAGGCCGAACATCACGTTTTTCTTGACCGTCAACCAGGGAAAGAGGGTGTACCCCTGAAAGACCATGCCCCGCTCCGGCCCCGGCTCTGACACCGGCCGACCATCGAGCAGCACCTCGCCGGAGGTGGCCTGATCAAGCCCGGAGAGAATGCGAATCAAGGTCGATTTGCCGCAGCCAGAAGGCCCGATCACGGAAAGGAACTCGCGCCGGTAGGCCTTGAAGGAGACATTATCCAGGGCGGTCACCTCCCCCTTCTCGGTGGAAAAGACGCGGCTGATTCCATCGGCCTCCATAATGACTTCGCGCTGTTTGAGGCGGGCGAAACGATCGGCGACCTTGGGGCTCTGCTGTTTATAACTGGGCAGTTCTATTGCGTGCATTGCGTTCCATTCTCTTTTGAACAAAGGTGAAGGGTTCATCCCAGGGGCCGGTGACCAACTCATGGAGGAACTGGAAGAAGGGGCCCCGCTTGCCACCGCTCCACACAAAGACGTTACGCCCGATCCAGGCAAGCAACATGTCGGTGCCCAGGCCGATCACCCCAATGAGCAAAATGGCGGCATAGACATTCTCGTAGACCAGGTACTTGGCCTGCTGGGTGATGAACCAGGTGATGCCGGTGCTGGTACCGATGACCTCGGCGACGATCAGGTAGGTCCAGGCCCAGCCGAGGAGAATCCGCATATCCAAGAAGACCGTGGGCGCAATCGCCGGCAGCACCACCTTGCGCATCAGGGTTCCGCCCTTGGCTCCCAGGGTCTGGGCAGCCTCCAACAGAGACGGCGGCAGTTGCCGGGTGGTGTTGGCGATCACCAGGACCTGCTGAAAAAAGGTGCCGATGAAGATGATCGCGATTTTCGGACCGTCGTTGATCCCGAGGATGGCCACCGCCAGGGCGCCGAAGACCGGCGCCGGCATGTAGCGAAAGAACTCGAAAAAGGGTTCGAACAGCTTCGAAAAAAAGGAGAACACGCCGCAAAAGATGCCCAGGGGAACGCCGATCACCGAAGAGAGGAGAAAGCCGTAAAACACCACGCGGATACTGTGGCCCAGACTCTGGTGGAGCCAGGGCTCGCTCGGCCGCCGCGGCGGGGTCTTGAAGGCGGTGTAGACCGCGATCAAAACCTTGTGCGGCGGCGGCAGATAGACCGGATTGGCGCGAAAACCTGCAATCGGCGCGTCACCGTTTTCGCGCAGCCGCTGGTTTTCCTGGACAAAGACATCCCGCTTGATGAGTTGCCCTTTCTCCAGATAGGGACTGTCGCCAGGGTTGGTGATCTCCACCATGGGATGCCAGACAAAGGGCACATAACTGACCACCGACCAGAGTACAACCGGCAGCACGAATGAGAGCAGCATCAGCACGGCCCGTTTTCTCGGCGGCAGCTCCTTCTGAATGATGAACCAGGACATGGGGCGTTCTTCCTTTGTGCTTATTTGCTCAGGGCTTTGGTAAAGGAGCTGTCGATGGTTTTCTTGACCTTGACCGGCTCGGCATAGACCTTGTTGGCGACAAAGAAGGTGTTCACGTTCTCGCTGGACCCGTAGAGGCTGCCGAGGTTGTCGGCGGATTTAAGCACGGCCAGGGATTCCGGGAGGGTGAGTATTTTGGTTCCCAAGAGAAAGGGTTTGTACTCCTCGGGCTTGAGATCGACGCGCGAAGAAAGAATTTCCAGCATTTCTTTTTCGTTGGCCGGGTTCTGCATGTAGTCGACCACGTCGTACCAGGCGGCGACCACCTTCTGCCACTCGGCCCGGTTTTTCATAAGCGACCCGGGAGCTACGGTGAGGGTATCGTAGATCAGGCCAGGGGCATTGGCGCTGGTGTAGACGGCGGTGGAACCGGGCACGGATTTCAGGGCCTGACCTGAGTTGGGCTGCCAGGCGACGATGGCATCGACATCCCCCGAGGCCAGGACCTGCGCGGTCTGGTGGGTGGGTACGTTGACCAGGGTCACATCCTTGTCGGTCATGCCGTTTTCCTTGAGCGCGTTGATCAGCAGCAGGTGGCTGACCACGCCCAGCTCGACCCCGATTTTTTTGCCCTTGAGATCCTTGACCGATGCGAGCCCCGGTTTGGCCACGATCTTGTCGTTGCCGTTACTGAAGTCGTTGACCAGGATCATCACGTTCTTGGCGCCGGAGGCGGAGAGCACCAGGGCATCGCCGTTGGCCACACAGACCGCATCCACCTTGCCGGCGGCAAAGGCATCCATGGAAGCCATGTATTCAAACCATTCTAGCTCCACCTCAACGCCGTGCTTTTTGAAAAACCCTTTGCGCTGGGCAATGTCCCAGGCCACCCAGCCAGGCCAGTCACTGTAGGCAATCTTGAGCGTTTCCGCGTAGATGTTGCAGGAAATCATCAGCAGCATGACTGCGCCCAACAGAATTTTAGAAGCCAGCCTCATTGTTCGTCCTCCGGAATTTGTTATTAACTTTTAACCAAAACTTCCTACAATAAACAAAAACTATGCCTGGCTTTAATAAAATTCGAACCCTCCGATTCCATTGCATTTTCTTAGAGTTTGAAAAATTCGAGACACAAGGCAGGACGCTGTCGGCAGAAAAAACAGCACAAATCGGTGCGCAAAAACCGAAAAAAAACACAAAAAAGTAAAAATACAACAGGAGCCCAAAGAACCTTAAGCCCAGAAGGGGCTCGGGGGCAGGCGCAGGCCATCAGGTGGCGGGAAAAATCGAGGCGAAAAACCGACAAACCTGTTTGACAAGCGAGGTTTGGTTCAGTATTGGTGAACACCCGAATTTCCCCGAAAAAAGTGCTTGTCGGTAACCAACAAAGGAACTCCCATGACTGCCACCCTGATCCAACGAACCGCCTCGGCCTACGACTATCCTCTGCTCATCAAGAACCTCTTTCTTGCCCCCACAGTCGACAATCCCGGGCAGGAAATCGTCTATCGCGATCAGTTGCGCTACACCTATGCGGATATGCGCAGTCGGGTCCACCGCCTGGCCAATGCCCTCACCGATCTCGGGGTCAAGCCGGGGGATACGGTTGCGGTCATGGACTGGGATTCCCACCGCTACCTGGAATGCTTTTTCGCCGTCCCCATGCTCGGTGCGGTACTGCACACGATCAATGTCCGTCTCTCCCCGGAGCAGATCCTCTATACCGTCGACCATGCCGAGGACGATTACCTTCTGGTCAACGATGAGTTCCTTCCCATATTGGAGCAGATCAAAGGACGGATCGACACGGTCAAAAAATATGTGCTCCTCTCCGATCTGGACGAGCTGCCCCAGACCACCCTGCCGCTCGCCGGCGAGTACGAGGATCTGCTGGCCCGCTCCGAAGAGTCTTTCGAGTTTGTCGATTTCGACGAAAACACCCGGGCAACCACCTTTTACACCACCGGCACCACCGGCATGCCCAAGGGCGTCTATTTCAGCCACCGTCAGCTGGTCCTCCATACCCTGGCCAATCTTGCCGCCCTGGGAACACCCGCCGTACAGGGCAGGTTCCATCAGGAGGATGTCTACATGCCGCTCACGCCGATGTTCCATGTGCACGCATGGGGCCTGCCCTACGTGGCCACTTCGCTGGGGGTAAAGCAGGTCTATCCCGGCAAATATGCCCCTGGCCCCATCCTCCAGCTCATTGCCGGTGAAGGGGTGACCTTCTCCCACTGTGTGCCCACGATCATGCACATGCTGATCAATCATCCCAACTTTGTTGAAACCGATCTGTCCCGGTGGAAAGTCCTGATCGGCGGCTCAGCCCTGACCAAGGCCATGTGCGCCAAAATACTGGAACGAGGGGTGGATGCCTTTACCGGCTACGGCATGTCGGAAACCTGCCCGATCCTCACCATTTCCCACGTAAATCGAGAAGATCTGGATCAGGATGCGGAGGTGGCGCTGCGCTGCAAGACCGGCCGCCCGATCCCCATGGTCCAGATGCGCCTGGTGGATGAGGAGATGAATGAGATCCCCAAGGACGGCGAACAGGTGGGCGAGCTGGTGGTGCGCTCTCCCTGGTTGACCCAGGGGTATCTCAAGGATCAGCGCAACTCGGAAAATCTGTGGAAGGGGGGCTATCTGCACACCGGAGACGTGGCCAACATCAATAACGATCGGTATGTGACCATCACCGACCGCATCAAGGATGTCATAAAAACCGGCGGCGAATGGCTCAGTTCCCTGGAGCTTGAGGATGTGATCGGCCTGCATCCGGCGGTTGCCGAGGTGGCGGTGATCGGTATGCTCGATAAAAAATGGGGAGAACGCCCTTTGGCGCTGGTTGTTGCCAAGGAAGAGGCGGTCGCCCCCACCCCTCGGCAACTTGTGAGCCATCTCAATCAGTTCATTGAAAAAGGGCTGCTGTCCAAACAGGCCATGCTGATCAAGGTCAAGGTGGTGGCGAGTATCGACAAGACCAGCGTGGGCAAAATCGACAAGAAGACGCTCCGCGCCAAGTATCTGTAAGCCATCCTTTGATCATTCACGCAATTCGCTTGGAGAAGGGCGTTATAACCTTCGCAACATACTGATTTCACAATACGTGTTTTTCACGGTTGTTGACTTTTAAACGAAGCCATCATCTGATTGGCTCGTCGCCCAAAATGTGCTACACCAAAAAAGGAGACAAGAATCATTTTCAAAAGCTAGAAAGCGTCTATCCTCACGGTCTCACAGGAGGGATCATCATGGCAACGGCTCCGGCGGGGTGCGGCATTCCCGAAAAACGCGGCTGGCGTAATACGCTTTTTCCCTTTCGCAAATGGTGGCCCCTGGTCAACCGTACGACCATGCGCGCCGACCTGGTTGCCGGCCTCACCGGAGCGATCGTCGCCCTGCCTCAGGGGGTAGCCTTTGCGACGATTGCCGGCATGCCCCCGGAATACGGGCTCTATACCGGCATGATTCCGGCGGTGATAGCGGCCCTGTACGGTTCTTCCTGGCTATTGGTCTCCGGCCCGACCACTGCGGCCTCTGTGGTGCTCTATTCCGCCCTCTCCGCCCATGCCGTTCCCGGCACTCCGGAATACGTCAGCCTGGCCCTGACCCTGACCATGATGGTGGGCATGGTGCAACTGATCATGGGCATCGCCCGTTTCGGCGCCCTGGTCAACTTTATCTCCCATAGCGTGGTGGTCGGGTTTACCGCCGGAGCCGCCCTGTTGATCGCCACCAGCCAGATCAAGCATTTCCTGGGGTTGATCATTCCTCGAACCCACCACTTCCATGAAACCATCCATACCCTGATCCTCAATCTCGATCAGCTCAATCCCTATACCTCTGCCGTAGGCGGAATCACCATTCTCGCCGGACTTGTCTGCCGCCGTTTTTGCCCCAAATTTCCCTTCATGATCAGCTCGATGCTCATCGGCAGCCTCTTCGCCCTGATGCTTGGCTGGATCTTTGGTCAAGAAACAGTGCAGATAGCGACCGTCGGCGCCCTTCCCGCCACCCTGCCCCCCCTGTCAGCACCCCATTTCACCCTGCACAACTTCCGGATTCTCGCCCCGGTCGCCCTGGCAACCACCCTCTTTGCCCTGACCGAGGCGGTGTCCATTGCCCGCTCCCTTGCCGACCGCACCGGTCAGAACCTGGACGGCAACCAGGAATTCATCGGCCAGGGACTGTCCAATATTGTCGGCAGTTTCTTCTCCGGTTACGTGGCCACCGGCTCCTTCAACCGGAGTGGCCTCAACTACCAGGCCGGGGCAAAAACACCGATGGCCGCCATCTTCGGCGGCGGCATTCTCATTGCCCTGGGCGTGCTGGTGGCCCCGCTCACCGCCTACCTGCCCAACGCGGTCATGTCGGGCATTCTCCTCCTGGTGGCATGGAGCCTGTTTGACCTACCCCATATCCTCAAGATCTACCGCACCAGTTTTACCGAAGCGGTCATCCTCACCGTCACCTTTGTCGGCACCCTGGTCCTTGCCCTGGAATTCGCCATCATGCTGGGGATCATGCTCTCGCTGGTGATCTATCTCAACCGCACCTCGCATCCCCATGTCCTGGTCCGCGTTCCGGACACGCGCTACTCCTACCGGCCTTTCACCACCGACCCCAAGCTGCCGGAATGTCCGCAGTTGAAAATCGTGCGCATCGACGGCTCGCTCTACTTCGGCGCGGTCAACCACGTACGGGAAGAATTGCAGCGAATCCGACAGGGATCGCCCGAGCAGAAAAATCTGCTCATCGTTGCCGAGGGTATGAATTTTATCGACATGGCCGGCGCGGAGTATCTGCTGCAGCTCACCAAAGATATTCGCCAAAACGGGGGCACACTTTTCATGCTCGGGGTGAAAGAGGGCATCTGTACCCATTTCCGCCTGTTCAAATATTTCCTCGAGATCGGCACGGAAAATATTTTTGAAACCAAGCCCGAGGCGATCGCAGAAATTTACCCCAGACTCGATCACAGCATCTGTGAACACTGCAAGGCGCGCATTTTTCTGGAATGCAACACCCGCCTGAGCAACGAGGAGATTGCCGAAGCACTCTCCTGATCAACCAGTCAGGTGAGGCCGTGACAGGTCAGCCGTTTTGAGCCTGGAGTGAAGCGGGAAATGTGTCTTCGCAGACGGTGACAGGGGGCGTCCAACTCTTTTTTTCGGAAAAAGAAAGAAAACGATTATGGAACCTGCTGCCTGGCCCAAGGCCGCCAAGAGGCAGAGTCTATCCTGCCTGTGCGAAACGTACGGCAGGCAGGATAAACCGGAGTAAAAACGGACAAGGCGTTGAAAATCTAGTTGCCCTGCACCATGCCTCCCGGGCTCTTGAAGGCCTGGGGAAGGACGATGGTGGAAATGGAGTTTTTGGGCGACCCTTCAATGACGCGGTCGCTGTAGGTCAGATAGACCAGGGTGGAGCGCTTCTTGTCGTAGAAGCGCACCACCTGCATTTTTTTAAACAGGAGCGAGGTCGACTTGCGAAAGACCTGCTTGCCGTCATCCTTGCCCGATGCCACGTTTTCCGGCAGGACGATCGGGCCGGTCTGGCGGCAGGAGATCGAGGCGTCCGAGGTATCCTCGGCAACCCCGAGACTCCCTTTGATGCCGCCGGTCTTGGCCCGGCTGACATAGCAGGTGGCCCCATTGATGTCGGGATCGTCAAAGGCCTCGATCACGATTTTGTTGTTGGCTCCAAGCAGCTTGAAGGTGGTGCTGACCTCACCGATCTCCTCGGCACGGCTCGTCATTGCTATCAGCAACAACAGACTGCTGGCTATCAGCGCGATTTTCTTCCACATGATCTACTCCTTCTTCTTTTTGGCCGAAGAACGATTGAGCGCGCTCAACAGCGACTTGATCGAGGCGACGATGATATCGGTATCCACCCCGGCACCCCACCAGCTCTCATCGTCCTGATCCAGGACTTCGATATAGCTGACCGCCTTGGACGAACTGCCGCGGGTCAGGGCATGCTCGTGGTAGGCGTGAAGCACAAACTTTATCCCCAGGTTTTCCCGAAGAGCCGTGCAGAAGGCGTCCAGCGGTCCGTTGCCCGCGGCCTTTATGGTTTTGTCCTCGCCCTTGACCGCAACCACCGCCTCGATCTCGGCGATGGAACTCTCCTCATCCTTTTCAAAATGACGCTTGAGCACGTTGAACGATTTCAGGGCGTAGCCGTTGGCGTTGAGGAGATACTCCCGCTCAAAGGTGTGAAAGATCATATCCGGGCTCAATTCATCACCGTATTCATCGGAGACCTCCTGAATTACCCGGCCAAACCCCGGATGCATTTCCTTGGGCAGTTTGAAGCCGAACTCATGGTCCATGATGTAGGCCACCCCGCCCTTGCCGGACTGACTGTTGATGCGGATAATCGACTCATAGGTCCGCCCCACATCCTGCGGATCGATCGGCAGATAGGGGACCTCCCACAGATTGCTCTGGGTCAGTTCCAGGGCGGTCATGCCCTTGTTGATCGCATCCTGGTGCGAGCCGGAAAAGGCGGTGTAGACCAGTTCACCCGCATAGGGGTGGCGCGGATGAACCTTCATCTTGGTGCACCGCTCATAGACATTGATCACCCGGTTGATGCGGGAGAAATCCAGGCCCGGCTCAACGCCGTGGGAAAACATGTTCAGCGCCAGGGTGACGATATCCACGTTGCCGGTGCGCTCGCCATTACCGAACAGGGTGCCTTCCACCCGGTCGGCGCCGGCCATCATCGCCAGCTCCGAGGCCGCAACCGCGCTTCCCCGGTCGTTATGGGTGTGGACACTGATGATCGCACAGTCGCGGTTCTTCATGTTGCGGCAGAACCATTCGATCTGATCGGCATAGATATTGGGGGTCGACATCTCCACCGTGGCCGGCAAATTGATGATCACCGGGTTTTGCGGCGTCGGCTCCCACACATCCATGATCGCCTCGCAGATCTCCAGGGCGAAATCGAGCTCGGTGCCGGTGAAACTCTCCGGGGAATACTCATAGCGGATTTTGGTGTCCACGTCCTTGGCCAGGGCATGGACCAACTTGGCGCCGGCCACGCCCAATTCGATGATCTCCTTGCGGTCCATCTTGAACACCACCTCCCGCTGCAGGGTGGAGGTGGAATTGTACAGGTGGACCACCGCCTCCGGGGTGCCTTCCAGGGATGCGTAGGTTTTGCGGATCAACGCCTCCCGTGCCTGGGTCAGTACCTGGGGGACAACACCGGCGGGGATATGGTTGCCGTCAATCAACAGGCGGAGGAAATCGTACTCGATCTGGGAGGCCGAGGGAAAACCGACCTCGATCTCCTTGAATCCGACCTCGACCAGGAGCAGGAACATTTCCAACTTCTCTTCCAGGTTCATCGGCTGGATAAGCGCCTGATTGCCATCGCGCAAATCGACGCTGCACCAGACCGGTGCCTTGCTGATAACCTTATCTGGCCAGGTACGATCCGTTAAACGGACCTGCTGGTAAGGACGATACTTCTTCAATGTTGCCTGATCCATCGTGTTCTCCGTCAAAAAGTCAGGGTGTTGACCTCTGCAAAACGTATCATTACGCATTCAGAAAAAACTCACAAAACAAACGTCCAGTCATACTCGCCTTTCCTGCGAGAATGACAAAAAAAAAGCCACGGTTTGAAAACCGTGGCTTTGAGGGCGCTAGGTGCGATCGGGGTCCGTCAGGACACGCCTCCCTTCTCTGCCACAGTTTTCCTGTGCAGTCGGCTAAGGAGAAGAAGAAGGAGAAGGAGAGCGAGTGTACGTGTCATGAGGCGATCCTGTCAAAAAAAGTTCTTCCCATAGTAAAGCCCCGGTGACATTTGTCAAGGAGGAAAAAAGGGAAATGGCCACTCCCCCCGACTCAGGCCTCACCGCGAAGAAATTTTTCCGCCAGGTCAACGTCCTGTTTGGAGCCGATGATCAGCGGCACCCGCTGGTGCAGCCCCTGGGGCTCGATCTCAAGGATGTTGCGGCCGTCATCGGTGATGGCCCGGCCACCGGCCTGCTCGACGATCATCGCCAGGGGCGCGGCCTCATAGAGCAGGCGCAGCTTGCCCTCGGATTTCTCGCCGCTTTTCTTGTCGCGGGTGTAGAGAAAAACACCGCCCTTGATCAGGTTGCGGTGGAAATCGGCCACCAGCGAACCGATATAACGGAGGCTGTAGGGCTTGCGGGTAGCATCCCCTGTTTTCAGACACTCGATGTAGTTGCGGGTGGAATCGAACCAGTGATGGGCATAGGCCTCGTTGACGCTGTAATAGAGCGACTCCTCGGGAATCTTGATGTCCGGATGGGAAAGGAAGAATTCGCCCACGCTCGGATCGAGGGTAAAACCGTGCACCCCGTTGCCGGTGGTGTAGACCATCACCGTGGAAGAGCCATAGATGATATAGCCCGCAGCCACCTGCTTGCTGCCCTTCTGCAAAAGATCTCCCACATTGCCCTGACCTGAACCGCTGATGCGACGATGAATGGAAAAGATGGTGCCGATACTGACGTTGACATCGATGTTGGACGAACCGTCCAGGGGATCAAAGGCAATGGTGTAGTTACCCTCGTACCCCTCGAGCACGGGGACGATATCGTCGTCCTCTTCCGAGGCCATGACGCAGACATGACCGCACTGCTCCATGCGCCGCTTGATGGTCTGATTGGCAAAGACATCGAGCTTCTGCACACTCTCGCCCTGGATGTTGGTCCGCCCGGACTGGCCGAGAATATCCGCCAGGCCGGCCATATTGACCTCGGCGCTGATGATCTTGCCGGCCACGACCAGGTCATTGAGCAGGCCGGTCAACTCGCCGGTGGCCTCGGGATGGAGACGCTGATCATCCATGATCTGACGGCTGACGGTAATACCTTTTCTTTTTGATAACATAACTCTTCTCCCTCGCATGGCCGGGTTCCCCCGGGCATACGGCAGTTTATTTTTTCTCGACCGGCTTCAATCCTTCCCACTGACTCAGACAGGCCACCAGGGTGCGCACACCGGTTCCTGACGGGCCCTTGGGAATGTAGCTCTTTTCGGTAAAATTCCAGGCGGTGCCGGCAATGTCAAGATGCGCCCAGGGGGTCTCGCCGACGAATTCCTGCAGATAGCAGGCAGCGGTGATGCAACCGGCGCTTCGATCGCTGCCCGCGTTTTTGATATCGGCCACGCGCGAATCCATCTGCTTGCGGTATTCCGGGCCAAGCGGCAGACGCCACAGCGGCTCGCCCACCTGTCCGCCCGCCTCCAGCAGCCGGGCGGACAACTGGTCGTTGTTGCTCAGCAGGCCGGTATGATGGTGGCCAAGGCCGATGATGACCGCGCCGGTCAGGGTGGCCAGATCGATTACCGCCTCCGGCTTGTAGGTCTCGATGCCATAGGCCAGGGCATCGGCGAGAATAAGACGCCCCTCGGCATCGGTATTGATGATCTCCGAGGTCTTGCCACCGTAATGACGAATAACATCGCCTGGTTTCAAGGCTGCTGAGCCGGTCAGGTTTTCGGTGGCCGGAACCAACCCGATGACATTGACATTGGCGATCCCGATCTCGGCAATGGCCTGCATGGCCCCCATGACCGCCGCACCACCGCACATATCGTATTTCATATCCTCCATACCCGCGGCCGGCTTGATGCAGATGCCGCCCGAATCAAAGGTCAGCCCCTTGCCGACAAGAAGCACGGTCGGATTCTTCTTGGAGGTTTTGTACTCAACAATGACCAGGACCGGAGGCTGCGCCGAGCCTTGGTTCACGCCGATGATTCCGCCCATGGCCAACTTCTGCAGGGCACTTTTATCGAGCACCTTGCATTTGAGCGAGGTTTTTTTCGCCAGTTTCTTGGCATGCTCGGCAAAGGAGGTCGGCGTCCAGCCGTTGGCCGGCTGGTTGGCCATGTCCCGGGCGGCACAGGTCGCCTCGGCAAGGCACTTGCCCCGTTCCAACCCTTTCTGAACGGCCGCACGGGGCAGACCGCCGTCGTGCAGGGCAACCTTTTCCAACGGTACCGGTTTGTCCTTTTCCTCTTTGGGATGTTTATAGAGATCAAAGCGGTAGCTGCCCAAGAGCAACCCTTCGGCGCAGCACTGGGCAATCTCGACCGCATCGAGGAGAAAATCCTTGGGCAGGACCAACAGTAGATCCTTGGCCTTCAACGATGCAGCCTGCTTGGCAATGGTTCCGCAGGCGAGGCGCAGCTGCTCCCGGCGCACATGAATGGCATCGTCCTGTTTGCCCAAGCCGACCAGCAACACCCGTTTTGCGGCAACCTGTTGCTTTTTATCGATCAATGCCGGATAAAGAAGAAAGGTCTGCTCTTTTTGCCCTTTGAAATCACCGGTCTCCCAGATCTGTTGGAGGATCTGATTGAGAGGTTTTCCGAAATCCCCCAGGTGGGCGATGTCCTCTTCCACCGGGAAAACAAGAAGATCGCCGCAATACTGTGCAGGCTCTTGCTCAAAGACCTGGATTGTCATGCTGTCGGTGTCCACGGGCCATTTTCCTCCTTCACTGATAGTACTTTCCCGCTTTTAAATCCTACGAGAACTGTTTATTGTAGGTTTTTCATACACTAAAGAACATTGAACCACAATCGCCAATACTCCCCTGCGCCCTACCGGCAGGCCATATTTTCCACATTTATTGCGGAGGCCCCCCTTGCTCACCGTTTTTATTCTCTCCATAAGCTGCGCCTTGCTGACCTCCCTGATGTGTTCCCTGTTTGAGGCCACCCTGCTCTCCCTTCCCTCCACCCAGATCGAGCTCATGACCGAAACCCATCCCAAGCAGGCGCAGGCCTTGAAAAATTTCAAGGACAACATAGAGAAACCGATCACCGCTATCCTTGCCCTCAACACCATCTCCAACACCATCGGTGCCACCGTGGCCGGGGCCTCGGCGGTTGCCCTGTTCGGGCAGCAGGGACTGGCCTGGTTTTCGGTCTGTTTCACCCTGGGCATCCTTCTCTTCGCCGAGATCCTGCCTAAAACCATTGGCGTCACCTTTTCCCGACAGGTGGCGCCTTTTATGGTCGTCCCCTTGCATGTAATGATCACGGTGCTCTCGCCGATCATCTGGATGACGAAAATCGTGACCCGCCTGGTCCCCAGCAACCACAAGCCGCACCATATCTCCGCAGAGGAGCTCAAGACCATTGCCAGCCTGAGCTGTAAATCCGGCGAGATCGAGGCGGATCAGGAAAAGGTGATCGCCAACATCCTCCAACTCGGCGACAAGACGGTCCGCCAGGTCATGACCCCGCGAACGGTCACCTTCTCGGCCTCACAGGCACTCACGATCAAGGAAGCCGCACAGCTGGAGGGAAAATGGCGGATGCACAGCCGGGTTCCGGTCTATGATGGCGAGCCGGACAACGTGGTGGGCCTGGTCATGAGCCAGGACGTGTTGATGGCTGCGGCAGTGGGCCAGGACACGGTCAAGCTCTCGCAGATCATGCGTCCGGTTCACTTCGTTCCGGAAACCGCGCCGCTTGACCGTATTTTCGTTGATTTTTTTGAGCGTTACCAGCATCTCTTCGTGGTGGTCGACGAGTATGGCAGTGTCACCGGCGTTATCAGCATGGAGGATATTATCGAAGAAATTATCGGTCGGGAGATCGTCGACGAATCGGACAAGGCGCGCAATATGCGTGAGTTGGCCCTGATCAGAAAGAAAAAACTGCACGCCACCACCTAAAAGGCCGGAGCAAAAGTCGCTGGAGGTTTGGCAACCGTCATGGTAGCGTACCTTCCACCACTCTCAGCAATAACCAATCCCCAATCAATGCCCCCTGTTCATTCCATGAATCACCTTGTCTTCCCCAGAAAGTACCGATGGCTGCAGGCGGCAAGCCTGGCAATGCTGCTCGCCGTTCCCGTTGCCCAGGCCGCAGACGTCCTCTATATCAAGCCGAGCCTGGAGGTGCTGATGCGCAAGGGGCGGGCCGATAACGCCCGGGTCATTGCGACCATTCCCATGGGAACGGCTGTGGAGCTGGTGCAGGGAGGGAAAGATTGGTCGCGGATAAAGCTGCAAAACGGTACCCAGGGTTGGGTACGCAGCCGTTTTCTCGGCAGTTCGCCGGTCATTCCCGTAGTCAATATGCGTCCCGGGGTGGGCAATGAGGGGCAGATCATTGACCCCACCGTACAGACGGCCAATCTCACCGAAGAAAACCAACGCCTGCGCAAAGAACTGGCCGCCTGCACCACCGACCGCAGCACCCTGGCCGATAAGTACCAGACCATGGTCGGCGACCCCACCAGCGTCCTCCACACCAAGACCGAACTCGGTGAGGCCAGACGCCAGATTGAGGCCCTGCAGCAACAACTGACCGAATCCCAGATCGAGTGCACCGTGCTCCGCAAGAATCAGTCGATCAAGTGGTTTTTCACCGGCAGCATTGTTCTGCTCTTGGGCTGGCTGATCGGGAGGGTCAGCAGAAACAGCAAAAAACGGCGTTCTTCCTCCCTGCTCTCCTGACAGCTCGATCGGCAGCGGCCCCCTCTGAATTAATTGATCGCCTCCAACTGCACCGGCACATCAACCGTCGATGCATCACGGAGGACACCCAACTTCACCGTTTGGCCCACCTCATAGCGCTCGATCTCGTCACGCAGGCTGTCATAATCCTTGACCGCCTTGCCGTTCACCGCAACGATGATATCGCCAAGGACCAGGCCCTCGCGGACCTGGGTGGTGCCCCGCAACCCCGCCTTGGCCGCGGTTGATCCGGGCAAAACCTTGAGCACCATCACCCCCTCAAGGCCCAACTCCTCGGTGAGCCGCCGGTTGGCCAGGGTGATCCCCAGGCCCGGCCGGATCATCTTCCCCTTGCTGATAATCTGCGGCACCACCCGATTGACCTCCCCCACGGGCACGGCGAAGCCGATACCGGAACTCGCCCCGGAAGGACTGTAAATGGCCGTGTTCACTCCTATTAGGCGACCGGCACTGTCCAACAGCGGACCGCCGGAGTTACCGGGGTTGATGGCGGCGTCGGTCTGAATCACATCGTGGATGGTACGCCCGGTCACCGCCTTGATTTCACGGCCCAGGGCACTGACAATGCCGGTGGTCAGGGTCTGATCCAGACCAAAGGGGTTGCCGATGGCAAAGACCTTTTGGCCGACAAGCAGATTTTTCGACTCGCCGATGGCTATCGGCCGCAGCTTGCCGGCAGGCGCGCTGATCTGCAGCACGGCCAGATCCCGATCCGGCGCCGCCCCCACCAGCACCGCCTTCCAGCTTGAATGATCGGCCAGGGTCACCTCCAGGCGGCTGGCATCGGAAATGACATGGTAGTTGGTCACGATCCGACCCTGCTTATCCCAGATAAACCCCGAACCCGTGCCCTGGGGAATCTCATAGACATTGAGACTGAAGAAATCGCGCCGAACCGCAATACTGGTGATATAGACCACCGAGGGTGCGGAGTTGCGAAAAATGTCGATCGTGTTCTGCTCATCAGCCGCCAGGTCGCCCCGGGCCTCGACCATACGCGGGACAGCGTTGGGATCGAGTCGCTGCGGCTGAAAGGTCTGATAGGCCAGCCAGCCGAGAACACAGACGATGACAACAAGAGAGAGGGGTTTGTTCATAGTCCGACCTCACAAAAAAAGCGAAAACAACCGCTCACAGCCACTTCTTGCGTTTGAAAAAGAGCAGCGTCATGGCGGAGGAAAGGAACATCAGCAAAATGGCAAAGGGATAGCCCCAGATTTCGTCCAACTCCGGCATGAACTTGAAGTTCATCCCATAGGCGCTGGCGATCAGGGTGGGCGGCATGAAGATCACGGTGACCACGGTGAAGATCTTGATCACCCGGTTCTGCTCCATGTCGACCAGACCAAGAAAGGTGTTCTGCAAGAACTCGAGCCGCTCGAAGTTGAACGAGGTGTGGTCCAAAAGCGAACCAACGTCCTTGATCATGATCCGCATGTTTTCATAATCTTCCTTGGGAAACATCTTGCTCTTGAGCATGGAAGAGATGATACGCTGTTTTTCCACGATATTTTCACGGATGGCAATGGTGGTTTCCTGCAGGGCGGTGATTTTGAGCAGCAACTCCCTGTCCGGATCCTTGTCCACGCTCATCTGGCGGCTGATGGCGGTGATCTGATCGGTGATGTGCTCGATCAGGTCGGCATCGTAGTCGATGCGGGTTTCAAGGATAGCCAGGAAGATATCCTCGCCGTCCACCGGCTTGATCGCCCGCAGCTTGCGATAGGTCTCTGAAAAGGAGCGGAATTCGTGGGAGCGTTGGGTAATGAGAATCTTATCCTTGAGAATGAACGAAACCGGTTCGTTGGAAAAGGTATTGTTTTCAGGAATAAGAAAGTTGAGGTTGATGCCAATCTCATCCTCGGTCTCAACATACTTGGAACTGGACTCGATTTCCTCACTCTCTTGCTTGGTAAAGAGTTCCACCCGAAAATCCCGCTCCACCTGCTGAATTTCGTCCTGGGTGGGATTGATCAGGTCGATCCAAAAAATATTGGGGCTGATGGAACTGTTGCCGCTCTCCATCTTGACCATCTTGTTGTCGAGAAAAAAATAGTTGACCATTGCAACACCCCTGGATCGAAAAAGTGTTTGGAGGATCAGTCCCTGCCCGCTTGAGAGCCCGCCGGATTCGCGGTTCGAGCGACAATGGGCGCATCTAACACTGCAAAGATATGCACTGTGCCGACCACGGTTGAACATTCTCAAAACTTTGCAGGAGAATGACCCTTATAATGAATGACTAAAAAAATCAAATGTATATCCCTTGCCCCCTGAAATCATCAACAATCCCTGTGGAGGAGGTGGCTCTTCCTGTCGCGCCGAAAGCAAACTGCCTGATACCCCCCACCAAGGCCAACGTGCAATACAATAATGCTTCTTGCCTCAGAGGAAACAGCCAGGTTGGGGTCTATTCCCAATTGAGGATTTTCATTGCAGCCCGGGGAAACGCAGCCCTTGATGTAATTGCAGCAGACTTACGCTCAGTGTTTCAAGGATATAATCTTGCGTATGACGTCGGGATTGGGCGAGACGACCCGTTTTCGATGGGCACTAGTTGAAGAGAGGGGTGCGCAGGGCCAGATAACAGAGGAAGAAACCAAGGGCCATGGCAAACAGACCGACGCGTCGCAACTGTCCGGGCGGTATCTCGAGGATCTGCCGCAGCCAACGTTGCATGGATTCCGGCGAGGCGACATAGGGCAGCCCCTCCAGAACGAGTATCAGGCCGATAAGGGTAATGAGCAGTTTCATGGTGGCAACCATTACCAGAAAGCGCGAGGTGCTGCAACCCACACAAAGCTATTGACAATGGCCTGTCAAAAAAAGTACCTTCTAGTATTCTTCATTGTATTCCGTACACGTTCTATCCTGCCGCAAGAGAAGTGGAATTGATCCGTAATCCGGGTCATTTTTTCATTTATCCGCGCCAGGCAAACAATCAGACAAGGTCATTTTCGTTCCTTACGGCGGGAATGACGGTTCGAATTTCATAACAGACCTGTTCGACAGTCATTTTTTCGTCTTCTCACCTTTTACGCATTCATCATCATTCATGACGCAAACATCTTCTAAATACTCTGAGGCCGGTGTCGATATCGATAAGGGCAATGAATTCGTCTCCCGAATTAAACACATTGTCTCCGGAACCCATCGCCGGGGCGTGCTCACCGATATCGGCGGTTTTTCCGGGCTTTTTGCCATCGGCAACGAAGACCTGAAAAATCCGGTACTGCTGGCATCCACCGACGGCGTGGGAACCAAACTCAGCGTGGCAAAGCTGTGCAACAAGCACGACACCATCGGCATCGACCTGGTGGCCATGTGTGTCAACGATGTGATTGTCAGTGGCGCCAAACCGCTCTTCTTTCTTGATTACTTTGCCTGCAGTTCGCTCGATCTCGATGTGGCCACCGATGTTGTCAAGGGTATCGCCGAGGGATGCAAGCAGGCCCAGTGTTCGCTCATTGGTGGAGAAACCGCTGAAATGCCGGGCATCTACCAGCCGGCCGATTACGATCTCGCCGGTTTTGTGGTCGGCATCGGAGACCGCAACGCCCTGATCGACGGCAGTGACATTCGCGTCGGCGACAAGATCATCGGCCTGGCTTCCTCCGGGGTGCATTCCAACGGCTACTCCCTGGTCCGCAAAATCTTTTTTGAGGAGTTGGGCAAGAAGGTGGACGATGTGATCGAGGAGTTCGGCTGTACGGTCGGCGAGGAACTGCTCCGCCCGACCCGAATCTACGTGGAGAGCCTGAGCAACGTGCTGCGCCGCTTTGCCATCCACGGCCTGGTGCATATCACCGGCGGCGGCTTCATCGACAACATTCCCCGTATCCTGCCCAGCGGCTGCGCTGCCCATATCGAGAAGGGAAGCTGGCCGATCCTGCCGGTGTTCTCCTATCTCCAGGAAAAAGGTGGGGTCTCCGAGTTGGAGATGTTCCGCACCTTCAACATGGGCATCGGCATGATGGCGGTGGTGCCGGAAAACAGCGTGGACGACCTCATGCACCAGTTCCAGGCCAACGGCGAACAGCCCTACCTGATCGGCGAGATCAAGGCAATGCAGCCCGGTTCCGAGGAGCAGGTTATCATCGAAGGCCTCGACTGATCACCTCTTTCGCATTCGCAATAAAAAAGCCCGGATGATCGTTCATCCGGGCTTTTTTATTGCACTTTTTTCCTTTCAGGCGATCTGCGCGCAGTCCGCATCTCCCCCCTTCAACTTATAGAGCCCATGTTCCAGGGCCGGCAGGACCGCCTCGAGGTTTTCCCCGGCCGCCTTCCTGCTGCCGGGAAGATTGAGGATGAGGCACTTCTTGCGAATTCCGGCAATCCCGCGGGACCAGACCGCCTGAATGGTTTTCTCCAGACTGGCCATGCGCATGGCCTCGGCCAGCCCGGGAATCTCGCGGTCAATGACCGCACGGGTCGCCTCCGGGGTCTGGTCGGTGGGTGACACCCCGGTGCCACCGGTGGTGACGATCAGATCAAGACGCTCGACATCGACCCACTGGATCAGGGTTTGCTCGATCAAGGCCTGCTGATCGGGGATGATCCGGGTCAGGACAATGTCAAAGCCCTGTGCCCGAAGCATCTCCTGCAACAGGGGGCCGCTGGTATCCTCGCGTTCACCGCGCGAGCCCTTGTCGCTCAAGGTCAAGACCCCGCAGCGGTAGGTGCAGCTGGAAGACTGGACCATTATTCCTCCGCCTTCTCCTTCTCATACTCGGCAATGATCTTCTCCGCGATCTGTGCCGGAACCTCCTCATAGTGAGAGAACTTGACGGTAAAGGTGCCGCGGCCGCCGGTCATCGAGGTCAGATCCAGGGCGTAGAGCAGGGTCTCGGACTGGGGCACATGGGCGTTGATGATCTCGGCCTTGTCCGAGGAATCCATTCCCAGCACCCGGCCACGGCGGCTGTTGAGATCGCCCATGACGTCACCGACGAAATCCTTGGGCACCCGTACCTCGACCTCCATGATCGGTTCGAGCAGAACCGGATTGGCCTGGACCACACCCTTCTTGAAGGCGAGCGATCCGGCCACCTTGAAGGCCATCTCCGAGGAGTCGACCGTATGGTAGGAGCCGTCGATCAGGCTGACCTTGAGATCGACAAAGGGGTAGCCTGCAATCACGCCCCGCTCCATGGCCTCGATGATGCCCTTTTCAACGGCAGGCCGGTACTGCTGGGGAATAACGCCGCCCACGATCTTGTCGACAAACTCGAACTGCTCGCCACGCGGCAGCGGCTCCATCTCGATGGTACAGTCGCCGAACTGGCCACGGCCACCGGACTGTTTCTTGTGTTTGCCCTGGACCGTGACCTTGCCCTTGAGGGTTTCGCGATAGGGAACGCGCGGTGGCCGCAGTTCCATCTCCACGCCGAACTTACGTTTGATCTTCTCGCCGATGACCTCCAGATGCACCTGGCCGACACCGGAGATCAGGGTCTCATGGGTCTGCTGTTCGCGGGTCAGTTTGAGAGTCAGGTCCTCATCGAGCAGGCGGGTGATGGAAGAAAAAAGTTTTTCCTCATCCCCTTTCTTGGCGCTGACCGCATAGGAGATCACCGTGGGCAGCGGCTCGATCATGGGATAGAGAATCGGGTTGGCCTCATCGCAGAGAGTGTCGCCGGTGGTGGTCTCCTTGAGTTTGGCCACGGCGACGATCATGCCGGGAATAGCCTGCTCCACCGGTTTCTGTTCCTTGCCGGCCATGACATACAACTGACCGTAGCGCTCGGAGGTCTCCTTGTTGACGTTGTAGAAGGCATCCCCCTTGAGCACACCGGAGAATACACGGAAGATGGTCAAGCGGCCGGCAAAGGGATCAGCCATGGTCTTGAAGACCAGGGCGGAGAAGGGCTCGTCCACCGAGGCGGTGCGCTCGACCATCTCCTCGTTCTTGGGGTTGGTCCCCATTCGGGCCGGACGTTCATCCGGAGAGGGCAGGAGGTTGAGGATACTGTCAAGCACCACGCTCGAGCCGAGATTGACAAAGGAGGCGCAGGCGCAGACCGGGGCGATCTGCCCGTTTTTGATCGCTGCGGCCAGACCGGTTTTGAGTTCTTCGTCGGTCAGCTCGCCTTCCTCGAGAAATTTTTCCAGCAGATCGTCATCGCTTTCCGCCACATACTCCATCATGTTCTCGCGCAGGGAAGCGACTTCCTCGGCAAGGTCCGGCGGCACATCGGTGAGGGTTGTCTTGCCGCCGTCAGCGAACATCATCGCCTTTTTACCGACGATATCGACCACGCCTTTGAAATCGGCCTCTGCGCCGATGGGTAGATAGAGGACGACCGGATTGAGGCTGGTGGATTCGCGGATGGCAGCGACCGTATTCTTGAAGTTGGCCCGTTCCCGATCCATCTTGGTGATGCAGATCAGGCAGGGCAGGTTGTTTTCCTTGATCAGGTCCACGAATTTTTCCGTCTGCGGGCGTACCCCAAGGACGGCCCCAACGGTGAGCAGTGCGCTGTCGGCCACCTGAGCGGCAAAGCGGGTCTCGTTGAAGAAGTTGTCGTCACCGGGGGTGTCGATCAGGAAAATATCCTTTTTCTGCCAGGGGATCTGGTTGAAGGCGGCGCCGATGGAGATTTTACGTTTGACCTCTTCGGGCTCAAAATCCATGGAAGAGGTTCCGTCATCCACCTTTCCCTGCCGTTTCACTACACCAGCGGTAAACAGTAAGGCCTCGGCAAGAGTCGATTTTCCGCTGTTGCCATGGCCAAGAATAACCACATTCCTAATCTGTTGTACGTCCTGCATGGATACCTCCAGTGAATGAAACGGGTGTGTATTCGTGTTACGGTCGCATTCCTGCCCGAAACCGATGAAAAGCCCTTTCTCTTTCGAGGCAAGAATGGTAACCATCGACTCCCAAAACGAGTCTTTGTTATATTCGTATTAATATTGCAAAGTCAAGCGATAACCAGCTGAAACCTTGAATGATCGATGACTGACCAACCTTCCGCCCAACCCTCGGGCGCAACCGGAAAAATTGCCCGTTCCGCCGGAGCGGTGAGCGTTGCCGTGATGTGCAGCCGTGTACTCGGCCTTATCCGCGAGCAGGTCTTTGCATCCATGTTCGGTGCCGGATTTGCCTATGATGCCTTTGTCGTGGCCTTTCGTATTCCCAACCTGCTGCGGGATCTCTTTGCCGAAGGTGCCCTGTCCGCGGCCTTTGTCACCGTGTTCACCGAGTATACCACCAACCGCGGCGCGGATGCCACCTGGAAACTCGCGGGCAACGTACTGGTCTTTTTTACCTTGCTGATCAGCGCATTGACCCTGATCGGGCTCTACTGTGCCGAGCCGATCGTCAACCTACTGGCCCCGGATTTCGCCCTGGTTGCCGGCAAGACCGAGCTCACCGTCGGCCTGACCCGGATCATGTTCCCCTTTCTCCTGTTTGTGTCGCTGGCCGCGGTGGTCATGGGCATGCTCAACACCAAGGGCAGGTTCTTTGTGCCGGCGATGAGCTCGACCTTCTTCAACCTCGGCTCCATAGTCGGCGGTCTGTCGCTGGCCTGGCTGCTGCCCAAATTCGGCCAACCCGCCATAGCCGGCATGGCCTGGGGCACCCTGATTGGGGGCGCCCTGCAGCTGATGATGCAACTGCCCACCCTGCGCCAGGTCGGCTTTCGCCTCTTGTTGAACTTCGACCCCACCGATCCCGGACTACGGCGCATCCTGCTGTTGATGCTGCCCGCCACCATCGGCCTCTCCGCCACCCAGATCAATATTTTCGTCAATACCAACTTTGCCGCCAGCTGCGCCCAGGGGTCGGTCTCCTGGCTCAACTACGCCTTTCGCCTGGTCCAGCTGCCCATCGGCGTTTTCGGGGTGGCTCTGTCGATCGCGGTGATGCCGGTCCTGGCCAAACAGGCGGCGCAGAAGGATCTGGCCAGCCTCAAGCAGACCTTCACCTCCTCTCTGGTGCTGGTCTTTTCCCTGGCCGTGCCGGCAACCGCAGGCCTGGTATTGCTCTCAGCCCCGATCATCCGCCTCATCTTCGAACACGGGGCCTTTAACGCCCTGGACACGATCCAGACCGCCGATGCCCTGGCCTTCTATGCTGTGGGCTTATTCGCCTATTCGGCCATCAAGGTCATGGTGCCGGTATTCTATGCCATCGGCAACACCAAGTTTCCGGTGATCGGCTCGTTTTTGGGCGTGGGCGCCAACGTCCTCACCATCACCCTGGTGATCGATCATCTCCAGCACCGGGGCATTGCGCTGTCGACCTCCTGCGCGATGATCCTCAACTTTCTCTTCTTGAGCGTGGTCCTGTACCGAAAACTTGCGGGATATCCGCTGGGCTATCTCCTGAAAGGAATAGGGAAAATCCTGGTGGCCACCGCCCTGATGTCCGGGTGGATCGTTCTTGTGAAAATACCGCTGGCCGGATGGATGGGGGGGAATATGGCGATGCAGATCACCGCGCTTGCCTTCGTGATCGCCACCGCGGTGGCGATCTATGTGGTGGGCTTGCAGCTGCTGCGCCTGCCGGAGTTCACCCTGCTCACCGGCAAGCTGGTTCAGCGCTTTCGTAAATCATAGAGGAGTTGTAACTGGGCCAGCAGGGCGACCACGGCGGTATCCACATGGAGGATACGGTTGCCCATGGTGAAACCGTAAAACCCCTGCTCGCTCAAACGGGAGAGCTCGTAATCGGACCAGCCGCCTTCGGGACCGACCGCCAGCAAAATCCGCTGTCCCTGGGCACCGGTTATGGGAATGCCCCCCAGGGTGCCGGAGCCGCCGGGATCGGCGATAAGCCCCTGCCCGGTCAAGGTAGGGAGAACATCTTCGACAAAGGGCTTGAACTGGGGATGAATCTGTACCTCGGGCAGCCAGGTGTCCATGGCCTGTTCCATGCCTTCGAGCAGCAAGCCGCGGATTTTTTCGGGTTCAAGGACCGGCGAGTGAAAAAAGGACTTTTCCACCCTGCGCGATCGGATGAGGTGAAAGCGGCGCACCCCGAGCACGGTGGCCTGCTTGAGAATACGCTGCAGCATGATAGGCCGCGGCAGGGCGAGAATCAGTTCAACATGGAGATCGCAGACCGGTGCATGGCTGAGAACGACAGCGAGGCGGACGCACCCCTTTTCAATATCCAGCACCCGCCCCGTGCCGATGAGCCCCTGCACAACCCCGACACGGACCGCATCTCCTGGTGCAACCTTGAGCACCTTGAGCAGATGCTCGGCACGACGATCGGCAAGGATGACCTCATCATCCACGATTTCGCTGAGATGCACCAGAAGAAGGTTCATGAGAATACTGCGCAGTGATTTGGGGCTAAAAAGTATAACGAAAGCCTAAAGACGGGAAAGTGACACCACCATCATCGGGAGATCCAATAAATCCCCATGCTGTGCAACGATGATGCAGTCGGAGAAAAAAATCTATCTGTTCCGAGACACCAAAGGCAATTTCCATGAACAAACAATTCAGCAACTTCTCTTTCATCACATTCTTGCCTGTTCCGCCGCCAAAATCGATCTCATATTGAGGATAATCAGTCACATAAGAAAGACCATCGCCGACGGAAATTGATCGAAGAATTTTCGTCTGCCAGGGAAATGCATACCACCGCAGAAAGAGTGCTCCAGATACTTCGCCGAACTCTTGGTGGTCGTACCCCCAATGAAAGGAGCCGTTGATTTCCCCCCCCCAAGCTGAAACGATCCTTCCAAAAAAAATTTTCACCACCACAGCCAAGGGTGAGCATGTTGGCGTCCTCAAAATCCGTTATTCTTCCCGGGCTTTCAAAAAAATTCTGCAGAGACATGTCTGCTACCCGCCCATAATACCCCTGAATAAATACCTTATCGAAGGCGTGCGCGTACATGGGGAGAAGGAGGAAGAAAAACCATAGGATGCAGCACCACATTTTTTTCATGCAAATACTCCTCCATCAAGAATTTACGTCCTTGACTCCTGGATATACCGCATTTTTCAACGGACTAAGAACATTGCGTTGACTCCATGAGATGTTCGCTGTTAGTTAATTGTTCTTCTCTATAATCTCAAGTTTTTTTCCGTATATTGTAAGGTGGCGAAGTAATCCGCAGGCGTCTCTTCGCGGCGAATCAACCGCACCGTGCCATCCTGCCCGAGGAGCAACTCCTGGGGCCGCATCTTGCCGTTGTAGTTGAAGCCCATGGCGTGCCCATGCGCGCCCGAATCCTGGATGACGAGGATATCGCCGTCCTCAATCTTGGGCAACAGCCGCTGGACCGCGAACTTATCGTTGTTTTCGCACAGCGATCCGACCACGTCCACCACCTCGGCTTCGCCGCCTTCCTTGCCCAACACCTCGATGTGATGATAGGCACCGTAGAGTGCCGGCCGCATCAGTGCCGACATGCAGGCATCCACACCGATGTAGGTGCGGTAGATATCCTTGCGGTTGATGGCCCGCACCACCAACGCTCCATGGGGACCGGTCATGTAGCGGCCGCTCTCCATGTACAGGGCCGGGCAGTAGCCCAGGCGGTCCTTGAAGTCGACGAACAGGGCGGTGATCTCCGCGCCCATGGCCTCGATATTGAGCGGATCGTGCTCCGGCAGGTAGGGGATGCCGAGGCCGCCGCCGATGTTGATGAATTCAAAGGTGATATCCAACTCTTTGCCGATGGCTTCCACCAGCTCGAGGAGCATGTTGGCGGTCTGCACCATGTAGGAGTAGTGCAGTTCGTTTGAGGCGAGCATGGTGTGCAGGCCGAAGCGCATAGCGCCCTTGGCCTTGGCCAGGCGGTAGGCCTCGATGATCTGATCGTGGCTGACCCCGTACTTGGCCTCCTCGGGCTTGCCGATGATATCGTTGCCGGTGCGGCGGTTGCCGGGATTGTAGCGAAAGCAGATCAACTCGGGCATGGAGGGGACTTTGTCGATCAGGGTGATGTCGTCCAGATTGAGGACGCAGCCGCCGTCGGCCGCGGCAGCGGCAAAGTCGGCCGGGCTGGTGTTGTTGGATGTGAACATGATGTCGTCCGGTTTGGCGCCCAGTTCCCGGGCAAGCATCAATTCGGTGATCGAACTGCAGTCAAAACCAAAGCCCATATCCTGCATGATGGCGAGAATGGACGGGTTGGGCAGGGCCTTGACCGCATAATATTCGCGAAACTCGGGGATATCGGCGAATGCCGACTGCAACCTGCGTCCGGTTTCGCGGATGCCGGCCTCGTCGTAGATATGAAAGGGCGTGCCGTAATGGTCGGCAATGGCTGCCAGGTGCGGGTAGAGACGATCTTTAAAGGCTTGGGACATCGGCATGACGGGTTCCTCTATGGTTCAGCCGCGGATGGGGATGCGCGCGGTCTCCTTGTAGGTTTGCAAAACGGTCGTTGTCCGGGTGGAGGCGACCTCGTTGATCACAGCGATCTGTTCACGGATGATGGTCGCGAGTTCGACCGTATCGGCAACTCGCAGCTTGACCAGATAACCGTCGTTTCCGGCAACATAGTGCACCTCCTGCACCTCCGGAATGGCGGCAAGCCTGGCCCCGACCTCGGGGCTGTCGCCCACCGAACGGGTCTGGATTTCGATGAAGGCTATTTGCCGACGGTCGAACTGCTCGGGATTCAACCGAACCTCATACCCGTCGATCAGCCCCTGCCGCTCCATCTTGCGGATACGTTCCAGCACCGCCGATGGCGCCATCTCCACCTGACGTGCCACCTCGACATTGGGAATACGGGCTTTTTCCTGAAGAATCTTCAATATTTTCAGGCTGATCTCATCAAGCATCCGCACTCCTTTTTTCGCGTTTCACCAGGGGCCTTCTTCCTCATCATCTGATAACCGAGCAAAGTAATACCAGCAGCCGGCCCCGGCAAGAATAAAATTCAGCAAATCCACTTATAGGCAAAATATTCTTCACAACCACAGCACAAATCAACCAATAATTCTCCATTAACATCAATTGAGAGAATAATCACAGAACGCCCTCCAGAAATTGCAAACGGTTCTTCTTCGACAGGCCGCGGTAATCCTGGTATCAATACAAAAGCACCTTTTTCCCTGTTCAACACTTACCGCATACCCCGTGTTCATGTTGATTTTCCAGATGCTGTATGGCGTCCTGAGTAGCCTCGCTCTGCTCTGTGCCCTTCCCCTGTTACCGCTGCTTGCCGCCCAACGCAAATATCGAGCCCGCATTGTGCGACGACTCGGCTTTGGCCTGAAAGCACAACTCGCCGCTGTCCGCAAAACATCGCCGTCCAGGCCAACCCTCTGGATCCACGCCCTGTCCGTGGGCGAAGTCACCTCTGCCCTGCCCCTGGTGCGCGGTCTGCGACATCATTTTCCCCAGGCGGAATTGATTTTCACCGCCACCACCCGCTCGGGCAACGAGGTGGCGCACTCGCTCCTGACCGCCCTGGTCGATGTGATCCTCCCCGCACCGCTTGATCTCGGCCCGGTGGTCCCCTATTACCTGCACTGCATTCGCCCCGATCTCTTCATCCAGGTGGAAACCGATTTTTGGCCCCATTGGCTCTTTTGCCTCAACCAGCACAACATTCCCACCATGCTCGTCAATGGACGCATATCGGCCCGTTCTTTTCAACGCTATCACCGATTTCCCTGGCTTTTTCGCCCCATGTTTGCCGCCTTCAACCTTCTGGCCATGCAAACGGAACACGATGCCGCACAAATGCGGCAGCTCGGCATTGCCCCGTACCATGTACTGATCCTGGGCAATTTGAAATTCGACACCCGGGCTGATGCCTCCCCATCCGCTCCTGGCTCCCTGGTTGAATCACTGCGCAATGAATACGGGTTTTCCTTGACCGAGCCCCTGTGGGTATGCGGCTCAACCCATCCGGGGGAAGAGGAACAACTGCTGTCCATCTACCAGGAACTGCGGAGAGAGGTTCCCGGGATACAACTCCTGCTTGCCCCGCGAAACGTCGCACGCTCTCGGGAACTTGTTGAACTCATGCACAAACATCATCTCCCCTGTCGGCGTCGCACCACGGAAAAGGGCGCTCGAGGTCCGGTGCTGCTGCTTGACACCATCGGTGAGTTGGCCGGCTGTTACACCATGGCCGACGTGGCCTTTGTCGGAGGGAGCCTGGTCAACTTTGGCGGACATAACCCGCTTGAACCGGCGGCTGCCGGGGTGCCTGTACTCGTCGGCCCATACACCGAAGACTTTTCCGAAATCACCCAGGGGCTCATCGAGGCGGGCGGAGTTTTTCAGGGAAAGATGGCAGCGGAACTGCACCAACAGATCGTGCTGCTGCTCATGGATCAAGGCAAACGCCAGGATATGGGGGCACGGGCTGCCGCCTGGACAGAAAACCACCGCGGCGTGGTCGACAGGCATTTAACAGCCATCGAGCATCTGCTGGCGGACCGCCTGAGTAATCCGGGGTAACCTTGCAGGGACTGCTGCGCTTTTGTTCACATCATCTCCTGATTCTGGTCACCCTGTGCACCATTGCGGGGGCTGCGATGGCCGAACACCTGGCCGCATCAGGACTTTCAAGCCTCTCGCCGCCACTGCTGGGAGGCATCGTCGCCCTGCTGGTGCTTGCCGCCTTTTCTCTGCCTGCTCGTGCAAAACCGCTCACCACCCTGCCCCTGTTTTTCCTCCTTGGCCTGATGCACACCGCTCCCGCCCTGCAGCTGCCGGCGGATCCCAACCATATTGTGCGGTCCATCCCCGGTAAGACCAGGGCGACCGTGGTCGGGACCATGCTCACCATGCCTGTGTACAACGGCAAAACAACCAGGTTTTTGCTTGAGTGCGAGTCCCTGCTGAAGGCCGGCACCATTCAGCCGACCTCTTTCCAGCCGGTTCGCGGCAAACTGCAACTCACCGTTGAGGATGCCCTCCCTGCGTCCCTTGAGCCTGGAAGCCGGATCATGGCGATCGCCACCCTGGATCGCCTCCATCGCTACCAGACTCCGGGCACCTTTGACTATCCCCTGCAGATGGCGAGCAAACAGGTCTACTGCTCAGGCTGGATTCCCTCGGCAAACGCCATTGAGCAGGTATCCGATGTCCGGCCAGGTTCGCCAATGGCCAGGAGATTGGTCCATCTTGTGGCTGTCCCCGAAAAGATGCGGCAGCACATGGCCCGCTTTCTTGAGCAATCACTGCCTCCGGAGCATGCGGGACTTTACCAGGCGCTGCTGATCGGCTCCCTGGCCAATATCCCCGCGCAAACACTGGCAGCCTTCAAAAACGGCGGGGTGTTTCATCTCCTGGCCATATCCGGTTTGCACTTCAGCCTGCTTGGCCTGTTGACCTTCCCCACCCTGCTCTTTCTGCTCAAACGCAGTCACTGGCTGCTGGTGCACACCCATCTACCCAGTATTGCCCTGTTCCTCAGTGCGCCGATACTGCTGACCTACGCCTTTATTGCCGGTATGAATCTTCCCGCCTTACGGGCCTTGATCACCGCACTCTTGGTTTTGGCTGCCGTGCTGCTGCACCGTCAGCGCTCGATGCTGCCGCTCATTGCAGCGGCAGCCCTGCTCATCTGGACCTGCAACCCGCTCGCCCCGTTCACCGCCTCCTTTCAGCTCTCCTTTGCCGCTGTCCTGGCCATCAACCTGATCTATCCACGCCTTCCCGTGTTGAACGAACCTTCCGAGCGACAAACAGGATGGCTCCACATCCGTGCCCGCTCCCTGCAGATCGGGCACTCCATGCTGCTCATCTCCCTGGCCGCGACCGCCGGCACCCTGCCCCTTCTCCTCTTCCACTTCCACCGGGTCTCGCTGATCGGGCCGCTGATGAACCTGGTCATCGAACCTCTTCTCTGCCTTTGGGCCCTTCCCTGGGGACTCCTCGCCTTTCCCCTGAGCTGGCTGGCCCCTGACCTCGCCGCGCTCTGTCTCCATTGCGGTGCATGGGGCTTGAGGGCTGCATTAGGACTGATCGATTCCATTCCTTTTCTTCCCGCACTCTCCCTGTGGACAATCAGACCATCGTCGCTTGAAATCGGACTCTACTACACTCTCCTCTTTTTCCTCCTGCAGCCCCCCGCCGTCGCCCATCGGCGTCACGCATCCGGGGTCCTTGCAATTATTCTTCTGGGTTCGCTGACCTTTTCCCTGTGGAGCCCGTGGTCGAATAACCATTTTTCCGTGCATTTTCTCGATGTGGGCCAGGGGACGGCAACCCTCCTTCGCCTGCCCAGGGGGAAAAACATCCTGATCGACGGTGGCGGTTATGAGAGCGAACGCTTTAACAGCGGCGAAGAATTGATCGGCCCCTTTCTCTGGCAGCAACGGATTTGGCAACTTGACACCGTGATCATCACCCATCCACACGGGGACCATTACAACGGCCTCCCCTTTGTTCTCGAGCATTTTCCACCACGGCAGCTGATCGTCAACGGCGATAGAGGTGAGGAAAGCGCCTATCAAATGCTGTTGGCAACAGCCCGCAAAAGGGGGATCTTCCCGATACCGATTCGGGCGCATACGATTCTGTACGAGGACGGCCCGATTGCCCTCCACTGCCTGGGGATGCCCGGTCTTGCAGAAACATCCCCATGGAACACAAATGACCGCAGCTTGGTGCTCAGGCTCACAACCAAGGACCACAGCTTCCTCTTTCCCGCGGACATCGGTCACACAAGTGAACAGGTCTTGCTTGACAGCGGTGCCGATGTTCAGGCCCAAGTCCTTCTGGCTCCGCACCATGGCAGCCGTGGTTCCGCCTCTGAGAGGTTCATTGAGGCGGTTGCCCCCCAATTAATCGTGGTTTCCGCAGGCCGCACCCGCGAAGGGATCCTGCCGGCACCGAGACACCTGCAGCGCTGGCGCCAGCAAAAAATTTGCACGCTTATAACCGCCGAGGATGGCACCATCACTCTGACAAGTGAGTCAAATCGATTGCGTGCCAGAACTTTCAGCGGCAAGGAGATGTGGCTGAGAAACAAATTTGGAAAACTACAGAAGGAAAAGTGTGACTTGAAAGAGAAGAAAAACCGCGGTACATTCAATCATTAACATTTTTTCACCAAAATGCGGAGAGACCCCGATGATGGTGCTTGGCAAAAAGTGTCCGTCCTGTGGTGGACGCCATTTAACAGCGCGACCGCCAGTCGCCCGGCTTGCCACTTTTCCGACAGCCCGCGCCTATGCCTGTTCGGATTGCCGGCAGCAACTGGTTTTTTTGTTTCCCTTTTCTATCGGGGTGGAAAACCGGCAAAATGCCCGCAAGCTGATGCCGCCGTTCTTCCTCGTTCGTATCAGCGGGACCAAGAACCAATATGCGCGAATCAACAACTTGAGTGAAGGCGGCATGTGCTTTCAGCAGCAGTACAATGCACCCCCGCTCCCCGGCCCGAAGCTCATGCTTGATCTGTACAACTGCAACGACGGCTCATCGCTGGAACAACTCCCCGCGGAAATCGTTGCCACCAACGAGCGCTTGCAGGATCAGAATGGGCATAAATCAACCAACGTCAACTACAGCGCCCGTTTTGTCCATCTGAGTCAGGCCCAGCGAAAAATACTCAGTTCCTGCCTGGAGCAATACGGGACAGCCTGAGCGCCAGCACCTCTTTCCCCAACCAAGGGTCGTTTTCATAGGATGTGAAAACGACCATGTGCTTTTCTACTGTCCTGTCTCGGGAAATCCAGAACAGCCGACCGTACCGGCTCTCAAATTTCCGTAAAATCAGATGGCTGATGGCGTAGATATTTGACGAACCGCGCCTTTTCGTAACAGTTTGCATAGGCGTCTTCCGCGCTGATCTTTTTCTTTTCCAATAGATCATGAATAGCATCATCCAGGGTCTGCATGCCGAACTTCTTGCCGGTCTGCATGATCGAGGGAATCTGGTAGGTTTTCCCCTCACGGACCAGGTTGCGTACCGCCGGCGTACAGATCAGGATCTCCAACGCCGCCACACGGCCCTTGATATCCACCCGCCGAAACAGGGTCTGGGAAACGACAGCCCGGAGCGCATCGGCCAGGGTGGAACGCACCTGTCCCTGCTGGTTGGCCGGAAAAATTTCCACCACGCGGTCCACGGTTTTCATCGCGTTCATCGTGTGCAGGGTTCCAAAAACCAGGTGACCGGTCATGGAAGCCTCCATGGCCAGGGCGATGGTTTCCAGGTCGCGCATCTCACCCACGAGAATGATATCCGGATCCTCACGCAGGGCACCGCGAAGAGCCGCGGAAAAACTGCGGGTATGAGTGCCGACCTCGCGATGGTTGACGATACAGTTCTGGCTTTTATGGACAAACTCGATTGGATCCTCGATGGTCAGGATATGGTCCTTCCTGATTTTGTTGCATTCATCAAGGATGGCGGCCAGGGTGGTTGATTTACCTGAGCCGGTGGGACCGGTGACCAAAACCAATCCCTTGGGCAGGGAGGCCAGGCGGGAGACGACCTTGGGCAGGCCTAGCTGTTCGCAGGTGAGGATATCGCTTGGAATTTCGCGAAAAACCGCACCGATGCCGTACTTTTGCTGAAAAAAGTTGCAACGGTAACGGGCAAGCCCGGGTATCTCATAACCGAAATCCAGATCACCGGTCTCTTCAAATATTTTTATTTTATCCTCCGGGCAGATCTCATAGAGCATGCTCTTGAGGCCCTCGTTGTCAAACACCTTGAACTTTACCCGTTCCATATCGCCACGAATACGAAGAACGGGTTGTTGCCCGGCCATCATATGGAGGTCGGAGGCACCTTCGTCATTCATAAGTTTAAAAAACGCATCTATCTGGGCCATAGCGAGCTGCTCCTTGATCTTTGGACTTCAAACGATATACCGTTGCGACTAATTCTATCAAAAACCCCTCACAAAACTTGCATGGTTTTTTGAAAAAAGAGCAATGGAATAAGACAAATGCACCCGTCCCCAAGGCGGGCGTCCGAAACCACGCATCTCCTCAGATTTCTGTCAGCTGTCGCCGCGCCTTCTCCGCCACGGATTCAGCGCACCCTTTCACAGCAATCGCCCGCTGTAAATATTTTTTCGCCAGTTTCCCCCGCCCCATTGCCCGACAGACCATGGCGAGCTGGACCATGCCGCCGGCATGGGATCGTTGCAACTGAAGACAATGCTTGCAGGCATCCAGGGCTGCCTCGATCCGGCCAGCGTGCAGAGAGGCCCTTCCCAGCCGGTACCAGTGGTCCGGGTTGAAGTTGTCCAGGGCAAGCGCCTTGTTGCACAAGGACAGGCCAAGTTCGTCTCCCTCACCCTGCTCGACATACAACAACCCAAGTACACTTAAGGTGATGTTGTCTTGAGGAAACAGGCGCAGGGCTTTCTGACAGGCGGCGATGGCCTCCTGCGGCTGATCGTTTTCCATTGCGCAGAGTCCGAGCAGGCGGAACAACTGAAATTCGAGTTCGCTCCCAGGTCGACTGGCCCATTGCTGCAGCACGGTTATCGCTTTACCATAGAGGCCGTAGTCGGCATAAAGCCGGGCAAGCGGCAAAAAGAGCTCCTGCCCTGCGCCGTCATCCGCAGCGTGGGCCGCAAAGGCTCGCTCAAAACACTCCAAAGCCGCCTGCGAATGGCCAAGGGTCTGACGGACGCGGCCCAGGTTGACCAGCGCCATATAGTTGGCCGGCTCCTGCTGGAGGGCATCCTGAAAGCAGTTGGCGGCAGCGCGCAGCTGATTGCACTCCACCAGGGTAACCCCTAGCGAGTTGATCAGATTGACATCGCCGGGTTGCAACCGAAGCCCACGCCGGTACTCGCGCATCGCTGTCCGGTAATCCCCCTCGTCAAAAAAATAGTCGCCGCTGATATTGAGGCTGATGTGATCAAAAACGACCAGGCTTCCGGGTCCGAAAAACGAGGCGTGCCGCTGCGCCTTGAGGCAGTTGCCCAGCACGTCGCCTTTGGTAAAATCGAGACAGGGCCAGGAGGCGACGCCGGTCAGAAAAGGTTCGTCACCAAAACGCCGCCGGGCGTCCTCGGCCATGGATTCAACGACTTTGCCGATCTGTTCCTGAAATTGATCGGCAAAAACGAGCAGCACATGGTGTCCGTGCATCAACAACATCCCCCCCTCGGTTGCAACGCCCTCCCGGTGCAGATTGCCCCAGGCGGAAATCGATTCCTCGGTTGCCTGCTGAAAGCTGACCAGGGCAAGGGTAAACTGCCGCAGCCGGCTCCAATGCGACAATCCCTGCTCAACCAGCTGGCTGTCGTCTAGATGAAAGGGGGTGGAGTGCCGGGCCTCCAGGGTGTCGATATCACAAAGGCCAAAGGGGCCGCGCTTCTCGGCCAGTTCCAAGGCACGCCAATATCGATCGAGCTCCGGCTCTTCACCGGCCTGGGCGCCCCCGCTCACCCGGGCAAAACCTATCTGCACCTTGATCATACCTTCACGCCGCAACTGCCGCTGCAGGTGCCGGGCGGTTTTCAGCGCCACCTTTCTTGGGGCAAAGGACAGATACAGACCAAACACGCCGTAGCCAAAGGAAAAATATTGGCCCTGCCCTACCGTTGTCAGCAGGTCGGCGGTTTCTTTGAGTTTCTGCAGATTGGCGGTTGCGGTTTTACGTGAAAACACCGTATTGATGAGAAAAAGAAACCCTGTGTGCTCCTCATGGATATTCCTGAAAAACGCGAGTAATGCCCGTCGATTGTACAAATCGGTTTCCGGGTCAATGCCGGCAAGGCGAATCGAGGCAAATTTGTCCAGCAAATCCTCGCGCATCTGCTTTAGCCAGGAGCCCGACATCTTGCGCAGGAAGGAGAGATCGATATCCCCGACGACCGCAGCAGCCATCTCCCCGGAGTCAAGGGGAAAAGGAAAGATCAGCTGTCCGGCATCGACCCAGGGTTGATCCAAGGAATGGATCTCTTCCGGAATCGCCTCCCTTTCGCCGACCAGGTACTCATCCAGCCGGTGCATGGAGCCGTCGCTTGCCAGTGCGTACAAGTCGATCGTGGCCGGAAGGGGCAGCTGATCGGCCAGGGCTTCGGAAAAGGGCGTATAAAACAGGAAAAAATCGTCGAGTGTGAGCATCTGTTCTTAAGCGTTTGAAGGAGTGTCTTCCTAGAGTGCAGATGAACCGGACAGGGCCTCGTGTATACTGTGAAAAAGGTCATCCTCTTCGGATTCCCCCACCGTCCGCAGGTCAACCAGAAGCCGGTCGCTTTCAACCCGCCCCATGACGGGAATGGTCGCGGAACGAAGACGTTGCTCGAGGAGACTGAGTTTGAGCGATTTCGGCTGCAGGGATACGGCCCAACTGGCCAGATTTTGCTCGGGCAACGCACCACCGCCGATCTGCGAATGCACCGCAAAGGGCTCAATGCGGCACTGTTGGCCAAAGGCCTCCTCACAACGATCACAAAAACCGATTGCACGGTCTCGAAGGGCGGTTTCAGCCATGGCGATCATCTTCAAGGTGGGAATGTGTTCCAGGGCCTGATTTTGATCAAGATAGAGCCGAAGAACCGATTCCAGGGAGGACAAGGTAAACTTATCGATTCGCAGTGCACGGTTGATCGGGTTGCGCTTGATGGCTTCGATATATTTTCTAGAGCCGACAATGATACCGGCCTGAGGACCGCCGAGCAATTTATCGCCGCTGAAGGTGACGATATCCATCCCGCTGGCAACAGCTTCCTGAACCGTGGGTTCTTTTGTCAAACCAAACCGGGAAAGATCGATAAAGCACCCTGAACCGAGGTCCTCCATCACTGGAACACGGTTTTCGCGACCGATCCTCACCAGGTCCTTGGCCTCGACCTCGCAGGTAAAACCGATGACCCGGTAATTGCTGCAATGCACCTTAAGCAAAAGGGCGGTCTGTTCGCTGATGGCATTCTGGTAATCCCGCTCGTGGGTGCGGTTGGTCGTTCCCACCTCGACCAGGCGCGCGCCGCTACGGGCCATGATATCAGGAATACGAAAAGATCCGCCGATTTCTACCAACTGCCCTCTTGAAACAATAACCTCCTTCCCCTTACCGAGGGTTTCAAGGGCAATCAACACACCTGCTGCATTGTTGTTGACCACCAGAGCTGCCTCTGCACCGGTAAGCTCGCAGAGCAGATCCTCAACATGCGAATAGCGCGACCCACGCCGACCGCTGCTGAGGTTCAACTCAAGATTGGAATATCCCGATGCCGCGGTGACAAGATTTAGCAGCGCGGCTTCCGGCAACAATGACCGCCCCAGATTAGTATGGACAATCACCCCGGTGCCGTTGATCACCCGGGTAAACCGGGGACGATGATAGCGGCGGATAAAACGAACCAAATCGACAAAGAGGCCCTGTTTTTGCGCATCGAGTTTGCGCGCATCACGGCCAGCAAGTATATCTTGGCGCAGGGTATCAATATACAGCCGGACGCAGTGTTTGACCCGGCTCATCGGGTACTCATCGAGCTCAGGAATCTCGGCCAGATGAATCAAACACTCGTTGACGGAAGGAAGTTGACGAAGTAGGGATGAGGTATCTGTATCCATTCTTGAGAGGGGATGAACGCTAACGGGTTGAACTGAGATCCTTTCCTGAAATCACTCCTCAGGGTACGCCCATGTTACGACAAAGAGCGATACAATGGCAAATACAAAAAAGCCTTTTGTGACAAAGAGTTGGCCCCAACTCGGCAAAAAACGACACAGGCGCGCAAAAAGAGATTGACGGGCGGGATCGAGGACTGTATATTGGCGCCTCGTTGCTCGTCGGGTCGCCCGGTGAGCGACGGAATCGGCTGGAAAGATTAAAAAAAAGATTGACAGCGATTCGAAAGCATGATAAACTGATTGACGCGGCTGGCAAGCATGGCCAGCGCTTTTGATCTTTGAAAACTGAACAGTAAATAGAGCGGGCCAAGTAATTTTGGTTTTTGATTTGGATAAAGTCCAATCATTTGTGATTGGCTAGGATATAGAACTGGAGAGTTTGATCCTGGCTCAGAACGAACGCTGGCGGCGTGCTTAACACATGCAAGTCGAACGCGAAAGGGACTTCGGTCCTGAGTAAAGTGGCGCACGGGTGAGTAACGCGTAGATAACCTGTCTTCATGTCTGGAATAACCAGCCGAAAGGCTGACTAATACCGGATAGTCTTACTTTCTACAAGGTATGTAAGTAAAGGTGGCCTCTGATATAAGCTACTGCATGTTGAGGGGTCTGCGTACCATTAGCTAGTAGGTGGGGTAATGGCCTACCTAGGCGACGATGGTTAGCGGGTCTGAGAGGATGATCCGCCACACTGGCACTGGAACACGGGCCAGACTCCTACGGGAGGCAGCAGTGAGGAATATTGCGCAATGGGGGCAACCCTGACGCAGCGACGCCGCGTGAGTGAGGAAGGCCTTCGGGTCGTAAAGCTCTGTCAAGAGGAAAGAAGTGCATAGTAGTTAATACCTGCTATGTTTGACGGTACCTCTAAAGGAAGCACCGGCTAACTCCGTGCCAGCAGCCGCGGTAATACGGAGGGTGCAAGCGTTGTTCGGAATCACTGGGCGTAAAGGGCGCGCAGGCGGCTTGGTAAGTCAGATGTGAAAGCCCACGGCTTAACCGTGGAAGTGCATTTGAAACTGTCAGGCTTGAGTACCAGAGGGGAAAGTGGAATTCCCGGTGTAGAGGTGAAATTCGTAGATATCGGGAGGAATACCGGTGGCGAAGGCGACTTTCTGGCTGAGTACTGACGCTGAGGCGCGAAAGCGTGGGGAGCAAACAGGATTAGATACCCTGGTAGTCCACGCCGTAAACGATGTCAACTAGATGTAGGGGGTGTTGATCCCCTCTGTGTCGCAGCTAACGCATTAAGTTGACCGCCTGGGGAGTACGGTCGCAAGATTAAAACTCAAAGGAATTGACGGGGGCCCGCACAAGCGGTGGAGTATGTGGTTTAATTCGATGCAACGCGAAGAACCTTACCTGGTCTTGACATCCCGGGAATCTTGAGGAAACTTGAGAGTGCCTTCATTTGGAGGAGCCTGGAGACAGGTGCTGCATGGCTGTCGTCAGCTCGTGTCGTGAGATGTTGGGTTAAGTCCCGCAACGAGCGCAACCCTTGCCTTTAGTTGCTAGCAGTTCGGCTGAGCACTCTAAAGGGACTGCCGGTGTCAAACCGGAGGAAGGTGGGGATGACGTCAAGTCCTCATGGCCTTTATGACCAGGGCTACACACGTACTACAATGGCCGATACAAAGGGCAGCGACATTGCGAAATGGAGCCAATCCCATAAATTCGGTCTCAGTCCGGATTGGAGTCTGCAACTCGACTCCATGAAGTTGGAATCGCTAGTAATCGCGGATCAGCATGCCGCGGTGAATACGTTCCCGGGCCTTGTACACACCGCCCGTCACACCACGGGAGTCGGTTGTACCAGAAGCAGTTGAGCTAACCTTTCGAGGGGGCAGGCTGCCAAGGTATGGCTGGTAACTGGGGTGAAGTCGTAACAAGGTAGCCCTAGGGGAACCTGGGGCTGGATCACCTCCTTTATAAGGAAAGATACAGGGATTACCCTGTATGGGATCAACTCCGCTTTATTACTGTTCAGTTTTGAGAGATCAAGGGCATGGGCCTATAGCTCAGCTTGGTTAGAGCGCACGCCTGATAAGCGTGAGGTCGGTGGTTCAAGTCCACCTAGGCCCACCAAGCAGAGCTTTGATCGGATCGTATGGGGGTGTAGCTCAGCTGGGAGAGCGCCTGCCTTGCACGCAGGAGGTCATCGGTTCGATCCCGTTCACCTCCACCAGTCTTAAAAGGTTAAGACAAGGTGGTGAATATTTTCTGATATTCATCATCTTCTTTTAAACTTTTAGAGTTTATAGATCTTTGACAATTGAATAGCAGGGTATCTAAATCGTAGATTCGATGCTTGTGCAGCGCCATTTTCGGATGGAAGCACGATAAAGTATCGAAGTACTACAAACAAGCGTTTAGAGCAAAACTTAGTTTAAAAAAGACTTATGGTTAAGCTACTAAGGGCTGATGGCGGATGCCTTGGCACTAGGAGGCGATGAAGGACGTGGAAAACTGCGATAAGCTTCGGTGAGCTGTTAACAGGCTTTGACCCGGAGATTTCCGAATGGGGCAACCCGGCAGAGTTCAAACTCTGTCATTCAGTACTCAATACATAGGTACTGAAGGCGAACGAGGGGAAGTGAAACATCTCAGTACCCTCAGGAAAAGAAATCAATTGAGATTCCGCAAGTAGTGGCGAGCGAACGCGGAATAGCCCAAACCTACAAGTTTACTTGTAGGGGTTGTGGGGCCCCGACATGGGATTGGTGAGAGATAGCGGAACGGTATGGAAAGGCCGATCAGAGATGGTGATAATCCAGTACGCGAAATCTTGACCCACCCTAGGGTGTCCCCGAGTACCACGAGACACGTGAAACCTTGTGGGAATCCGGGAGGACCATCTTCCAAGGCTAAATACTCCCTAGTGACCGATAGTGAACCAGTACCGTGAGGGAAAGGTGAAAAGAACCCCGGGAGGGGAGTGAAATAGAAACTGAAACCGTCAGCTTACAAGCAGTTGGAGCATCCATGTGATGTGACAGCGTGCCTTTTGCATAATGAGTCAACGAGTTACCCTATGCAGCAAGGTTAAGCCGTTAGGTGGAGCCGTAGCGAAAGCGAGTCTTAACTGGGCGTCAAGTTGCATGGGGTAGACCCGAAGCCGGGTGATCTATCCATGTCCAGGGTGAAGTTTCGGTAACACGAAATGGAGGCCCGAACCATTGTAGGTTGAAAACTGCTTGGATGAGGTGTGGATAGGAGTGAAAGGCTAATCAAACTCGGTGATAGCTGGTTTTCTCCGAAATATATTTAGGTATAGCCTTGCGAATCGACTGGCGGAGGTAGAGCACTGTCTAGGCTAGGGGGCCCACCGGCTTACCAACCCTTAACAAACTCCGAATGCCGCCAAGTTCAATCGCGGGAGTCAGACTGCGGGAGATAAGTTCCGTGGTCGAGAGGGAAAGAACCCAGACCGTCAGCTAAGGTCCCTAAACTATGCTAAGTGGAAAAGGAGGTGAAATTGCTGAGACAACCAGGAGGTTGGCTTAGAAGCAGCAATCCTTTAAAGAAAGCGTAATAGCTCACTGGTCTAGTGAATTTGCGCCTAAAATGTAACGGGGCTCAAGCATAGTACCGAAGCTACGGATCGAGCAATCGATGGTAGGAGAACATTGTGTAGGCCTGAGAAGGTGCATCGCGAGGTGTGCTGGAGGTATCACAAGAGCTTATGTTGACACGAGTAGCGATAATGAAGGTGAAAAACCTTCACGCCGAAAGTCTAAGGTTTCCTGAAGTCAAGTTAATCTGCTCAGGGTTAGTCGGCCCCTAAGGCGAGGCTGAAAAGCGTAGTCGATGGGAAACGGGTTAATATTCCCGTACCGCTGATGTGGATACAGTATAAGAGGGGACGGAGAAGGATAGGCGATC